>JBPCOE010000019.1:0-11078 GCA_051000605.1 Jatrophihabitans sp.
CCGACGAGATCCGCACGAAGATCGCCGAACTGGCCAAGGAGATCGACGCCGACTACGCAGGTCGCGAGCCGATCCTCGTCGGCATCCTCAAGGGCGCGGCGATGTTCATGTCCGACCTCGCGCGCGCTCTCGAGCGTCCGAGCACGATGGAGTTCATGGCCGTCAGCTCCTACGGCAGCGGCACGCAGACCAGCGGCGTCGTCCGGATCCTGAAGGATCTTGACCGCGACATAGCCGGCCGGGACGTGCTCATCGTCGAGGACATCATCGATTCCGGCCTCACCCTGTCGTGGCTCTTGAGGAACCTGAAGAGCCGCAACCCGGCGTCCATCGCGATCGTGACGCTGCTGCGCAAGCCCGACGCGGTCAAGGTCGACATCCAGGTCGAGTACGTGGGCTTCGACATCGCCAACGAATTCGTCGTCGGCTACGGCCTGGACTACGCCGAGCGCTACCGCGATCTGCCCTACATCGGGCGTCTGCGGCCCGAGGTGTACGGGGGTTGACGACGCACGCTGCGAACGGGCGGCCGCAGCCGCGGTCTGGAGGCTCCCAGCAGGGCCAGGCGGCGAGGCCTGCCGTGTACCGTCGAAGGTTCAGACTTCAGCTGTGTACCTGTTCACATCCCCTCTGATGCGGGAAGGAACGCGAGCGGCCGGCCGTTCGTGATAACGATATGAATCGCAGGCGCATTCTTCGCTCGTGGTGGCTCTGGGCCGTCCTGATCCTGTTCGGCTTCCTCGTGCTACCCAGCCTGCTCTCCGGTGGCAGCGACTACCACGGTGTCAGCAGCTCCGACGCGTTGAAGCAGGTTCAGGCCGGTACGGTCAGCAAGGCTGTCATCGACGACAAGGGTCAGTCCCTGCGACTCGACCTGAAAAATGGCGACAAGTTCGACGGCAAGTACAGCAAGATCAGCACGCAGTACCCGTCGAACGCGTCGGCCGACGTGTTCCGGACCCTGCGTGCCGAGGCGGCCAAGAGCGGTAGCGGGCTGTCGTTTCGCACCTACGTCGCCAAGGACAACACCTGGCTGTCGCTGCTGATCAGCCTGCTCCCCATCCTGCTCATCGTCGGCGTGCTGTTCTTCGTCATGAGCCAGGTCCAGGGCGGCGGCAATCGCGTCATGAGCTTCGGCAAGAGCAAGGCCAAACTCGTCAACAAAGACACCCCGAAGACCACCTTCGCCGACGTCGCGGGAGCCGACGAGGCCATCGAGGAACTCGATGAGATCAAGGAGTTCCTGGCCAGCCCGGCGAAGTTCCAGGCGCTCGGCGCGAAGATTCCCAAGGGCGTGCTGCTGTACGGGCCGCCCGGTACCGGTAAGACGCTGCTCGCCCGGGCCGTCGCCGGCGAGGCGGGCGTCCCGTTCTACTCGATCTCCGGCTCGGACTTCGTCGAGATGTTCGTCGGTGTCGGCGCCAGTCGCGTCCGCGACCTGTTCGAGCAGGCCAAGGCCAACGCGCCGGCCATCATCTTCGTCGACGAGATCGACGCCGTCGGCCGGCACCGCGGTGCCGGGATGGGTGGCGGCCACGACGAGCGCGAGCAGACGCTGAACCAGATGCTCGTCGAGATGGACGGCTTCGACGTCAAGGGCGGCGTCATCATGATCGCCGCCACCAACCGTCCCGACATCCTCGACCCGGCGCTGCTGCGCCCGGGGCGCTTCGACCGCCAGATCGCCGTCGGGCCACCCGACGTCCTCGGGCGCGAAGCAGTGCTCAAGGTGCACGCGAAGGGCAAGCCGTTCGCTGCCGATGTCGACCTGTCCGTCATCGCCCGGCGAACCCCGGGCTTCACCGGCGCCGACCTCGCCAACGTGGTCAACGAGGCGGCACTGCTCACCGCGCGCAACAACGGCCGTCTGATCACCGGTGCGGCGCTCGAGGAGTCCATCGACCGCGTGATCGCCGGGCCCGAACGCAAGACGCGGGCCATGAGCGACAAGGAGAAGCGCGTCACCGCCTACCACGAGGCCGGCCATGCTCTGACCGCGTGGGCGATGCCGAACCTGGACCCCGTGCACAAGGTGACGATCCTTCCGCGTGGGCGTTCGCTGGGCCACACGCTCGTCCTCCCGCTCGAGGACCGTTACACGCAGACCCGCGCCGAGATCCTCGACCAGCTCGTGTACGCACTCGGTGGCCGGGCCGCTGAGGAGCTCGTGTTCCACGAGCCCACCACCGGCGCGTCCAACGACATCGAGAAGGCCACCAAGCTGGCCCGCGCGATGGTCACCGAGTACGGCATGAGCACCAAACTCGGGGCCGTCAAGTACGGCACCGGCGACGCCGAGCCGTTCATGGGCCGCGACTACGGCAACCAGCGTGACTATTCCGAGGACATC
Source organism: Jatrophihabitans sp. (assembly GCA_051000605.1). Classification (GTDB taxonomy): domain Bacteria; phylum Actinomycetota; class Actinomycetes; order Mycobacteriales; family Jatrophihabitantaceae; genus Jatrophihabitans. The sequence continues at coordinate 2,351 of JBPCOE010000019.1, forward strand.
GCCGCCGATATCGACGCCGAGGTCCGCGACATCATCGAGGGCGCGCACGACGAGGCCTGGGAGATCCTGCAGCAGTACCGCGACGCGCTCGACAAGATGGTCCTGGAACTCGTCGAGCGCGAAACGCTCACGAAGGACGATCTCCAGCGGATCCTGGAGCCCGTCCGCAAGCGCCCCCCGCACAACACCTTCTCCGCGTTTGGCAAACGCACGCCCAGTGACCGTCCGCCGGTCGACATCCCGCCCTCGCTGCGCAAGCCGGCGGCGAACGGTTCGCCTAACGGCTCCAACGGCTCGAACGGCGTGAACGGTGCCGGCGGTCGCGCGTTACCCGGGGTGCAGCCCGAGCCGACTGCTCCGCAGCCGTCCTCGCCGCACGCCGGTGGGTACTTCGGCCCGCAGTTCGGCGCACCACCCCCGGCACCGAACACCGGCGGCGGCGCAGGGGCTCCGCCGTACGGCGGCTACCCGTCAGCGCCCGACTCGTCCTACGAGGATCCGCCCGGTGGCGGCAACGGTTGAGCGAGACGCCGCCCAGCACCGTCGATCTGGATCGTGCCGCTGCGGCCGTGCGCGAATTGCTCGTCGCGGTCGGTGAAGACCCTGACCGCGAGGGCCTGCGCAGGACTCCCGACCGGGTGGCCCGCGCCTGTGCCGAGATCTTCGGCGGCCTGCACGTCGATCCCGACGCCGTCCTGCTGACCACCTTCGACGAGCACCACGACGAGCTCGTGTTGGTCAAGGACATCCCGATCTACTCGACGTGCGAACACCATCTCGTTCCGTGGCACGGCACGGCCGCGATCGGATACATCCCGGCTGAGGACGGCCGGATCACGGGCCTGTCCAAACTCGCCCGGCTCATCGATCTGTATGCGCGCCGCCCGCAAGTGCAGGAGCGGCTCACCAGCCAGGTGGCCGACGCGATGGTCCGCCGGCTCGAGCCGCGGGGGGTCATCGTCGTCGTCGAGGCCGAACATCTGTGCATGGCCATGCGCGGGATCCGCAAACCCGGCGCCCGCACCATGACGTCCGCCGTGCGTGGGCTGTTCAAGGACGATCCGCGCACCCGCGCCGAGGCCCTCGGTCTGATCCTGGGCCGGTGAGCGACGCTTGCGGAGTGAGGGCGACGCGTGATCCCACGTCGTGCTGACCGCATCAGTGTCGTCGGCGTCCTGAACACCACGCCGGATTCGTTCTCCGACGGCGGCCTGCATCCGGACGCCGCCGCTGCTGTCGAGCACGGCCTACAGATGTGGGCCGATGGCGCCGACGTCATCGACGTCGGCGGGGAGTCCACCCGTCCCGGCGCGCAACCGATCACCGCCGAGGAGGAACTGGGGCGGGTCCTGCCGGTGATCGCCGACCTCGCCCGCCACGGCGTCGTCCTCTCGATCGACACCTACCGCGCCTCGGTCGCCGCTGCGGCGCTGGAGGCCGGGGCCACGCTGGTGAACGACGTCTCGAGCGGCCGGGCCGATCCGGCGATGGCCGGGGTGGTCCGCGACGCCGGCTGCCCGTGGATTCTCATGCACTGGCGGGGCCCGAGTGCCCAGATGTCCCAATACGCGATCTACGAGGACGTCGTCAACGAGGTGCGCGCCGAGTTGCTCGAACGCGTGGATGCCGCGCTGGTCGCCGGGATCGCCGAATCGCAGCTGGTCATCGATCCGGGGCTGGGCTTCGCCAAGACTGCCGAGCACAACTGGGCATTGCTGGGCGAGTTGCCGACGTTGATCGACATCGGGCTGCCGGTGCTGGTCGCCGCGTCGCGCAAGTCCTTCCTGGGTAGCCTGCTCGCCGACGCGTCGGGGGTCCCGCGTCCGGTCGCCGACCGCGAGGACGCCACGACGGCCATCACCGCGCACTGCGCGGCCGCCGGCGTCTGGGGCGTGCGCGTCCACGACGTCCGGCCGTCTGTCGATGCCGCCCTCACGATCGCGACCATTCGCAGGTACCGGCCGTGAGCGCGTTTCCTCCCCTTGCGTTGATTGGCGAGCTAGACGCTGACTGGCGATCCATACCTCGCGAGTCAGCCACTACCTCGCCAGTCAACTCGGCATGGGGCGAGGCAGTCGGATGAGCGATCGCATCGCCCTCACCGGGCTGACTGTCCGCGGGCATCACGGCGTCTTCGACTTCGAGCGCCGCGACGGGCAGGACTTCGTCGTGGACGTCGTCCTCGAGGTCTCGACCGCCGTCGCGGCGGCCTCTGACGACCTGGCCGACACCATCCACTACGGCGAACTCGCGCAAGCACTCGCCGCGGTCGTCGGCGGCCCTGCGGTCGAGCTGCTCGAAACGCTGGCCGAACGGCTCATGGCTGTGTGCCTGGCCGACCCGCGGGTCGCTGCGGCCACCGTGACCGTCCACAAGCCGCAGGCGCCGATCCCGTTGAGCTTCGCCGACGTCGCCATCACCATCCGCCGGGACCGACCATCATGAGGCCGGTGCGCGCGTTCAGGTTGAGCGCCGCGATATCGGCGCAGTGGCGCGCCGCATCGCGCCACTCATCACCTTTTCGCGCCACTCAACAGGCGGCCGGGGCGGACAGCGGGCCCGAGGAGGGTGCTTGAGCACCGCCGTGCTGTCCATCGGATCGAACCTGGGCGATCGCCTGGCCACGCTGCAGGCGGCCGTCGACGCCGTGCGCCCGTGGCTACGGGCGGTGTCCCCGGTGTACGAGACACCGCCGTGGGGCCCAGTGCCGCAGGGTGACTATCTCAACGCGGTGCTCCTGGTGTCCGACGACGACGCCGACGCACGCATGTGGCTGCGCCGATCGCATGCCACCGAGCAGGCCGCCGGGCGTGCGCGGGACGTCCGCTGGGGTCCGCGGACCTTGGACGTCGACATCGTCATCGTCGAAGACGTGACCAGCGGCAGCGTCGAGTCCGTGACGAGCGACGACCCCGAGCTGACATTGCCGCACCCTCGAGCAAGTGAGCGGGCCTTCGTCCTCGTGCCCTGGGCGGCCGCCGACCCGTCGGCTCGCCTGGCCGGTCGTGCGATCACCGACTTGCTCGCTGCGTTGCCTCGCGCGGACGTCGAGGCTGTGCGTCTGGTGCAGGACGCGGGGCTCCGATGACCGATCCCGGTATGCGCCGGACGAGCTGGGGCGATCTGCTCGTGCCGTTCGCAGTGATCGGTATCACGGCCTACGTCCTGCTGCGGTTCTCCTACAACTCCCTGCCGCCACTGAAGTTCATCGTCGCGGCGCCACTGGCCGCGCTCGCGGTCGCCGAGTCCATCGCGGCCAGACGTGTCCGAGCGGCCGTGCGCCACGATCCCGACGCCAAACCGATGGCCGCCATAGTGATCGCGCGATGTGTTGCCCTGGGCAAGGCGTCGTCGCTCGTGGGTGCGGGAGTGGTGGGGGCAGCGGCGGCGCTGCTGCTGCGACTGGTGCCCGACGTGGGTGCGGTTCAGGCCGCGTCCGACGACGCGCTGGTCGGCGCTGTCCTGCTGGCCGCAGCGTTGCTACTGGTCGGCGCCGGCCTGCTGCTCGAGCGTTCCGGGATCGACCCAGGCCATGACGAACGGCGCCGTTGAGTCGCTTGCCTGAGAGTCGGTTCGGCGTCGCCGGCGGGGCTGGCGCGAGTGTCTAAACTGGCCCGGTGCCACGCCCAGACGCCCCACCCCTGACGCGTGGAGTCGTCCTGCGCGGGATCGGATTCGCCGCTGCCATCGTCCTTGGTGCGGTCGCGGTCTGGCTGATCGTGACGAGTACGACGCAGAAGCGCATCGAAATCGGCGTCCTCACCGGTCTTTGGGGGCTGTTGCTGGGCGCATATTCGATGTTCGGCACGCGCCGTCACCTCAACGACAGCGAGCCGCAGCCGCGCCCGTCGGGCGAGGTGGCGCTCCGGGATTCGGACGAACTCGAACGACCCGAGGACACCGACGCCCGGCGAGACTGGGAAACGAGGCTCGAGCAACTGTTGCGCCGTGAGATCAACGCGACGATGAATCGAGAGGTCGCGGCTCTGCGCGGCGAGATCGCGCAGCTCCGCCAGGATCTGCTGGAAAAGGTCGGCGGCCAGTTGCGGCTCGAGCGCATCGAAACCACCCGGCTCATCGGCTCGGACTTGGAGGCCCTGCAGCACGAAGTGCGCCAGCTCAAGGTGGCGAGTGAGACGGGCCCCGCGGTGAACGAACTGCTCGGCCGCATGGCCGCGCCCAGAGGCACGTTTCGCCCGGTCGTCGAGCCCGCTCGGGTGCGACCGGTCAGCCGGCCGACCGCGGAAGTCGAGGCCGGGGTCCTAGCCGCTCGGGTCGATGACCGCACCGAATCGCTGGTCGAGGCGAATGAGCGGCCGGTGATCCGTCCGGACGCGCCGGCGCCTCGGCCCGAGGCCGCGGCCCAGGACGCGGTGGCGACGCGGGGAGCCGAGGTCGCCCGGGCGAAGGCGGCACGGGTCGAGGCGGCACGAGTTGAGGCGGCACGGGTCGAGGCGGCACGGGTCGAGGCGGCGCGGGTCGAGGCGGCGCGGGTCGAGGCGGCGCAAGCTGAGGCAGAACGCGTCGAGGCTGAGCGCAAGGAGGCCAAGCGCGTCGCGGCTGAGCGCAAGGAGGCCGAGCGCGTCGAGGCCCGGCGTGCGGAAGCCCGGCAAGCCGAAGCCGAACGTGCCAAGGCGAAGCACGTCGCCGAGCAGCGCGCGGCGGCCGTGCGGGCCGGCGCCACCGCCGGCGCCCCGGCCACAAGCGTCCGTCCGACGCCGCCGCGATCATTCGGGGACCAGCGCGTCGAGGTGCCGCGCAGCGAGCCGGAGCCGGCCCACTCGCCTAGTTCGCGCGCACGCGATCCCTTCGTGTCACTTCCACGGATCCGTCCGTTCACCGATTTTGCGCTGGATCCGATCGAATCCGCAGATGCCGACGCGGCGACCGTTTCACCGGATCGGGCAGGCGAGACTGGTACCCCGACCACGAACGGGACGTCGCGCGGGTACACCGGCCGGCGGCGGCGCAGTGGTGACGATACAGACGAGGCCGGCGACCCCGGGCGCCATTCCCGGCACGCCGAACCCGACCAGGACACGCGCGGGGGTCACCGCCGGCGACCCGAGGAGCAGGAAAACGGCGAGGACCTGCTCGCTCGCCTGCTCGGCCGCGAAAGCGCCGAGCAGTAGCGAGCGATCGCCCTACCCCAGGCTGCGGTCCAGAGTCTGTGCCCACCGCCGGGCGATGCCGGCACGACGGACGCTGTCGTCCGTCAGCAGATTCGCCAGCCCCAGGCCACGGGCGAGGTCGAGCGTCGCCTGGACGGTCTCGCGCACGCCGGGCACCTGCTCATCGACCCCGAGCAGCGAGACGACCATGCGGTGAACTTCGCGCCCGATCCGCGCTTCGAGCGGCACTACGGCCTCACGCAGTTGCGGCTCGGACGCCGCCGCGACCCACAGCATCAGCGCGGCCCTGAAGAACCTCCCGCTGTAGAGCTCGAAGACCAGATCGACGATGGCGGCCGTATCGAACTCGCGATGGTGCGCGGCCAGCTGCCGGCGCATCTGCTCGCCACGCTCGCGAGTGACATGCTCGAGTGCGGCAGCGAACAACGCCTCGCGGGTCGGGAAATGGTGCTGGGCCGCACCCCGGGACACGCCGGCGTGTTCGGCGACGACGGCCACCGTGCTCGCCGTCCAACCCAGGTCGGCGAGGCAGACGATCGCCGACTCCAGTAGCCGTGCGCGAGTCGCCCGAGAGCGATCCTGCTGCGGCGCGCGCGCGTCCGTCGCCGGCTCGGTCACGTTCTACTCCGGCGCCCAGGGCGGCTTGCGTTTCTGCAGGAACGAGAGCATTCCCTCGCGGGCCTCCTCGGAGGAGAACAGCCGCGCCGACAACGCCTGCATGGCGGTCGAACGGTCGTCAAACGCGGCCTGGATCGCCTGCGTGGTAAGGGGTTTCGTCTCAGCCAGCCCCTGCGGCGAGCACGCGCGGAACGCGTCCGTGATCGTTGCGACTTCGCCGTCGAGGTCCTCCGTCACGAGCGTGAGCAGCCCGCAGGCGGCGGCGGCGGCAGCATCGAACGTCTCGCCGGTGAGGTAGTACCGCGCCGCGGCTCGGTGGGTCATCCGGCCCAGCGTGGTCAGCGAGATCATCGCCGGCGCGAGACCCAGCCGCACCTCCGTGAATGCGAAGGACGCGTCGGTGCTGCCGAGAGCGATATCGCTCGCCCCAACGATGCCCAGACCGCCCGCGCGCACCGCACCGTCGATCCGCGTCACCACCGGTTTGGGCAGCTCCACGATCGCCCGCATGAGGCCCAGCATGCGGTTCGTCCCGGCCTGCGGACCGCCCTCGGCAGACTGCTCCTTGAGATCGGCCCCAGCGCAGAACACCCGCCCCGTATGGGTAAGCACGACCGCGCGGACGTCCGGAGCTGCACCAGCCGTGACCAGATGCGTGGACAACTCACCAACCAGCTGCGAGGACAGCGCATTGCGGTTGGCCGGCGAGTCAAGAGTGACAACAGCGACCCCTCGTTCCACCGAATAGTGGACTAGTTCAGCCATGAGATGACCTTTCGAGGGAGAGGCGACGACGCCGGAGGCTAGTAAGACTTCGGCAGCCCAAGGCTGAACTGAGCCACAAAGTTCAAAATCATTTCGCGACTGACCGGCGCGATACGGGCGACGCGCGCCCCGACCAGCAGCGCGCCCAACCCGTACTCGTGGGCGAGGCCGTTGCCACCGAGCGTCTGCACGGCCTGATCGACGCACGCGATGGACGCCTCGGCCGCGGCGTATTTGGCCATGTTGGCAGATTCGCCGGCGCCCATGTCGTCGCCGCCGTCGTAGAGCGTGGCCGCCTTCTGCATCATCAGCTTCGACATCTCGAGCTCGACCTTGGCCTTGGCCAGCGGGTGCGAGAGGCCTTGGTGTGTCCCGATCGGCTTGCCCCAGACGTTGCGTTCGTTCGCGTATTTCACCGCGCGGTCGAGCGCGTAGCGACCCATCCCGACCGACCCGGCGGCGGCCATGACGCGCTCGGGGTTCAGCCCGGCGAACAGCTGCATGAGCGCGCCGTCCTCATCGCCCACGAGCGCGTCGGCGGGTAGGCGGACGTCGTCGAGGAAGAGCAGGAACTGCTTGTCGGGCATCACGACGTCCATGTCGATCGCCTTGTACTCGAAGCCGGGGGTGTCGGTCGGCAACACGAACAGTGCGGGCTTGAGCCGGCCGGTCTTGGCGTCTTCGGTGCGGGCCACGATCAGGATCTGCTGCGCATGATCGACGCCGGATACGTAGATCTTGCGCCCGGTGAGCAGCCAGTCGCTCCCGTCCCGGCGGGCCGTCGTGGTGATGCGGTGCGTGTTCGAGCCGGCGTCGGGCTCGGTGATGCCGAAGGCCATGATCGTCGAGCCGTCGGCGAGGCCGGGTAGCCAGCGCTGTTTCTGCTCGTCGGTGCCGAAGCGGCTGATGATCGTGCCGTTGATGGCGGGGGAGACGACCATCATCAACAGTCCGCAGCCGGCCGCGTTGAGCTCCTCACAGACGAGGGACAGCTCGTACATGCCGGCACCGCCACCGCCGTACTCCTCGGGCAGGTTGAGACCGAGGAAGCCGCTCTTGCCGGCCTCGTCCCAGAGCTCCGTCAGCGGTTCGCGGGCACGGGCCCGTGGCGCGACGTAGTCATAGCCGAAGCGGCGGCCCAGCTCGCCCACCGCCTTGCGCAACGCGGTCTGCTCCTCGGTTTCCGTGAAGTCCACAGCAGTCCATTCCCTTCTTTAGCGCAGGTTCGCGCTTTCTCATTCTGACTCGGTCACGACGGCCAGGACGGCGCCGACCTCGATCTGCTCTCCTTGTGCCACCGGCAGTTCGGCCACGATGCCGTCGGCCGGGGCGTTGATCCGGTGTTGCATCTTCATGGCCTCGAGCCAGAGGATCGGCTCGCCGGCTCTCACTCGGTCACCGACCCCGACTGCGATGCGAACGACGGATCCGGGCATCGGCGCGAGCAGCGATCCCGCGGACACCTGGTCCGCAGGATCGACGAAGCGTGGCACGCGGACCAGCCGTACCGGGCCGAGCGCGGAGTCCACGTACACCGCATCGTCGTGCACGGCGACGGCAAACGAGCGGCGCACTCCCTCGGTGTCCAGGACGACCTCGGTGGCGGACGCGTGGACGAGCGCGACGTCCTCGAAGCCGTCGGCCCGCAGACCGCCCCGGGTATGACGGAACGCGATGTCCTGGCCCTCGAAACGCTCGAGCTGGGGTTGGCTCACGACGTTGCGCCATCCCGAGGGCACCCCGCGCAGCACGGTCGCGTTCGCCCGGTGCGTCGCGTCGATGGCGAGCGCGGCGGCGAGGGCGGATCTCCTCAGCCCGGCCTCGTCGGCCAGCGGCGCAGCCAGTGTCGCCAACCCGTGCCGGTCGAAGAACGCCGTATCGGTGTCGCCGGCGAGGAACGCCTCGTGCCGGAGAACGCGCACGAGCAGCTCACGGTTGGTGACGACGCCGTGAATCCTGGAGCGGGCCAGCGCGGTGGCGAGGGTGGTCGCAGCCTGCCGACGCTCGGGCGCCCACGCGATCACCTTGGCGAGCATGGGGTCGTAGTGGATGCCCACCACGGAGCCGTCCACGACGCCGCTGTCCAGCCGGATGCCGATCGGGGAGTGGTGGGGGGGGGGGGGGGGGGGGGGAAAGAGCAAACCCAACACCACCCCCCCCCCCCCCCCCCACCCCCACCACCCCACGCCCCCAATCCGCCTCCACCCCCCCCC
>JBPCOE010000067.1:0-18137 GCA_051000605.1 Jatrophihabitans sp.
GCAAACGCTGGTCCAACCGCTGGAAGGCAGCACTCAACGCCTTCGAGATCACCTTCGACGGACGCCTGTCCGCCGGCACGAAATAGACCAACAAAGATCAGTTACACCGAAGAGTTGACAGACCCTCGGCACTCGCCGGCGAGGAAACAACAAGAACGATTGCCAGGACGACGATGAGCGCGAGAAGCCCGGTGACGATCTTCCGCGTCGTCATCAGCCCGTGCACGTCTTGCTCGTGTCCTGCAGAACCGATGTGATCTGCCATGTCGAGCCGGAACTCGCCTTCATGAAGATCCTCAGGAGGTACGGAGGTGGAGGTTTGCGCGGCGTACCTAGGGGGACCGCCTTACCGGTTGCGGTGCTGTACTCGACCCAAGGGTCCGACTTATCCGTCAGGAGGCAGCTAGTGAGGATCACTACCTGCGGAGACAGCATCGATTGGACCTTGACGCTCGGGTTTGGTGTGGCGCCGCGGAACGCAAGCTGATGTGACTTCATGTACGCGAAGGACTGCTTGGTCTGTGTCTGCACCTCGCCGGTCTCGTACTTCGAGATCCAGGTCAAGTCCGCGTGGGCCGGGTCGCGGTTCGCCGCTGCGCCAGTGTTGTAGTCCGCGTAGTAGCTGTTCACGGCGTCCTGCGCTGCCGGCGTAACGCTAGGCGGCGAAATCGTTTGAGTCGAGATACTCGGTGTTGTCGGCGTCGTCGCTGTCGTTGACGACGTGGTCGGAGTGATGGGCGTCGGTGAGTCGGACGTCGGTGTCTGGGTGCGGACTCCGCTACTGCCGCCGCAACCCGCGAGGAGCACTGCCGCGAGGAGCATCGCGAGCCCGGTACGGGCCAACCCTGTCCGCCTGGATGTCATGCGACCTCCTCAGTTCCGGGGGTGACACGCCGCATTCCCGAGGGTTAACGCGATCACCGCAAGATCCACGTTCCCCCTCGATCAATCGATCAGTCAAGCGTCAAACCACAACAGACTAGAACTTTTACGGCACGCAGGAAGGGCGTGAATACGCCGTGTCAGAGTGTCAGAGCCCAATTCTATCGACCGCCGTTATCGATTCGTTACCCATCGAGTTGCACTAACGGGCCGAAATTTTCACCTGTCCCTAGTGAAGGGCCACGAGACGTTGCCCTCGTCGAAGGGATATCGCCATGGAAGATCAACCAAATCAGAAGGTCAGCGCCGAGCTCGTGCAGATGACTCCCGGGATGCCGTCGGAAGGCGATTACTTGTCAGGCATTCCGTCGTCGGCCCCAGTGCCCGCCGTGCTCGATGTACCGCAGGCCGCGCGCCTACTTGGAATCGGCCGAACACTCGCCTACGAACTCGTCCGTACGAATCAGTGGCCAACCCCGGTCATCCGCATGGGCCGATTGATCAAGATCCCGTCCGGACCGATTGTCGAGCTGGTGACGACGGGTGCAACAACTCATCGGCACGCCGCCAGTTGATCAGCCGCGTGGGCACCGGGAGCCTCCGGATCAAATTTCGGAGCAGCAGCATCCGGCGACCGCATACCGCTTCGCACCGGTCGGCTGATTACCGCAATGGACGACATCTAACATCGGGCCGACCTCATGCGCATCAAGCTCAGCTTTGCGTCGGGCGACAAAACGCCGAGGGCCGGTCGGCGCGCTTCTGTCGCGTCATGTCGCCAGCGCCCGTGACCTGACTCCTCATGCCACCTCATGTCGCCCCGTTTCACTGACATCTGACTGACATGATCTTGTTTCATCGTAGAGGACTGCTGCCGGTGCCCCCCAATTCCGGGGCTTTCATGGGTGGAGCTGAGGGGACTCGAACCCCTGACCCCCACACTGCCAGTGTGGTGCGCTACCAGCTGCGCCACAGCCCCGAACCGACCCAGCGACCACCGCCGCTGGACCAGGTCACGACAGTACACGCCGAGCCCCATCCGGGACGCACCGGCAGTCTCGGCGAGCGACACGCCCAGGCGCTGCGGCCCCCTGATTACGGGGTTTTCAGGCTTGGCGGCCATACTGGGGGCAGCACAGCAACCGACGATCAAGGGAGACCTCGTGAACCGCAAGGAACTGGTGGCAGCCGTCGCCGACTCTGCAGACCTCGAGCAGAAGACGGTCGACGCCGTTCTGCGCTCGCTCCAGTCCACGCTCGAAGGTGCCGCCGCCAAGGGCGAGAAGGTCAGCGTGCCCGGCTTCTTCGCCCTCTCGGTCGGCGATCGCGCCGCCCGCGAAGGCCGTAACCCGTCCACCGGCGCGACGATTCAGATCGCCGCCGCCAAGACGGTAAAGCTGACTGCGGGCAGCGCCCTCAAGGACGCCGCTAACAAGTAGTCGCACTGCAGCCGAGCGGCCCGTTCCCACGATGGGGACGGGCCTTTCGGCGCCCAGATGGCCTATGGTGCAGTCGTTCCAGTCTTCTTGACCGGCGTCGACGGCTTCGTGATGGCAGCCGACGTAGAAGGCACGACCGCAGGCGACGTCACCGGCGTCGTGGACGGGTTCGGCTTCGGGCCCTTCTTCACGGCCTCGGCAACGGCCTTCTCGAAGGACGCGAGGTCGTTGTTGATGGCCTTGCCGTTGACCTTGACCGTCGGGGTGCCGTTCACGCCGTCCTGCGATGCTTTGTCGGTCATCGCCTGGACGAGTGCCTTGTGCTTCTCCTGCGTGACGCAGGCGCTGAACGTCGTGAGCTGGCCGGGCTTGAGGCCGGCCTGTTTGCCGTACTTGATCAGATCCGAGTCGGGTAATCCACCCTGCCCTTCCGCGGGCTGGACGTCCTTTCCGCTCGCGTTCGTCCCGAACAGGATGTTGTGGAACTTGACGAACTCATCCACCGAGACATCCGAGGCGCAGAGACCGGCGTTGGCCGCGCGCGAGGAGTAGTAATTGCCGGCCGCGGTGTCGAGCGTGGGCAGCGAGACGGTGTGGAAGTGCACCTGCGCCTCGTTGGCCCGCACGGCCTTGTCGACCTGCGCGCCGACGCTCTTCTCGAACTGCAGGCAGTTCGGGCACTGAAAGTCCTCGTAGATGTTCACGGTGGCAGCAGCCTTGTTCCCGAAGACGACGCCGTTGTTCGCCGACGCGTGCGCGGCGGCCAGCGAACCCGCGATCTTCGCGCGGCCCGACTGCACGCCGATGCCGATGAGCCCGATGAGCACGACCACGGTGGCGGTGGACGCGCCGAGGTAGAGGGCGCGCGACCGGGCGGCGCGGCGGCGCGCATCGACCGCCGCGGTGTATTTGCGTCGGCCCTGGTCGGTGCGCATGCGCTTGGCCGACGGCGGCGCGACGTAGTCGTTGCGTGCGATGAACTCATCGACGGAGATGCGCGTGAGCGGCCAGTAGACGAGGAACGCCGCGAGCAGTACCAACCCGAGGTCGCGCAGGATGTCGAGGGTGTAGCTGGTGCCCGCGGAGGTCGCGCCGCCGCCGCCGAAGCAACCGCAGTCGAGCTTGATGCCCCGGGCGGCTGCCTGGACGAGGCCGATCAGGAACACGACGAACAGTACGGCGGACGCGATTGACGCGAGCCGGACCGCGACCCCCAGGATCAAGGCGACGCCGATGCAGAACTCGAGCACCGGCAGCCCGTACCCGATCGCCTCCGAGAGCCACTCCGGCGTCGCGTCGTACGCGCGCACCGCCTGGACGAAAGTTCGAGGCGACTGCAGTTTCGACCACGCGGCCCAGATCCAGATAATGCCGAGAAACGACCTGATGACGGTGCCCAGCCAGGGGCGCGCGGTGTTCCACTTCACGAGCGACGATTGTGCCATCGAGTCAGGCCTTCGCCGCCACGAGCGGAAGATCATGGGAAATCTGCTCCTGCAACGTGTTGCTCTGCAGGAACGCCACGCGGGCGTAGTTGTCGGCGCCGTACAGCAGCAGCTCCGACGAGTGGGTCTGCCCGCCGTCCTCGGCCACCGTGACGTGGGCACCGGCCTGCGCGGCGTCGATCTGGGCCTGCGTGCCAGTCAGCCCGACGAACGTGGCCTGGGCCCCCGCGGTGAAGTTCGTCAACCACTTCGCCAGGACGGGCCCCGAGTCGCCCTTGACGTCCGTCGTCACGAACACCACGTACGTCTTCTTCTGCAGCGCCGCCGGCAGCGACTTCAACGCGATGGACGTGTCGATCATCGTCGTCGGGCAGACGTCCGGGCAGTGCGTGTAGCCGAAATACAGCAGGGTCGGGTGCCCGGCCGTCGTGCTGCCGAACGCGAAGGACCTTCCCGCGGTGTCGGCCAAGGTGAAGTTCGGCCGCGGCTGGGCCGGGGTGAGCCCGGCCCCCTGGTAGGTCGCGCCGATCGGCCGGCCGTTGAGCTGCGACGCAGAGTTCTTTGCGCTGCCCCCCGAGCTGGCGCAACCGGCCACCAGACCCGCGACGGCGAGCAGCAGGGCGAGAAGACGTATCACTTGTGGGCTCCTGACGAATGACTTCCGGACTTTGCCGGTACCGGCGGGCCGAACGGGATCACCCTGGCGACGACGTCGACCAGCCCGGCGTTGCGGAACTGCAGCTCGACGTTGACCTCGTCGCCGGACGTCAGTGTGCCGTAGAGGCCACCGATCATCACGTGTCCCTTGCCGGCACTCAACGCCAGCGTGCCGTGCGCCGGGATCACCACGCCGCCGGGGGCGTCCACGCTCATGCTGCCGTTCGCCCCATCGGCGTGCAGTGTCGCGGTCGCGCCGGCCCCGGTCTGCACGCTCGTCAACCGATCGGCTCTGCCAGTCGTGTTGTAGACGGTGAAGTACATGGCCGCGAGATCGTTCGGCGGCAACGGGGGACGGATGTACGCGCCGGTGACCACGATCGGATTCGGCGACGGCGGTGTTGCCGATGACTGCGGCACGGCGCCGCGGATCAGCCCGGCGGCGCCGACGACCACGACAAGGCTGCCGGCAGCGACCGCGGCCCAGGGCAGCCTCATCCGGTCGCTCGGCGGCCGCGAGCCCGATCGGCGACGACGAGACCCAGTGCCCCGGAGGCCAGCACGAGGGCGATGATCGACAGCACGATCGGGCCGGTGTTGCCGCCGTCGCCCTTCGTCGCTGAGGTCGCCCGTCGCGTAACCGACACGCTCGGACTCGCGTTGTCCGCCACCGCGAGCGGCAGCACCGGCGCCGGGTGGTCGGGCGCGGGCGTCCCCGCTGCCGCGGTCTCGATCCAGCGCACGACCGAGCCGTCGCTGTAGGTCTGCAGCGCCTTGAACGTGATGCTGGGTTTGGCGGGTAATGGGCCCAGCTGCGTGTCGAACTGCTGGAACTCGCCTGGCTTGATCGCGGCAGCCGCCGAGGCCGTCCAGGTGATCTGCGAGACGGCCTGGGACACCTCGCCGTCGTCGGTCTTGATCGGGACGGCAAGCTTGGTCTTCATCGCCACGGCCGTCCAGCCCGGGATCGGCTGGATCGCCACCGACGCGAGCGGCGTGTCGGGGGGCAGCTGCACGACCAGCTTCGTCGTCGTCGCGGCCGCCTCCTCGTTCGGTACCCGGAACGTCACCACCGCGTAGCCGCCCTGCGCGGCCCCGGGCGACGAGACCGTGACGTGGGCCGCCGCGGCGACCGCGAACACGAACAGGCCGGACACGGCAGCCAGCGTGGCAAGCGCAACTGTGCGCAGGCGAGACATCTCAGGCTTCCTCTCAGTGCAGGTGGATCGTGACGGCAGTGGTGACGGCGTCGAAGGCCGAGGTCGTCACGACGAGAGCGATCTGCCACGGTCCGGCGACCGTGAGCGGGGCCGTCCCGTCGTAGATGGACGCACCGGGCCGGGTCACGGGCACCGGGATCGGCCCGATCTTCTTCTCGATCTGGGTGGCCGTGGCCGAGACGCGCGTGGCGGTGACGCCCCGGGGTAGGTCAACGGTCAGCCTGACGTTGCCGTGCGTACCGGGGTCGGACGTGACGGTGACCCTCGTGCCGTCGGTCAGCGGTCCGCTGGCCAACACAGGGTTGCGGTACTGCGCGACCAGCGCCTCCTTGCCGCGCGGCTCGGCGACCAGCACGGCGCTCAGCGCGAGCACGCACAGCGCAATGACGGTTTCGACGAGGACCGAGCGACGCAGGCGTTCGGCCTCTACCGTGTCGTCGTCCCAGCCTGCGTCCAGTTCGACGTCGTCGAGCGCGGCGCCGGTCATGGCGTAGGCGATGCGCGGACGCAGCGTCCGGCGTCGCACCGACCTCCGCGAGAGGTTGGCGAGACCCACCAACCCGAGGAACAGCACGATCTTGGCGACGACGAGCAGCCCGTACGTCGTCGTGACGATCGCGCCGAGCGTGCCGATTCCGCGCCACGCCGAATACGTACCGGTGACGGCGAGCACCACGACGGAGCAGAACGCGACGCTCGAGAAGACGGGCAGGACGGTCCGAAGCTCCGCCGGTTCGCCGCGCGGGAGCACGGCGGCCAAGAGCATCACCAGGCCACCCACCCATGCGGCCATGGCCAACAAGTGCAGCATGTCGACCGCGACGGACAGGCCGTTCGGAGCGGTCGTGCCCGGATGCCCGGCGCCGGAGAACGTCGCGGCGAGTCCGACGCCCAGCAGCCCGGCAAGGATCTCCCGGCGGGCGCGTTGCGTGCCGACCTGCAGGGATCCGGCAAGGGTCAGGGCGAGCAGCCCGAGCAGCAGCAGCCGGGCACTGTGCAGCTGACCGTAGGTGGTGTGCAGCGTGGCGTCCAGCAGCGCCCAGCGAAACACCCGGAGCGGTCCGGCGCCGGCGGCGTACGGGCCTTGGATCAGCAGTTCGAGCGTGCCGCCGAGGGCCATCGCGGTCCAGCCCGCCCAGACGATGCGGCGCCCCCGGCGATCGTCGCGGCCGTCCGGCCAGACGGTCAGCATCAGCCACGCGCCGCCGAGCAACGCGAATCCTGCGAACGACACCCATCGCAGGACGTCGAAGACGGCCTGTGTGGCCGTGCTCGCCCCGGTGCCGCCGGCACTGCCGGGTACGAGCGGCCCGGTGCCGACGCCGAAGCGGATCGTCCCGGCCACCGGATGCGAGTCGGCCGAGATGACCCGGAAGCTCGCCGTGTACGTGCCGTCGCCGAGACCGGTCCGGAGGCGGTCGACGACCAACGTGCCGTCCCCGTTCGGATGGGTGGCCGGGCCGGCGTCGACCCGCCTGCCGGACCGGTCGGTGACGTGCAGGTAGCCGATGGTGCCGAGCCCGACCGACTCGTCGAACGTGATCGACACGCTGGTGGGCGCGCTCTTCAGGCGGCTGCCGTCGGTCGGGTCGGAGCGCACGACGGTGGCGTGCGCGGCCGCCGGGCCGGCGAGCAGCAGGGCAATGCCGAGCAGCCCGGCCAGGACGGCGCCAAGGGCGGCGAGACGACGGATCACGCGACCGTCCGCAAATCCGTCGGTCCGTCGTCTTCGTCGCGGTCGGAGTTGCGAGCCTGGGCAGAGCCGAACCGCCGTGGGGGCAGCGCGCGCTCCGCACGGTCGAGGGCGATGAGCAGCACCAGGCCGACGACCGCGGCGGCGTGTGTGGCGAGCCGGCTGCCCGTCACCGTCCCGGCCGCGATGTCGTGCGCCGACAGCGCGCCGAGCACGGCGATGAACGTGCCGAGCAACGGCACGAGACCGGCCGCGCGGCGCGGGACCAGGGCAACAGCGACGAGTGCGACTCCGATCGCGAGGTTCCAGGCCGCGGCCTCATGGGCACCGTGCGCGGACATCGCCATGCCCAGGCTGTCACCGGCCAGAGCAGGCAGGCCGATGACGAGCTGGACGACGCCGACGAGCAGCAGGGCGGCGCGCAGCAGATGCCGGCGGCGCAGGACCCGGCGCGCGGGCAGCGCCACCCGCGCGGTGATCGCGGCGGTGAGGTCGGGCACCAGTGTGACGTCGAGCCGGGCCAGTCGGGTCAGGCGGGCGGACTCGTCCACCCATCGGGCACAATCGGGGCAGGACGCGAGGTGCGCATCCAACGCGGACCCGGACATGCCGACGGGCTCGCCGTCCAGCCGTGCGGACGCCGCCTCTCTAGACCGGTCACACCTCACACCCGTACCAGTCGGACGAGGACGGGCCGAAGTTCCCTTGGTGACGCAGGTCACCGTCGACCGACGAGACGAGCCGGATGGACGAGTTCGACGAGATCACGCAGGTCGCGCTGCGCGCCCGGCGCGGCGACGCTGCCGCAGCGTCCGAACTCGTCCGCGCGACGCAGGTCGACGTGTGGCGGCTCTCCGCGCATCTGGGCAGCTACGCCGACGCCGACGACCTGACGCAGGACACCTACGCGCGGGCTTTCGGTTCGCTGCACCGCTTCCTGGGCCGGTCGTCGGCCCGCACCTGGCTGCTGTCGATCGCACGGCGGGCCTGCGCGGATCACGTGCGCTCGGCGCAGCGGGCGCGGCGCGTTACGCCGGAGGCCAGGAGAACCACGGGCGACCCGGCCGAGTCGGTGGCGATCCGCGCCCTGGTGGCCGGGCTCGAGCCGCAACGCCGCGAGGCGTTCGTCCTCACCCAGATGTTGGGGTTGTCCTACGCCGAGGCCGCCGACGTTTGCTCGTGCCCCCTGGGGACGATCCGCTCGCGAGTGGCGCGGGCGCGCGCCGACTTGATGGACGGGATGGGTCGCGCAACTCAGACGTCGACGGGCTGAGTCTCGGCGGCACGCTTGGTGGCGCGGGTGACGAAGTGTTCGGCCACGAACGACATGGTCGGGATGGTGCCGGCGAGCATGACGAGGGCGTAGCGGGCGAGCGGCCAGCGTAGCTTGAACCCGAGCAACGCGGTGATGATGACGTAGATCATGAACAACCACCCGTGCCCGATCCAAAGGTAGCCGTAGACAGGTTCCAGATGCAGGCTGGTCGTGTACTTCAGGATCAGCTCGACCGTGCCGGCCAGCAGGACGACGCCGGTGACGAACGCCATGATCCGGTACCGGCCCAGCGCACCCTTCGCTGCGTCGACCTTGGCAGGCGCGAGCCGCGGCTGGCGCAGATCGAGGATTCCGCTGTCGCTGATGACCTACTCCTCTGCGTTCCGTGCGTTGCTGGCAATCCCGGTGTCCTCGGCGGCCAGTGCGGCCAGATATTCGTTGTACGCGGCCTGTGTTGCGTCCACCGCCGGCTGGGGGGTGCTCGACAGTTGCGGCATGACGTAGCGACGGTAGGTGACCGGTGCGTCCTCGATGGTGGCAGGCTGCGGCTGTGAGTCGCCCGTCGCGCCGTCGGGATGCCGCGTCTCGTCGCGCATGATTCGCGCCCACATCATCGCGACGAAGGTGCTGAACGCCCACCACTGCAGCGCGTAGCCGAAGTTGCGGATGTTGAAATGCTTCGACTCCGACACATCGAGCTGCCAGCGGCCCAGCAGCACCATCGTGACGATCAGCCCGACCGTCAGCACGTGCAGCACCAGCCAGCCTGGGCGGAGGGCGAAACGGTATCGGCGCAGCACCACCCAACGGTACGACAGTGGTGGTGGTTCGAACGCCGCCCGCAGGCGGGTGCGGCACCATGTCGACGTGACCCGAACCGCGTTGATAACCGGAGTGGGGCGGCGACGAGGAATCGGTGCCGGTCTCGCAGCTGGGTTGGCCACCGACGGCTGGGACCTCGTTCTCTCCCCATCGATCTCGCCGGTCCCACCGGGCCCCAGACGCTCATCGACCGGGCAGTCGCCCGCTTCGGCTCGCTCGACGCCCTGGTGATGTCGCACTGCGAGAGCGTCCGCCTGACCCGCGGAACGGTCGAACGCGTGTTTGATAGTTTGACACTGTGACGGCGTTCCAGGCTTCCCTGCTCGACATGGCCGACGATGCGTCGGTTGGCGAACTGGGCGAGAGCGTGCGGCGCACCGAGCTCGGCGACGGCGCGTGGCTCGACCTGCGCCCGCGCTGGATCACCGGCGCCGACGCGCTGTTCGAACGGCTCGCGCACGGCGTCGACTGGCACGCCGAGCGCCGCCCGATGTACGACCGGGTCGTGGACGTGCCGCGGCTGCTGAATTTCGTCGACGAGCACGATCCGCTGCCCGACCCCGCCCTCGTCCTGGCAAAGCGAGCCCTCGACCGGCACTACGAGCACGAGCTCGGCGAGCACTTCGCGACGGCCGGGCTGTGCCTCTACCGCGACGGTCGCGACAGCGTGGCCTGGCACGGAGATCGCATCGGCCGGGGCAGCACCCACGACACCATGGTCGCCATCGTCGTGCTCGGCAGCCCGCGGGCCCTTGCATTGCGGCCCGCCGGCGGCGGCGCGGGCCGCCGCTACGAGCTCGGGCACGGCGATCTCGTCGTCATGGGCGGGTCGTGCCAGCGCACCTGGGAGCACGCGGTTCCGAAGACCGTGAGGCCGGTCGGGCCCCGGATCAGTGTGCAGTTCCGTACCCGCGGGGTGCGCTGACGCAGCGCGAATCGATCAGATTCGCGGCAGCGGAGCCGCGCCCGGGCCGTCCAGCCAGGCACCGACGAGATCGCCGTGCTCGCCGAGGCCCGGTGGCGGCGACGGTGCCGCAGGACGGCTCGCCGAGTAGCGCACCGGGTGCCGGATCTGCGACGCGTGCCCGGCGCCGACGTCGATGGTCGGTTCGAGCCCGAACGAGGCCGCCCGGTCGACCGCCTCGCCCACCGTGGCGACGAGCCCGGCCGGGACGCCGGCCGCCTCGAGGCGTGTCTCCCAGACCGCGGCCGAGTCCTGCCGCAGCCCGGCCTCGAGCTGGGCCTCCAGCGCCGGCCGGTTGACCACGCGGTCGCGATTGGCCACGAACCGCGGGTCGGTGGCCAGCTCGGGGCGGCCGATCGTCTCGCACAACCGCGCGAACTGCCGGTCGTTGCCGCAGGCGACAGCGATGGGAACGTCCGCGCACTGCAGGGTCTGATACGGCACCACGGACGGATGGACGTTGCCCAGCCGCGAGGGTGAGCTGCCGGTGGTCAGGTAGCCGGCCGCCTGGTTGACCAGGCCGCCGAGCAGGCTCGAGAGCAGCTCGACCCGCACCCGCTGGCCGGCGCCGGTCCGGCTCCGAGCCGCCAGCGCCGCCAGGATCCCGATCACGGCGTCCTTGCCGGTCAGGACGTCGACGAGCGGGGCGCCGACCTTCTTCGGTTCGTCGTCGGCATCGCCGGTCACGCTCATCAGGCCGCCGACGGCCTGGACGAGGAAGTCGTAGCCCGGCCGGTCGCGTCCCGGACCGTCCCCGAAGCCGGTGATCGAGGCGTAGACGACCCGTGGGTTCACCGCCGCTATCGCGTCGTAGTCGAGTCCGTAGCGCGCCAGCGAACCGGGCCTGTGGTTCTCGACGACCACGTCGGCGCGCTGCGCAAGGACGACCGCCCGGCGCAGGTCATCGTCGTCGGTGAGATCGAGCGCGATGCTGTACTTCGACCGGTTCACCGACTCGTAGTAGGACGCCACCCCGTGTGGTGTCCACGGCGGACCCCACGCCCGGCTCTCGTCCCCGAGCCCCGGGCGCTCGACCTTGACCACAGTCGCGCCCAGGTCGGCCAGCGTCATCGTCGCCAACGGGCCGGCCAGGACGCGGCTGAAATCGGCGACGATAACGCCGTCGAGCGGCGCAGTCACCTGCCCGACTCGAGCTCGCGCTTCAGGTTGTCGAGCGTTGTGCGCATGTTGGCCGCGTTGAATTGCGCGAAGGTCGAGCGGGTGGCGAGCTTGTCGAAGGCCTTGGCCACTGCGTCGGGCCACTTGCGCCGCCCGTCCGTCCAGGTCTCGGTGACTCGCGTCCCGTTCCCTGCTGGTTCAAGATCGTAGGTCCAGGTGGCGATCGGGGCCTTGAGCACGGGCTTCGTGCGGCCGATGGCCTCGACGCGGAACTCGAACCTTCGGCCCGGGTCGGCGGCGGTCACCCGGCAGCGCGTCACCCAGCGAAACTTGAACCGCTGGTTGCGACCGACGAAAATCGCGCCCATCGGCAGCGAGCCTGCGTGACCTTGGACGGCGGCGCCGGTGTTCTCCGGACTCCACCGACCCGTCTGCGTCGGGTCGCTGATCTGCGCGTAGATGGTCGCCGGGTCGACGGCGATCACGACGCTCTCGGTCACGGTCATCGGTCGTCCCATCCGGGCCCCCTTCGATAGAGCGACAACGCTACCGATCGACAGACCTAGATCGTGCAGGGCATGGATTTCACGCCGTGGACGAAGTTGCTCACCAGGTAATCGGGCTCGCCGACCTGCAGCTCGGGCACTCGGTGCAGCACCTCGCCGATGATCGCGCGCAGCTGGGTCTTGGCCAGGTTCGCGCCCATGCAGAAATGCGGGCCGCCACCGCCGAAGCCGACGTGCTTGTTGGGCGTGCGCGAGAGGTCGAGCGTGTTCGGATTCTCGAACACCAACTCGTCGCGGTTGCCGGACGGGTAGAACATGACGACCTTCTCGCCCTTCGCGACGTCGACGCCGTTGATCGCGGTGTCCTCGAGGACCGTGCGCTTGAACGACAGCACCGGGCTCGCCCAGCGGACGAACTCGTCGGTCGCCGTCATGATCCGTGCGTCGAAGTCGTCGAGAAGCCAGCTGCGCTGGTCGGGAAAGTCCTGCAGGGCCTTGACCGCGTGCGAGATCGTATTGCGCGTCGTGTCATTACCGGCCACCGACAGTAGGACGAAGAACGCGCTGATCTCCTCGTCGCTCAGTGTCTCGCCGTCGACATCGGCCTGCACGAGCGAGGTCATCAGATCGTCGGTCGGCGCCTGCCGCCGGTTCCGGGCCAGGCCCAGTCCCGCGACGATCAGCGTCTGCGTGGCTTCGCCGATGATCTCGAGCGGGTCGCGGTCGCCGCGGACGTCCGCGTCGTTGCTCGAGACGATCAGATCGGCGGCCTGAGCGACGGCTTTCTGCTGGTCCACGGGCAGACCCATCATCTCGTAGATCGTCCACATCGGCAGGCGCATCGATACCTGCTGGACGAAGTCGCAGTCGCCGGTGTCCAGCAGATCGTCGACGATGCGCCTGGCCTGGGCCTTGATCTGGTCGTCGATCGTGCGCACGCGCTTGGGGGTGAACGCCGAACTGACCAGCTTGCGCAGCGAGGTGTGCCGCGGCGCGTCCATGGCGAGGAAGGACTGCGTCGCCTCGAGGAACATCTCGGGGATGTTCTCGAGCTGCACCCCGCGTCCGGAGCAGAAGAGCTCCGGATGATGGCTCACGTGGGTGATGTCCGCGTGCCGGGCGATCGCCCAGAAGCCGTCGTCGTCCTCCAGCGGCATCAGGCCGCCGTCGGCCGGACGCTGCCAGCTGACGGGCTCGCTCGTGCGCAACATCGCGAACGACTCCTCCCGCTCGGCGGCGGGGGTGGCCCAGAACGCGGTGGACGAGACGTCGGTGGACGAGTACGGGCGGTCGGGCGCGGTCATGGCGGTCTCGCTTCGTCTGGTCAGGCCGGCACGGAACGCGGCGGCAGCGGCGGCAGGGCGTGGGAGAGCTCGATCGCGTCGGCGAAACCGGCGCCCTCGTTGATCAACGTGCGGTAGCGCATGACGTGCCGCTGCGCGTTGAGGGCCAGCACGCCGGTGAGCCGCTCGCCCTCGCGGTAGAGCGCGACGAACCGGTCGCTGCCGAGCGTGCCTGCGACCACCTCCACCTCGTCGTCGTTCGGCACGCCGACGAACTGGATGCGCGAGCCGTACCAGTCCGACCAGAAGTACGGCACTGCCGCGTACGGCTCCGCATGCTCGGGGTCGAGCGCGTTGCGGGCGGCGCGATTGCCCTGCTCGGCGGCATTCGTCCAGTGCTCGATGCGCATGACCCGGTCGAAGAGCACGTTGTGCCAGCGCGCGATGTCGCCTGCGGCGTAGACGTCCGGCGCGGACGTGCGCAGGTACGCGTCGCACGCGATGCCGTCTTCGATCTCGAGCCCACTGCCCACGAGCCAGCCAGTATTCGGCGTCGCACCGACACCGACGACGACGAGGTCGGCCGCGAGCACGGTGCCGTCGGCGAGGCGGACTCGTTCGACCCGCCCGTCGCCCTCGATCGACTCGACAGCGCGGTCACAATGCAGCGTGGTGCCGTTCGCAGAATGCAAGGCGGCGCACGCTGCGCCAGGGCGGGTGCCGACTGCGCGGGCCAGCGGGGTCGGCAGTGCCTCGATGACGGTCACGGCCAGGCCTCTCGCGCGGGCGGCGGATGCGATCTCCGAGCCGATGAATCCGGCTCCGACGACGACCGTGCGCGCGCCGTTGTCCAACGCCGCCCTGATCGCGCGCGAATCGTCGATGCTGCGTAGGACGTGCACACCGCCGAGCGAGTCGGGGCCGGGCAACTTTCGCGGCGCCGAACCAGTGGCGATGATCAGCTTGTCGTACGCGATCCGCTCGTCGCCGACCGTGACGGTGCCGGCATCGGTGTCGAGCGACGACGCCGGCGTCCCGAGGCGCAGGTCGATACGCAGGTCGTCGCGCAGTGATGCCTCGGACCGGAGCTCGGAGTCCGTCCGCACGGCGTCGACGCTGAGCAACCCCTTCGACAGCGGTGGCCGATCGTAGGGCACATACGGCTCCGCGCCGACGAGGGTGATCGAGCAGTGCTCGTCCTGCGCGCGCGCCGCCTCGACCGCCCGCAACCCGGCCAGAGACGCGCCGACGACGACGAGCTTCATGCTGCACCCCTATCGTCCTCGACGAGGACCGGATCGAACGTAACATAGAGCACGCTACGTTTCGTGGGCTGGGCGCCAACCGTCGCCGGGCGTAACGTAACCAACAGTACGTCCGCCTCTCGAAAGGTCGGCCCATGACCGTCTCCGCCTCCCGCTCCACCCGCAGCATCCCCGACACCGTCGCTCAGCTGCGCGCCACGTTCCGCAGCAACCGGACCAGGCCGATCGAATGGCGCCTCGAGCAGCTCGCCGCGATCGGACGCATGGTGGACGAGCGGGAAGCCGAATTCGTCGAGGCTTTGCGCATGGACCTCGGCCGCCCGGCTGTCGACGCCTGGCTCGCCGATCTGGCGCCCATCGCCAGCGAGGCGCGGCATGCGATCAACCACTTGCGCTCATGGACCAAGCCCACCCGAGTCGCGGTTCCGTTGTCGGTCCAGCCGGCCAAGGCCTGGTACCAGTACGAACCGCTAGGCGTCGTCCTGATCATCGGGCCGTGGAATTATCCTGTGCACCTGTGCCTCGCCCCGCTCGTGGCCGCGGTCGCGGCGGGCAACTGCGCGGTCCTCAAGCCCTCGGAGCAGACCCCCGCGTGCTCGGCGCTCATCGCCCGGCTCGTGCCGAAGTATCTCGACCCGGAGGCCGTCGCAGTTCTCGAGGGCGCAGCGCCGGAGACCCAGGAACTGCTGGACCAGGGGTTCGATCACTGCTTCTTCACCGGCAGCCCCGAGGTCGGCAAGGCGATCATGGCCGGCGCCGCCAAGCACCTCACCCCGGTGACCCTCGAGCTCGGCGGCAAGAGCCCGTGCATCGTCGCCGACGACGCCCGGGTCAAGGTCGCAGCCAAGCGCATCGCGTGGGCCAAGATGATGAACTCCGGGCAGACCTGCGTCGCGCCCGACTACATCCTCGTCGATCGCACGATCCGTGACAGCTTCGTCACCGAGCTGACGAAGGCGATCGACTCATTCCAGACGGAGCCGACGCTGCCGGTGATCAACACCCGCCAGGCCGGCCGGCTCGCCGGGCTCGTCGAACATGCGGGGGGCACAACGGCCCGCGGCGGCAAGGTCGACGTCGAAGCCAAGCGCGCCGAACTGACCGTGATCGTCGATCCCGACGCCGACTCCGCCGTCATGCGCGACGAGATCTTCGGCCCGGTCCTGCCGATCGTCAGCGTGGACTCCGTCGACGACGCCATCGCGCACGTACAGCAGGGGCCCAAGCCGCTGGCCGTCTACCTGTTCAGCCAGAGCCGCGACAACGAGGAGCGCGTCCTAGGCGAGATCAGCAACGGCGGGACGCTCGTCAATCACCTGATGTACCACCTGCTGGTGCCCGAACTTCCGTTCGGCGGTGTCGGCAACAGCGGCACCGGCGCCTATCACGGCGTTTGGGGCTTTCAGACGTTCAGTCACCGCAAAGCCGTGCTGCGCAAGCCGACCCGGCCCGACCCGTCGCTCGCGTATCCCCCGTACAACAAGATCAAGCAGATGATCATGCGGAAGCTCTTCTGAGCGGTCGCAGCGAAGGGACTTCACCGTGCGCCTGGTCGTGACCAAGGACGACTACTTCGCCGCTGCCCTCGACGCGCTCGCCACCAGCGGGCACGCCGCGCTCAAGATCGGGTCGTTGTGCACGACGATCGGCGTCACGACCGGCTCCTTCTACCACTACTTCGGCAGCTGGGACGGTTTCGTGCTCGAGCTGCTCACCCATTGGGAGCAAGAGAAGACGCACCGGCTCGCGGTAGCCGTGAGCGCCGAGCCGGATCCCGTCGCCCGCATCCAGGCGATCAAGAAGTTGGCGGTGGCCCTGCCGCACGAGGCCGAGACGGCGATCCGCGCGTGGGCGCACAGCAACCCGATCGTCGCGCAGGTGCAGCGCCGGGTCGACGACGAGCGCCTGGATTCGCTGCGCTCGGTGCTCCTGGGCGTGATCGGCAACCGTCGCCGCTCCGAGCAGCTCGCGGTCATGGGCATCACGCTGCTCATCGGCATGCAGCAGTGGCGCTCGCCGGTCGATCGCAAGGAACTCGCCCGGATGCTCGACGAGTACGAGCTGCTGATTCTCTCGCACGTCACGGCCGTGGCGAGCTGACCACCATCTCCACGAAGGACGGTCCATGACGACACCTGGTTCACTCGCCGGCAAGACGATGATCATGTCCGGCGGTAGTCGCGGCATCGGGCTGGCGATCGGCATCGCCGCCGGCCGGCTCGGCGCCAACGTCGTACTGCTGGCCAAGACCGACAAGCCGGACCCGCGCCTGCCCGGGACGATCCACACTGCGGCGGCCGAGATCGAGGAGGCCGGCGGGACGGCTCTCGCGGTCGTCGGCGACGTCCGCGACGAGGATTCCGTGCAGAACGCCGTCGACCGGGCCGTCGAACGCTTCGGCGGCATCGACATCTGTGTCAACAATGCGTCCGCGATCGCGCTGGTCGGCACCGAGGATCTGCCGATGAAGAAGTTCGACCTGATGCAGCAGATCCAGCTGCGCGGCACGTTCCTGCTCAGCCGCGCCTCATTGCCGCACCTGCGAAAGTCCGAGAACCCACACATCCTGACATTGTCGCCGCCGATCGACCTCGACCCGAAGTGGCTCGGGGCGTACCCGGCCTACACGCTGGCGAAGTACGGCATGACCCTGCTGGCGTTGGGGTGGGCGGCCGAGTACGCCGAGGCCGGCGTCGCGTCCAACACCCTCTGGCCGCAGACGATGATCGCAACGGCGGCGGTGGCGAACCTGCTCGGCGGCGACGACGTCATGTCGAAGTCGCGTTCCCCGGAGATCGTGGCCGACGCCGCCATGGCGATCGTCACCGCGCCCGCGCGGGAGTGCACCGCGCACAGCTTCATCGATGTCGACGTCCTCGCCGAGGCCGGCGTCACGGACCTCGCCAAGTACGGCGGCGGCCCCGACGTGCTCTACGACCTGTACGTGAACCCGCCGGCGTAACTGCAATCGTCGATCAGCGCGCGGCGGCGGCATCGAGGTAGAGACCGACGAACCCGGTCGCGGCCACCGCGAGCGCATCGATGCGGCCTGTCTCACTGCGGTGCCGTCGGCGGCGGAGTGTTCGAGTACGGCGGCGCGACGTACGCCGGCTGCGCCCAGCCGAACGATGGCGGCGGTGTGCTGACCTGCGGCGAGGGCTGGGCTGGCGGGCACGGGACGGGCGCCGAGGCGACGCGGGGGTGCGAAGTTCCGCACCGACGCACTGTCGCTCGTGCCCGCCGCACCCGCATGCCGTGTAGCCGGCCGCTGGCCTCGGTCAGCGCCTCAGCGAGGCGGAGCAGCGGCTCTGAGGTAGAGGTTGTCATGGGACCCATCCCACGGCCCGCGGACCGATCCGGATCCGTACAAGTACACGCGCCGGCTCCCGCCGATGATCACCTTTGCGCGCCGGATCGTCGCAGAGCGAGCATCCGAACGACCGTATCGTGTGCAGAGATGATCGACTTCAACCTACGAAAGATCGAAGCGTCCCGGGACCCCACAAAGGGCCGGGGGGATTCTTTCCGTTGGGGGGAAAGGGAAAACCTGCCCATTTTTCCCCCCT
>JBPCOE010000069.1:0-17310 GCA_051000605.1 Jatrophihabitans sp.
TGACGGGTATCGCCACGGGCGGCACGTCGGGTGCGGCGACCTCGTCGATCACCGGTAACACCACGTCGGGTACGACGGGTGCTGCCACGACGATGAACAGCGCGACCGGCGGCAACACCGGCGCGGCCACCGCCTGCTCCTCGGCGACGTCGGGCGCGACCAGCGGTGCTGGTGGCGCATCGGGCGCCTCGGGTGCGGCGAGCGTTACGGCGGCAACCAGCTCGGGTGACACCGGTGCCGGTACCGGCACGGGTGGTTCGGGTAACGGCGGCACCGCGACTGGCGTTGCCCACTCGGGTGACACCGGGCGGGGCGGAATGTCCGGCAACGCCAACTCGCGTGGTGTTTCCAGCGCGGATGCAGGCAGTGGTAACTCGAACACGAGCGCGGATGGTTCGTCGTCCTCGGGTAACAGTGGTGACGCGACCTCGACGCCGTTGTCGATCGTGGACAGCGGTAACGCGACCGGTTCGACGGTCACGGGTGTCTCGGGGGTGTCCGGTGATGTGACCGGCACCTCGGGCGGCACCGGCAACAGCACCGCCGGTGGTGGCACTGGCGGTGTCGGGGTCACGACGGTTTCGGGTGCCTCGGGCGCGGTCAGCGGTAATGCCGGCGGCGGCACGTCGGGTGCGGCGACCTCCACCGACTCGGGCAACACCACCTCTGGTGGTTCGGGAGCGTCCACGACGGGCAACAGTGCCGATGGTGGCGACACCGGAGCATCTACGTCGACGTCCACCGAAACCTCGACGGCGACTACCGGTCCCGGCGGAGCGTCGGGTGCGTCCGGTGCGGTGACCACTACGGTGCGTACCAGCTCCGGGAACACGCTCGCGAACGCGAACGCGATCAGCGCGCTCATTGACGGTTCCTTCGGCGCCACGACGAACGGCGCCGCGGGCAGCGATCCGGTGCGGACGATCGTGAAGTTCGTCCCCGCGAAGCAGCTGGTGGTGAACGATTCCGGTCTGCTCTGCGGCGTGTGTGGCGGCGTAATCCCGCCGGTACCGCCGGTACCGCCGATCCCGCCGACGCACTGCACCTGCACCACACCCACGCCGGTGACCCCGCCGGTGACCCCGCCGGTCAAGCCGCCGGTCAAGCCGCCGGTCACGCCGCCGGTGGTCCACCCGCCGGTCGCGCCCCCGGTCGTACAGCCGGTGCATCAGGGTCCGAACCCGGGGGTCAAGCCCACGACGGGCGCGATCGCGGTGGTCGGCGCTGCACAGACTGGGCTGGCGGTTACCGGTGTGGGCGGTCTCGGACTGCTCATCCCGGGTGGCGCGTTGATCCTGCTCCTGGGGATGCTTCTGCTGGTCCTGGCCAACCGGCGTCCCGAGGCCGAGTAACGCAGTAAGTTGCGCGAATAGCACAGTCGCCGGTGCGCCCCCCGATCAGAATCGTTCGGGGGGCGCACCGGTTTTGTGTGGGCATGACGACGCACTGCGTGCGCTGCCCGATCAGCCGACCCGTATCGTTGGGCCTCGTCAGCTCAGACACGCTAGGGAGAACAGAGACCCAATGAGGAACCGCGAGACCACGTCGGCGTTCACTCTGATCTGGGAGCGGCCAGCGCTGGAGGGGCGCCCGGGGGCTGCTGTTGTTGAGCCTGCGCGCATCGCCGCCGCAGCGATGGAGATCGCCGACCGGGAGAGCCTGTATGCCGTCTCCGTCAAGCGGGTCGCCACGAAGGTCGGCGTGTCGTCCGATCGATTACAGGCCTACCTGACCCGTGAGGACCTCCTCGATCTCATGCTCGACGAGGCCTTCGGCGAGATTGTCCTCCCGCAGGTCGGTGTTGACGGCGCTGATTGGCGCTCGGATCTGCGCGCCATTGCTCGGGCGACCAAGGAAACGGCTCGTAACCACCCCTGGCTACGGACGTTGGCCGGGACGCGGACAACATGCGGCCCGAATGGGTTGCGTACCAGTGAGTCGATATTGGCTGCCGTCGCCGGGACGGGTCTTGACGCTGCCACGATGACGCGAATGGTCAACACCGTGCTGTCTTACGTGTACGGCTACGTCCAACTCGAGTTGCTCGAGCCGGCACGTAACAGGGCGGACGCGGTTACCGACGACGAGCGTAGGAGCCACACGTCCCAGTACCTGCTCGACGTCGTCTCAAGAGGCGACTACCCCACCCTGATACGCGTCTTCGCGGAGGCCGCGCAGATGACGGCGGATGACTCGTTCGACGTGGGGTTGGAGTGCGTCCTCGACGGTATCGCGGCGCGAATCGCAACAGTTGCAGCAGAGCGTTCCAGCGTCGAGGTGACGACCGGCTGAAAAAGCGGCGGTGCGCTAGCGCAGGCGAGCGAGCAACGCCTCTTTCTTCGCGACGAATTCGTCCGCGCTGATGACTCCGAGCAC
Organism: Jatrophihabitans sp.; assembly: GCA_051000605.1. Classification (GTDB taxonomy): domain Bacteria; phylum Actinomycetota; class Actinomycetes; order Mycobacteriales; family Jatrophihabitantaceae; genus Jatrophihabitans. The sequence goes on from JBPCOE010000069.1 coordinate 2,377, forward strand.
CGCAAGCTCGGCGAGCTTGCGAATGCGCTCCTGCACGACCTCGGCACTCGCGGCAGCGTGCTGCCGCTCGACGTAATGTGTGAGCAGGTCGGTAAGCACGCCGGCATCTGCCGGGCCTCGAAGTGTCGCGCTACCGGACTGAGCGGCGAGCGACAGCCGTGCAGTTGGGTGTTCGGACCCATCGCCGACGCTCAAGCCGCGACGGAAGCGCTTCGGCTTCTTGGGCGAGCGCTCCGGAGTAGCATCCGGCTCCTGAACGACTTCGAAGTCGATGACGTCAACCAGCGTGGCGACGAGGACTTCCGGGGCGTCCTTCGGCGTAATGGTGATCTGCCGGGCGTCGAGCACGAGCTGGCCCGCGACGTTTCGTTCGGTCCAAGTCATGTGCTCAGCAAGCACGACGCGCTCGAGATCGACTTGCGCCGAGCTGTCGTCGCCTGCGGACGCTGAGAGATCAAGTATCGAGCCGCTCACGGGCACGTCGGTGCCTACCGGGCCGTCCGACGACATGGCAGCGTCCGGGTAGCCGGCGCCGTCCACTACGACCGATGGCTCGCGTTCGTCGGGCTCTCCGAGCGCCACCGCATGCACCGACGCACAGTTCGGGTGAACCCAACTCGGCCAGCTCGACAGCACCGGAAATATTTCCGACCTATCCAGGCATTCGCGCCACACGATGTGCTGCCCGCAGTAGGAGCACCGTGCCTCCGCGGCCCCATTGGCGACGAAGAACAAACCTCTGCAACCAGGACAGGTGACCTGCGCCAGATCGCTCTCGAGCATCGATTCACTCCCTCGAAACTCGCCCACAAGGCATCGTGGGGATAGTTGCTGATGACGACTGACAGCCACTGCGAGGATAGCGTGCCGTCACCACCGGCAACCACGGGTAGCGCCGGGAGTGGCGCCAGCGGGGCGCAGACCCTCTGCGGCAGCGCCCCGCCCTTGCGTCAGGCGTTCGGGCCGCCCACCGGCACGATCTGGCCGTCGATGACGTCCCCGCTGTTCGAGTAGCCGTCGTAAGGACCTCCGGTGAGGTGCAAGCTGACGTTCGCGGCCCCCGGTGACCGGACGGAATTGCCCGGCGATACCGATAGTGAGAACGACCCGCTCCCGCTGCGGTCGAGCGTCGTGTACGTGCCGGTGAAGGTGCCGGTCAAATCGCCATCGCCAATGAATGAGTTGGGACCGCAGGGTGCGTTCTCTGGCGTCTCTATTCCGGTGACAGTTCCTCGGATCCGTACCCCGGCCGGGGTGTCGAGGTAGGTCAGGGTCCCCTTCGCCGCAGTGGTTCCTGGTTTGCAGCTCAAGTCGAAGGAGAACTGTGCCTTGCCGGAGCCGCTCGCCGATGGCAGCGTTCCGCCGCCCACGATGTGACAACCGGCGAGCACGAACGCCGTTACCAGCCCGACTGCCCCGACCTTGATCGCTCTACGTACGTTCATGCTGTGCCCCTCAGGTTTGAGTATTCCGGTCACGGTCCCGCAGCAGACGGGCGACGTCAAGGTAAAGTTAAGATTCTTCGCCGTGGGCTCCTGAGGAGTGGCGCCATTTCGGTAGTTCCTGACCGTTGTGGCGGTAGGCGCCGGTAAAGTCCGCTATCCCAAACTTGGGCGTCAGCTGGAATAGTCGGTGGTGAACCAGACGCTTCCGCCGGCCAGGACGACACTGACGCCGACGTGGTGAAACGTCATGGACATGATGTTCGAGTAGTGGTTCGCCTGACCGGCCTGCGGCCGGCCTTCGGCCATCATCTGCCGATGGATCGCCAGGGCCGCGTTGACACCGTCGGTCGAGTAGTCAGATGACAAGCCGAGGTTCTCGCCGACCTCGACGCGGCAGCCGGCGCCGGATTCGTGGACGCGGTCACCGACGGGGTGTTCGCCGGTGACCTCGTGGCTGAATTGCCCCGACGCAGCCTCCCAGGTGCTGTGCCGCAATGCCGACTCGTCCAGGGTGGCGCTACGGGACATTGCCGCCAGCCCATTGCCGGCGCGGGACGTGTTTATTGCGTGGAACACGGCCTGCTCGGCTGCCGCGGAACCTACGTAGCCGGGTCTTGGCGGCTGTGGCGTCCCGCAGGAGGTTGGTCGCTGCGGTGGGGCCGCAGGCGGACGGTTCGTCACCAGCGGTGCGACGGTGTGCTCGGGCCGGGAGCGGGTGACAGGTGCCGCGCCGTTCGCCGGCGACTTCGCTGCTGACCGACTTGGGAACACGGCGCCGCTCGGTCGGCGCCCCGGGGCGGGGGGACTGATCGGGCGATGGCTGCCGGCGCCGGGGGACGAATGGAAAGCCGCCTGCTCGGTGGGAGTAACGGGACGATTCGCGATAAGGTTGTGCAATACGGCTGAGCTCGAGTTGATCGGCGTGTATTCATCAATGGTTCCTGCGCAAGCCGCGAGCAGCAGGGCCATCAAACCGAGCAATAACGCCGCGCGAATTCGCGGCGTTCTCACAGTTCGGCAACTTCGGCGGCCATGAGGCGTGACGATAACAGCCCACGGCATGCTGTCGCAGGGGCCCATCGCCTTCTTCCGGCGCCTGGCTACATCCGGTTGGCCGCACGATGACGCCGGCGAAGGGTGGGGAGCTCCCCCCACGGCCGGGTGGCGTGCTCACTGTGCGTGCACGCGGGCGCTCACGCCGGGGAGTTGGTCGAATCCTGCTCGCGTGTCGGTGGTGAGCACGGTGCGCCCGGTGGCCAGGGCGGTGGCGGCGATGATCAGGTCGTGCGCGCCGCGGGTGGTTCCGGAGCGGTGGGCGTGGGCCAGCAGCTCGGCGTGCCGTTCGGCGACGCGGTGGGTGTAGGTCTCGATCGGCAGAACCTGCAGGACACGATCGAGGAACTCATGCCGCGCTGCGCGCTGTGTGTCGGTGGCGGCCAGGTGTACGCCGGTGAGGTACTCGGCGAGCACGATCGCCGGTAGCGCGGCGTCCGCGTCGTCGCCCGCGGCCGCAGCCAGGTCCAGGTGGCCGCGCTCGGCTGAGATCAGGACGCTGGTGTCCAGGATCAGCCGCTCTGCCACGGGTCCTCATCGAGCGTGACCGCGGCGCGGGCAGCTCGCATGTCGTCCTCGAGGGTCGGGTCGACTGTCGGCGTCCAATCGGCCAACACGGCACGCAGTGAGCCCCAGGTGGCCGCGCTGGTCGCGGTCATTGTCGCCACCCTGCGACCGGCGCGGGTGATCACGATCGTCTCGCCGTGCTCGGCCTCATCGAGAACTGCCGAAAACGCCCGTGACACCTCCGACGCACTCATCACCTTCACGAATTCAGAATATCTGAATCTTGCTGTGCTGCAAGTGAGTGAAGCCGCCTCCCTGAACGACGCGCTACCGCAGCGCGCGTCATCAGCGGATGACGCGGATCTCGACGCCGGCCTCGACGTTTGCCCATGCGGTGTCGGCGGTGACCGCGACCCCGGCGGGGACCGCCGTCGCGACGGCCAGGCACGCGCGGTCGCCGAGGGACAGACCGCAGGCGCGGCCGGCGGGCCACAGCCCCGCGGCGGTCTCGGCGTCGCCGCGGCCGAACGCCATCACCTCAGCGCCCAACGCCAGCAACCCGGCCACTACCGCGCCCGGGTCAGGCACGCCGCGCTGTGCGAGCTTCTGCACGACTTCCGACCAGTTCACCGCGCTGATCACCGCCCCGTCGACGAGCTCGGCCACCACGTCGTGGCCAGGCTCGCGGTACAGCAGGGTCAACACAGCAGAGGCGTCGAGCACCGCCGTCACGCCTGCGACCCCTCGCCAGCAGCTTCGGCCCGCCGTTCCGCGAGCAGCTCGTCGACGACACTGCCCCCATGGCCGCTGCGCACAGCGGCCGCGAGGACGTCGTGCTGTAGCCGATCAAGCACGTGAGCCCGGTGCTCCAGCACCAGCCGGCCGTCCTCGACGTAGGCCACCACCGTCGTGCCGGGCTCGAATCCGAGCACACTGCGCAACGGCGCCGGGATCGTCACTCGACCCTGCGGATTCACCTTTAACTCAGCATGTGTCACATCAGCAGCATACCTGACACTGCGCCTATGGCCTGACCTTGAGGCTGGAACCGACCGGCCGCAACGGCCGTCACTTCGATGTGTCCTGAGCGTTGACCTTCGCGACGTAAGATTGAGGTGTGGCCAGTCCGGAGCGCTCGGCGGCGGATCGCCTCGATGATTTTGCGTCGAGCGTGCACACCTGGCGCGCCCTCCCGGTCAGGCTGTCGAGCTTCGTCGGCCGCGAGTCCGAGGTGCACGAGATCCTGGGGCGCCTGGGCGAGAGTCGGTTGGTTACCCTCACCGGTCCTGGCGGGTGCGGCAAGACGCGCCTTGCGCTTGAGGTCGCGCGCCGCCGGCCGGGCGACGTCGTCTGGGTCGACCTCGGGCAGCTGACCCACAGCGACACCGTCGAGCTCGCCGTCGGCTACGCCCTCGGGGTGCGTCCGCTCCCGAGCCAGACCGACGCGGAGGTGGTCTGGACGCACCTGGCCGATCGCGCGGACCTGGTCGTCCTGGACAACTGCGAACACGTCGTCGACGCGGTCAGGGAATTCTGCCGCGGACTCCTGACGGCCTGCCCCGGCGTTCGCGTCCTGACGACCAGTCGCCGCCGGCTCGACGTCGACGGCGAGGCGGATTGGAACGTGCCTGCGCTCGGATTGCCTGGCATCGGCAACGCGGCGCTCGACAGCGACGCCGTTGCGCTGTTCGCCGAACGCGCCCGCCTAGTGGATCGCTCGTTCGTCGTCGACGAGGACTCGGCGGCGGCGGTGGTCGACGTTTGTCGGTGCCTGGACGGGATGCCATTGGCGGCGACCGATCTGGCGCGCGAGGTATCCGATCCGTTCGCGCACGGCTGTGCGACCTTGCTGATCGCCCTGGCCGAGTGCACCGCCGGCCGCGCGCGCGACGTCCACGCCGAGCTCGAGCGCATCCGCGACGACGTGGGGGCGATGCGCGGGTCGGCGGTTCTGGTCTGGGCGTGGCTGATCTCTGCCATCGCGCGTGCGGCCGACGGCGATCCGGACGGGGCGGCCCTACAGCTGCGGGCGATCGTCGCCGGCGAGGTCGGGGTCTGTCGCATGCCGCAGATCTGGGCGCACCTCGAGCTGGCCGAGATCCTGCGGCTCGCCGGCGATCCGGACGCCGCCGGCCATGCCCGGGCCGCCCTGACCCAGGCCGACGACTTCGGCAACCCGTGGTTGGTCGCGCGCGCCCACCTGCTGCGCGGTCGCCTCGCGGCCAGCGAGGGCCGCTGGACGGAAGCGGACGACCTGCTCCACCAGGCACTGGACGCGATCACCGAGCATCGGCTGCTGCTCGAACTTCCCGCGGTGCTCGAGGCGCTGGCGCAGGTGGCCCAGGGTCGCCGGGACGCGCCGCTTGCCGCTCGCCTGCTGGCGGCGGCCGCAGCGTTCCGGGCGGACCGGTCGCTGGCGGCGTGGCCCGCCCAGCGAGCGGAGGTCGACGTGCTCGCCGCCCGCGTCGGGCCCGGCGGCCATCAGCCACCGGACACCGTCGAGGAGGTCATCGCCTGGGCCCGGCGCTCGCGGGGGCGCCGCGTCCGGCCCAGACACGGCTGGGACAGCCTGACGCCGACCGAGCTCACAGTGGCGCGCCACGCAGCAGCCGGAAGCACCAACCCGCAGATCGCGCTGGCGATGTTCGTCTCCCAGAACACGGTCAAGACCCACCTGGCCCATGTCTTCGACAAGCTCGGCATCACCACCCGGGCCGAGCTGGGGGGCATCGCCGCCCGACACCGGGACCCCAGCTCCGCAAACGCGGCGCCATCGCCCAGCCCTTAACATAAACCTCACCCGAACGGGTGATGTCCCCAGCGCCGGCGCACAGCATGATCGCGTCGAGAGTTCTAAACTAGGAAAAGAGTCTGTCGTGATGCTTGCCATGCCGGCGCGGCTTCGTGTTCTCCTCGCAGCCGGGACGGCCGCGGCACTCAGCGCCGCACTCACGATCGCGTGGCCCGCGAGCTCCGCGCTTGCCACCGATGCGCCTGTCGCCTGCTACGACGGCACGTACACCGTGCCCGCCGGGGTGCACTTCCTTTCGATGACCGCGATCGGCCAGGGCGGGACGACCGGCGCTGGCTATACGGCTGGCGACTTCTTTCACTCCGATCACGGGGGCGGCGCCGGCGGTCAGGGCGCTCGGGTTGAGGTGCGCTACGCGTCCGTGACGCCGGGCCAGGTCTTGTTCTACGGATCCGCATCGCCGACCGTCGCCGGCGGACAGATCGCCGGCGGAAATGGCGGCTCCGGCTCCTATGTCGCGACCACGGCGCCGACCACCGGCACGGGCACGACCGATCCGGCGTGTGTGCTCGATCCCGCCAAGTTCCTGGTGGTGGCCGGCGGTGGCGGTCGAGGCGGCGACGGCGGGTACCACGGCCCGGGCGGCACAGGCGGATCGGCCGGATCGGCCGGAAACCCGGGTGACACGAACGAGGCGTACGCCGGGGCCGGTGGTGGAGCCGGCACGGCCACCGCCGGCGGGGCCGGTGGCGTCGGCGGTCGCAGCCTGATCGGAGGGAACGGAGGCGTCAACGGCGCCGCCGGCACGCATGCCGGAGTGGGCCGATATGTCGCGACGCTGCCGCACATCACCACCGGTGGCACGGGCGGCACGTTGCAGAAATCCATCGGCGGAGGGTTCGTCGGCCTCGCGTTCGGCGGCAGTGGCGGCGGCGGATGGTTCGGCGGCGGCGGTGGCGGCTCGGACGGAAATAACGCGATCGGCGACAGCGGGGCCGGCGGTGGTGGTGGCGGCGGCGGATCGAGCTACGTCTCGGACACGCTCCTGACACCCAACGTTCTTATCGCCCCGACGAGCGCATCCCCGTCGGTGATCTTCACGCCCGTGACGAACGGAACGCTGTCCCTCTCGATCGACAAGAACCCCGCGATCAACGCGCAGCCGGTGACCATCACGGCCGGGTCGTCCAACTCGACCGCTACCGGATCGGTGACCTTCAGCGAGAACGGCGTGACCCTCGGCGTGAAGCCGTTGGTCAACGGCAAGGCGAGCGTCACCACCACCTACAACCAGAACTCGAGCCAGAACCTCACGCACACGATCGTTGCCACCTATCCCGGCGACGGGGCGAACTTCCCGACGGATGCGGCAAACCCGCCGAGCATCACGTTCTCGGTGGCCATCCCGCCGTCCATCCCGGCAGGAATGAATCCGGTCGACACCACAACGACCTACGGCACTGCGGCGGTATTCAGCGTCGGACACGCCGGATTTCCCAACCCGAACTACCAGTGGCAGATCTCCCGCGACAAGGGCGCCACCTGGGCCGACATCGCCGGCGAGACCGGTAGCCAGATCTCCTTCTTCGGCCAGGTGTCCGACACCGGCGACCGGCTGCGCGCCGTCCTGACCAACAGCGCGGGCAGCGCGACCAGCACCAGCGCGAAGGTCACCATCACCCCGGCACCGTTGACCATCACCGGATCGGGTTCGTCGCACGCGTACGGGACGCCCTCGCCGCCCGTCACACCGGTTTACTCCGGGCTACGCAATCTCGATCCACGACCGTCCACGGCACCCACCTGCACGACCGCAGCGCCGGCGAACGCGAACGCCGGCTTCTACGCCACTTCCTGCGCCGGCGCCGCCGATCCGAACTACGCCATCACCTACTCAACGGGCGGCGAACGCATCACCAAGGCACCGGTGACCATCACCGCGAGCAGCGGCTCGACGACCTACGGTGCTGACCCGCCCGCGATCACCGCGTCGTTCAGCGACTCGTTCGTGAACGGCCAAACGTCGTCGGTACTGACCCAGCAACCGACCTGTTCGACGACTGCGACCGCTCGCACGCACCCGAGTTCGTCTCCCGTTGCCACCACGTGTTCCGGCGCGGCGGCCGCGAACTATTCGTTCAGCTATGTCGACGGCGCCCTTGCGATCGGCAAGAAGCTGTTGACGATCACCGCTCAGGCCGCGGGGTCGACCTACGGCGACACGGCGCCGACGGTGACGCCGAGCTACGACGGCTTCGTTTCCGGTGACAGCGCCGCCTCGCTCACCACAGCTGCCAGTTGCGTGTCGAACACCGACGCGAGGACGCCGGCCGCCACCTACACGGCGAAGTCGAGCTGCTCGGGCGCCGTCGACGACGACTACTCGTTCGCCTACGTACCGGGCACCGTGACGATCCAGAAGGCCCCGCTCACCGTCGCACCGTCGACAGCGGGGTTCACCTACGGTCAGACCCCGGAGGTCTCGCCGGTCTACGACGGATTCCGCAACGGGGACGACGCGGCGGCCCTGACGAGGGCGCCGACCTGCGCGTCGTCCACGACCGCATCGAGCCCGGCCGGTGATTACGCGCACGCGGTGACCTGCACGGGCGGAGCCAGCTCCAACTACTCGTTCGCCTACCAGGCCGCCGACGCGCACGTCGCCAAGGCGGCGCTCACGATCACTGCGTCGGACGGCACCAACGTCTACGGCTCAGCGCCGCCCACGATCACCGCGCGGTACTCCGGGTTCGTCAACGGCGAGGACGCCGGCGTCCTGAGCAAGCCGCCGACCTGCGCGGCCACCACCACCGCGAGCACCGGTGCCGGCGTGCACGCCGACAGCACCGCGTGCGACGGCGCCTCCGCCGCGAACTACGCGATCAGCTACGCCGAGGGCACGGTCACCGTCACCCCCGCCCCGCTCATCATCACCGCATCGAGCGCGACCATCCCGTACGGCACCAGCGTGGGCGTGACAGCGCAGTACTCGCCGTTCGTGCTCGGCCAGACGCCCAGCGTTCTCGACACAGCGCCGTCCTGCACGACCACGGCGACAGCCAGCAGCGCCCCCGGGTCCTATCCGACGAGTTGCTCCGGCGCGACGGGCGCGAACTACTCGATCAGCTACGTCCCAGGAACCGTCACGATCGAAAAGGCGGCGACCTCGCTCACGGTCGTGGCGTCCACCGCCGCGCCGGCCGTCAATGCGGCAGTCACCTACACGGCGTCGGTCGGGCACGCTACGGGCGCGCTGGCGCCGAGCGGGACGATCTCCTTCTACATCGACGGATCGAAGACCCCCGCTGCCGTCACGCCGGTCACCGGAGCGTCCTTCACCACGACGTTCGGGGGTGGGTCGCACAGTGTGGCCGCGGTCTACAGCGGCGACGGCAACTACCTGCCCAGCACGTCGAACCCGGCCACGACAGTCACGGTGGCGTGTGATCAGACGATCACCGGGCGGCATTCCTCACTGATCGTCAGCCACGGGGTGACGTGTCTGTCCGGGGCCACGATCAGCGGCGGCATCAGCGTCGCCGCCGGCGCCACCCTGGACATCGAGAACAGCACCGTGCGCGGCTCGATCACCGCCTCGAAACCGTCGGCGTTGCGGGTGTGCGGCTCGAATACCGGCTCGATCACCGTCACGAAGGCCACCGGCCCGGTCATCATCGGCGACCCCGCCAACAACTGCGCCCCCAACGTCATCGACGGTTCGGTGCTGGCCACCGACAACACCGGCGGGCTGCGCATCATCGGCAACACCATCACCGGCCCCCTCACCGCCCGCAACAACCCCGGCGCCGTCATCGAAGGCAACCACAATTGACCTCAGCAGAGGGCGTACCAAACAACCCTCGTTGACGATCAGGGGGGACACCACGACCAGGGTGACCGTCGACCCGTCCGATCGGCGACCCGGTTAGCAACTGCGGATCAACAATCAACGGCAGGCTCACCTCCATCGGCGACACCGGCGGCGTCACCGTCTTCGACAACACCATCGTCGGCGGACAGCTGATCGGCGCTTCGCGCCGATGGCTAGCGCACGGCAGACCTCACAAGATCAAGTGAGCGATTTCGGCTCGGCCCTGGAGGTCCCGTATTTACTGGCCTATGTGCTACCGTCGGCGTCGTTCGCGGGTGTAGTTCAATGGCAGAACATCAGCTTCCCAAATCCAGCGTCTGAGGACGATCAGGCCCGGAATCCCAGTGATTCCGGGCCTTTTGCTGTCTCTGAGCGCCCGGTCGATGACCGTGATTGACCGCTGGATACCGCTACTTATCGCACGGCTGTCGCACGCCGGCAGCCCGCCTTCGGCGACCGTTGAAAGCGGTGCGCCGCGGCCCGAGTTGACCTTCGCACGTCGACAAGCCTGACCTTCAATCGCCGAGCAGAAGGACGCCGGCGAGCGGCAGCCGAAGGCACTGCGACGCGTAGATCGCAGTGAGCTGACTTCGTGTGCGTGCTTCCGCGACCCCCGTTGTCACCGAAGAGCAGTGGACGAAAGATCTTTCCGGAGTTTGTTGTCTTACCGGTCTCTACGAAGTAGCCGAGCGCCTGCAGGCCCGTGCTCAGCGCCTGCAGAACCTGATGGCTGCTCGGCCCAGTCTTGCGTTCGTGTCGACTGTCGAAACGCGCTCCTCCGCGGCAGCAACGACCCCAGCCAACGACGCCACCAGGCGTCCGCGAGTTCCGCGGAAATAGCTCCCACAGGGGAAAGGACACGACGAAACGCTCCGACGCTGCCAGCGGCACGCGTGGTTCGCATGGCGCGGTCCTCTGGCGCAAGCAGCCATACGGTCTGCGTCGCCCCCACCAGAGCTGTGCGTAGGAGGGAGCGGAAGGCGAATGTCTGCAGCTGCCGCGCCTTGATCAGCGACTGGATGGTCCACAAGTGATCGGTCGAAACGTCCAACACGACCTTGGCCAGCTGCGACGGCGGCATCGGCGGCCATTGCTGGTCGTCTAGATCGGATCCTGGGTCCGGGCGGCGTATTGGGGCGCGACGCCATCCATCGACCCGGGGAAGGTCTCGCTGAGTGCTGCGTACGCGCCCTGTTCGGTGTCCGAGTCTGGCGGCGCTACTGTGCCTTGGTCTGTCACTCGTCCAGTTTCAACCCTTCGACACGCAGGTTTGCTTTCGCCACGGCCATCGGCCCACGTCGGCCTGCGGACATCGACCGAATGAGGCAGGTTGTCGTGCGACCGATCTGCCGCGTAGCGCGCTACCGCGCTCTCGTAACACGTTGAGCGCGGCAGCAGGAGGTTCAGGTCGGCTGGCCGACCTGCTGGCGATCGCCTGCAGGTGGGCCCTGCTGTGTCTCCTCCGCATTATCGCGAGGTTCGCGCTGGGTTGGCATGGAGCCCGGATGTCGAAGATGTCATTGAGAGGCGCCGCAATCGGTTCGTCGATTGAACGGGCACTCTCCCACTCGCACCACGTGCCGCCGTCAGGACGCCGTCGTTTACCGCTGCCAGTCACACCTGGCGGTCGCCGTGACCGCTGGCCCACTTCCGCAGCTGAGGTCGCGCTCTGCAGGTCTCGAGTCAGGTGCGCGTCAGGACGGTCTTGGTTGCGCCGCTGAGGGCGTGTTCGCGCAGCACGGCAGGTGCGTCGTCGAGGCAGCCAGTGATTGTGGTGACACGCCCGGGTTCTAGTTGACCGGCAGCGACCTGGTGTAACACTTGGGGGATGTGAGTGCGGGCGTTGCTTCGACCGAAGTGGAGCGTTATGTTGCGGCCGTACATCAGCGCGGTGGGTATCGAGGCTCGGGTGTGCAGCATCCCGGAGCTGCTGATGATGCCGTCCGGCGCTGCTTTGGTGAGCGCGGTGGTCAGGCCGCGTGGCGAGAAGCTGACATCTGCGACTAGGTGTGCGGGCGGTAGTCTGCGGAGGGCTCGGGGCGCGACGGCTTCGATCCCGAGCTGTTGGGCATGCTCTCGTACAGCCGGCCGGGCGTCGACCAGCTGGACGTGGCGACCGCCGAGTGCGAGCGCCGCCTGCCCGGTGTAGAGCGCGACACTGCCGCTGAACGGTACGCGAGTGGTGAGGGAACCGATGATAAGCACGCGAGCATCTGCGTCGCGCTCGAGCAGCGACGGCAGGTGTGGGCCGATGTGGCGGAACGCGTCGCTGACGTTGTCCGAGACGCTGGCTACCGCGGCCGGATCGACCCCTGGTGGCAGTGGCACGAGCATGCCGTCGGCGAACGGGACGGACATCTCGTCGGCGTAGGCCCCTCCCCAGTGTCCGGCCGCCAGCCCGAGCCCGTACATGCTGATCGGGGGCACCGCCATGCAGTTTGAGGTGAGCCCGAGACGGCACCGGGCACAACTACCGCAGCTGATCTGAAACGGAACGATGACGCGTTGTCCTACCCGGACGCTGGTCACTGCGCTGCCTACGGCGGTGATGTCGGCGACGCATTCGTGTCCGAGATGCAGCGGTAACAGGAAAGGTGTTCGACCGAGGATTACTGCGCGATCGAGGTCGCAGGTCGCGATTGCGATCGGCCGCACGGTCGCGCCGAGCGGTCCTGGCGGCGGTGGGGCGGGTAGGTCATGCCACGTCAATGCGGCGCCTGGCGAAGCGCGCAACGCCCGCATTCTCGGGCGGGTTGGTGCAATCCGCTGTTGAGCTCGGTCCACTGCAGCGCGAAGGAGGCGTTCGCCGCGCTGGCCTGCACTGCGTTCCAACGCTACGGTTGCGGCTGCTCGACTGCCTCTCGTCGACTGCAGCGAATGCCGAGCCCATCCGAGAGGCCGCTGCGGGCTCACGGGTATGTCACCGGGCGCTCCTGTTCGGATCGCGAGGGCGTGTCCCCCGTAGCCGGCTGGACTGTCGCGGCCGGCCTCGTCCTGCTCGGTTCGGTGGGCTCGACAGGCGCGATGCGCGGCCAAGCAGATAGGGCTCGGTGAGGTGGTGTATCGGCGCGACGGCCGACCATATTGCACGGGCGAGTGGACGCTTGTAGCGCACGAAGGTGGTTACGGTGACCCGTGACCCTGCGACCTGCACAGACTTTCCGGCGGTCAGCAACGACGAGTGGGCCTCCAGTCTGGCGGTGTCATGGGAGACCGTGATGATCTTCCATCCCAATATGTGCTCGGGCGATCGGCCGCGAGCCAGCCGCAGGCCGAGGACGACCCTCCACCCGAGGGTCAAGAACCATCGCACGGCTGCCGGAGCGGATTCGAACATGGTTCGCGCCCACTGTTCTGCCGACCAGCAGGACAGATCGGATGCGGTCACCTCGAACGCTGCGGCATAGTCGACATCGCGACCAAATCCGGTCTGAAGGATGGTCTGGGCGACTTGGACACGACGCGCGCGCGAGCCTTCGGAGTTGTTCACGCGACGCCGCCTGGTCCGAGACGGCAACTGGGCAACCGCGGCGCGTGCTTCCCGCGCACGGTCGGCGGTGTGCGATCGAGCCGGTGCGTGTGGTTGCGTTCTTCGTGGGAGTGAGCCCGGCGGCCCTCGTCTTTGCGGCGGTGTCCGTCGTCCGCGACCCGGCTGGTCATGAGGCGTCCTTGACCGCGTTCGTCCGTCACCCAAGTCAATTCCGGCATTTCGGGCGTGGCTATCTCGTCGCTCGTTGACTCAGCGCATCAGGGTCGACCCTGGTTGCGATGGATTGCACCTGGTTGCCGGCGATAGTCAGATCGAGAGTTGCGAAGCAGTGCAGTCCGCGGAACGCGAACACATGGGTGCCAAGGCTCACTAGGCGTGCCCCCCGCAAGAAGATGATCAAATTCTGGGCGACGGCGGGCGCGCCGGTGTTTTCGATCGGCGGCGAGCCGGTCGTGAATTCTGCCCTGCCCCAGGCACTCGTGTGCAGAATGGCGAGGAGGTCGTCGAGTTTGCCGGTGTTGCACGCTGTCATGAACTGTTCCACGACCAAGCTGTCGGCCGAGGCCGGCCCATGGGGCGTCGCCGGTTGGTCCGCGATGCGGCGACGGGCGCGGCTGGCGTTCTGGCGCGCTGCCTCGGGGCTCCGCCCTGTCAGCGCCGCGACGTCGCGGAAGGTCATCGAGAAGACGTCGTGAAGTATGAGGCTGACTCGTTCCTCGGGACTCAGTCGGTCGAGGACCACGAAGAGGGCCGCGCGGATCGACTCGTCCAAGGTGACGCGATCGGCGGGATCAGGCACGACCGGTTCGGCCGGGTCATAGTCGGTTGCGTCCGTAGGCATTTCGTGGCGAGCGGCCGCGGACTTGAGATGGTCCAGGCAGATCCGCGTGGTCACCGCGTTGAGCCAGGCGGCGGGATTTTCGACCCCGGAGCTGTTTACCAGTCGCATGAATGCTTCTTGGACTGCATCCTCGGCCAACTCCCGCTCGCCGAGCACCCGGGCGGCAAGTCCGATGAGCCGGGCACGCTCAGCGCGCCAGGTTTGGTGGAAGTCGCTCTCCGCCGGGTTTCCTCGTGTCCGTTGCATGACTGATCGACGATATCGGGTCCGATTGTGTGACATCGCACCGAACGACGGCTGCCCGTCACACTCTTCGACCCTGCGTCGTCGGTATCGCAGCAAGACGTTGAGCAGCGTCGCTGCCCACATTCACTCGACCACTAAAGGGGTTTCGGTGCGTCGCTGGGCACGGTTCGTACTCGGTCACCGCAAGTGGGTCATCGGATTCTGGTTGTTGACGATCGTGGTGGGCGGCGCCGCCGCGCACACCGTGAGCAGCCGGTTGACCGTTGACTTCTCGCTGCCCGGCCAGCCGGGCACGCAGGCGTCAGCTCGCATCATGAGCTTGGTCCACAACGGCGGTGCTTCGCAGCCGTACCTCGTCACGCTTACGATGCCGGCCGGCGAGTCGGTGAGTGGTCACGAGGCTCGGGTCGCCCAGACGCTTGCAGCGTCGGCCCGGGGGACGCGCGACCTACGGATCGTCGATGAAGCAAACACAGGTGATCGGGGTTTCCGCACGGCCGATGGCCACACCGCGTTCGCGCTGGTGTTCTGGCGTTTCAACCCGAGTCCTGGTGCGCCATCCCTCACAGATTCGCTCGATCGCTCGACGTCAGCTGCGGCCGCCGGGTCTGTCAACTCTTCGGTGTAACTGATCTTTGTTGGTCTATTTCGTGCCGGCGGACAGGCGTCCGTCGAAGGTGATCTCGAAGGCGTTGAGTGCTGCCTTCCAGCGGTTGGACCAGCGTTTGC
>JBPCOE010000071.1:0-25297 GCA_051000605.1 Jatrophihabitans sp.
ATCCAGATCAACCTTGTACGCCCACCTCACGACTTCGGAACGTGTCCAGAGAGAGAGAGAGCCGGGGCCGTAACGACCCTGCCAACTAACGGCGCCAACCGTGCCATCAACCGCCGTGAGTCACATCCATATGTCACGTCCATATGTCAGCCGCGTCCGAGTTCTGGAACGATCGCGGCATGACTCAGATGAGTATGGGTAGCAACATTGCATTGACTGCAGCGGCGGTGCGCGCGGCGTTGCGGTGGACGGCCGGCCCCGGCGTGCCGGACGTCGATGCTTCGGCGATCCTGCTCGACGCGACCGGCGAGGTGGCTTCGGACGCCGATTTCGTCTTCTACAACCAGCCCGAGCACGCCTCCGGTTCCGTCCGGATGGCCGGCAAGGCTGGCGCTCCGCAGGCCTGCGACCAGATCGACATCGATCTCGACCACCTGCCGCCGGCCACGACCCGCGTCGTGCTGGCCGCGTCGTCCGACGGCGCCCCCTTCGGACGCGTTCCCGACCTGCAGATGGTGCTGAGCGACCTGACGACCGGTGAGGTGATCGCGGCCTTCCCGATGCACGCCGGGAACGAGACCGCATTCCTCAGTGCGGAGATCTACCGCCGCAACGACACGTGGAAGTTCCGGGCCGTCGGACAGGGTTACGCCACCGGATTGGCCGGCCTCGCCGCGGACTTCGGCATCGCCGCGGACTTCGGCATCGACGCAGCACCCGCCGCTCCCCCACCACAGGCTGCGACACCACAGGCTGCAACACCACAGGCGCCGCTGCAGGCGCCTGACCGTGCATTCCCCCAGCAGCAGCCGGCCCCGGCCCCGGGTTCGCTGCTCGAGCTGGGCGGACCGACCGAAACGGCTGCGCAGCAGCCTGCCGCGCCAGCCGTCCCCGTGGATCTGGACTCGCATACCGATCAGCACCACCTGCCAACAGCGGCGCCGGGCCGTTCGGATCTGCTCGACCTCAGCGTCCCGGTCGAGTATCAGCAGCCGCCGCAGTAGTGATCCGTACCGAGCCTCGCGGACCACAGCCGGTTAGGCGAAGATGGCGTGCATGACCACGATCAACAAGGGCAGCAACGTGCCGATCGACGCGCCGCGCGTGCGGGCCGAGCTCTCCTGGTCAGATGGCTCCGGCGTCCCGGACGTCGACGCCTCGGCCCTGTTGCTGCAGCAATCGGGCAAGGTGACCGGCGACGAGGACTTCGTCTTCTTCAACCAGCCTCGGCACCCGAGCGGCAGCGTCCGGCACGCAGGCAAGAACGGCAGCGTCGACGCGATCGAGGTCGATCTGCAGGCGCTACCGGCCAGCGTCGACCGGGTCGTGCTTGCGGCATCGGCCGACGGCGGCACCTTCGGGCAGGTGCCGAACCTGCGCCTCGTCATCAGCGACACCGCGTCGAGAGTGCCGCTCGCCGACTTCGTAATGTCGGCCGAGGACGAGACGGCGTTCGTGAGCGGCGAGCTGTACCGGCGCGACGGCCGGTGGAAGTTCCGCGCCGTCGGCCAGGGCTACACGACCGGGCTCGGTGGCATCGCCGCCGATTTCGGCATCTCGGTGAACGACGAGCCCGAAACCGCGGCCGCCCCACCACCCGCGTCGCCGCAGGCACCGGCCTACACACCGCCTTCGCAGGCCCCACCGGCCTACACACCGCCTCCGCAAGCACCGGTCTACCCACCGAGCCCGGGCACGCCGCCACCGCCACCGCCACCGCCCGGGCCTGCGCCGGTCTTTCCCGGGGTTGCGCCCCAAGCGACTGCGCAGGCGAGCGGCGCACAGATCAACCTCGACAAGGGCAAGGTTGACCTCACCAAGGGCGCCCGGGTCAACCTGACCAAGCAGGGCGCTCCACCGCTCTCGCGGGTGACGATGGGGCTCGGCTGGGATCCGGCGCGCGGTAAGCGCGATATCGACCTCGACGCCTCGTGCATCGCCTTCGACCAATCCGGCAAGCAACTCGCGATCGTATGGTTCACGCATCTGCGCGAGTTCGGCGGTGCGCTACAGCATGCCGGCGACAACCTGACCGGTCGGGGCGACGGTGATGACGAGAAGATCCACGTGGACCTGCACGCCCTGCCACCGAACGTCGTTGCTCTCGTCTTCACCATCAACTCGTTCCGGGGCCAGAAGTTCACCGAGGTCGCCAATGCGTTCTGCCGGCTGGTGGAGGCGAGCAGCGGCACCGAACTCGTCCGGTTCAACCTGTCGGACTCCGAGCCCAAGACGGGGGTGCTGATGTCGATGTTGCGTCGTCAGCCCGACGGGAGCTGGGAGATGCGCGCGATCGGCGAGTACCACGACGGCCGCACGGTGAAGAAGCTCGTCGCGCCCGCCGCGCGCTGGGCGACGCTGCCCTGAGGCCCTCCACCGGCCGAGAGGGTGGGTGGATCAGTCGACGGGCGAGCGCTCGTCGCGCCAGGTGATGCGGTCGTACCCGTAGGCGCGGGTCGCTTCTCGGACGTCGCCGGCAATGGTCTCCATCTCGGCCCGGACGACGATCTCGCCATCCATGTTGTACAGCGACATGAGAACGGCGACACGGCCGGCGTAGAGGGTCTCGAGCGGCAGTTCGACCCGTCCGCCACCGAAGAGTTCGACGACGAGCGTGCCGCCCCATTTCAGCTCGACCCGGGACTCGGAGAACGCGTAGACGGCGATCCGCTCGATGTCGTGGACCTGCCGCAGGTCGATCCCGACGCGCTCGTACTCCTCACGAGAGCCGGCGATGACGGGACGGCGAGCCGAAGGGCCGAACCGGTTGCCGTCGGCGTGCTGCACGATGCCCGTGCCGCCCGAGCGCAACTGGTAGGCGACGCCGAGGCGCAGGTCGCCGACACTCGGTGAGCAGACCGCATCGATGGCCAGGTGGCCGACCCCCGACTGCGTCCGCGTCAACGTCACGGTCGGCTCCTTGGCGCTGAGCAGACGCTGGTTGCGACCGCTCAGGCGGGCATCGCGACGCACCCGGCGGCGTGGATCGTCCTGCGGCGGGGCGGCGCCGACACCCGCCGGCCGGGCCGAGCGGTCGGACAGGTCGAGTCCACCGCTCGACGCCGGTGCCGGGGCTGGGCCCGGGGCCGCACTCGACTGCGCGGAGCCGGACAGGTCCAGCCCACCACCTGACGACGGACGGTGATGGTAATCGACCGGCCCTTCGGCCCGGGCGGGCGCGGAGGACGAGGTCCGTACCGGCGTCCTTGGGGGCGTCGTTGCCGGCGTCGGAGTCACGGCGGCCGCGGGGGTCTGGCTCGGCGTCTGGGCCGGCTGGCTGTTCGCCGCTCGGCTTCGCCGCGTGTAGTTGATCGGTCCTCCGGTCGACGGTGCCGCGAAGGACGCTGCCGAAGACGAAGGTGCATTCGTCGGAGCGGTCGGTCGAGGCCGCGAACGCCGCCGCAGGAAGGTTAGGTCGGCGCGCTCGCGTGCCGTCGCGGGATCGCCGATCATCGCGTGACTGCGGGGCATGCCGCGAGGACGGGGCGACTCGAGAACCTCACAACGAGATCCCGTAGTCCGCAGCGATGCCGAGGATGCCCTTCGAGTAGCCCTGCCCGAGCACCTTGAACTTCCATTCCGCGCCGTGCCGGTACACCTCGCCGAGCGCGACGGCAGTCTCGGTGTTGAACGCGGCGGCGAGCTCCTCGGAGCGCACGAGCTCGGCGTTGTCGGCGAGGTTCAGCACCCTGACGATGCAGGATCGCAGCTGGCCGAGCGTGCGACGTTGCGCGGGCCCGTCGTTGACGTAGAGGACGAGCACGATCCGGTCGATCGCCGGTGGCACGGCCGCGAGCTCGACCTCGATCTGCGCGTTGTCAGAGCCCATGACATGGTCGAGCTGCTGCACGGAGAGATCCGAAGACGCGATCTGGTTGAAGAATACGAAGTCCTGGTCGTCACGCACCCGGCCGTCGGCCGTGCACAGCAACGCCGCGAAGACCAGGTTGTCGTCGAGCGCGTGCTCCGAACCGGCGTTCCAGGACGCGCCCAGCACCAGCGACCGAAGCCCGGGGATCTCGCGGGTGAGGCCGACGTTGGCGCCCCGCCGCATTTCCGCCACCCCGCTGTCCGCCTCTCCGGAATTCACTGGCCCGCCACCCCGGACCTCGCTGTTGTCGCCGCGTCCCAGCCAACCTCACCGTTGCGCTGTTACCTCCGCTTCCAGCGTATTGGTCGCTCCAGATCGGCGCTGTTGCCTTCGCCTTCCAGCCTATTGCTTGCTACAGATCGAGGTCGGAGCGGCTGAACTTGGTGCGCAGGAAGTTGCCCTGGGTGGACAGTGCGTCGACGTCGTGGGCCTGCGCGGCGCGCAGCAGATCGTCGGCGGCGCTCGACAGCGCGTCGAGCTGTTCGCGCAGCCCGGATCGCGGGGTACGCCCGGACGGCCCGACCCTTTCCGTCAATCCTGGGTCGAGGTTCAGGTACGTCCGCAGCGTCGTGGGCAGGTAGTCCTTGATGATCCCGTTGATCGACACGACGGCGTAGATGTCCAGCTCGCGTTCGGACGCGGTGTCGACGACCCCGCGGATCGTGTCGGTGATGCCGCGCGAAATCACCACGGCCTCGACAGGCAACTTGCCGGCATTGCGATTGATGAACTGGACGAGTTCCCTCTCGCGGATCAGGAGGGCCTCGGGCGAGTCGCTCTCGTCGTTTGACCGCGTCGGGTCAGCATCCGGCGCGGGCGGGGTCTCGGTGGTGTTGCTGCCGCCGCGGCGGAACCAGTCCATCAACGCCGATCCTGTGTCGACCCGCCGGTCAGCGGCCCGGCAACTGGTTCGGGTTTGCCTGGCCGAACTCCGCGGTGTTTCCCTCGCCCTGGCGGGTGCGCGCGAGATAGGGCTTGGCCCGCTCGATCTGCCCCTCGAGGGCAGTGACGGTCTGCGCCATGCTGTCAACGGCCTGCGAGCGGAACGTGTCGATCGCGTCCATGGTCTGGAAGACGTTGTCGAACGCGGCCTGCAGCTTCTGGACGTCGATCGTGCTGCTTGCGGCCTGCTCGTTGATCGCGGCGCCCTGCACGCGCAGCTGCTGGGACGTGGACTCGATCAGGTTCGACGTGGTGGCGTTGAGCGCGGTGATCTGGTCGAGGACCAGCTTCTGCCGGCTCAGTGCCTGCGACACGATGACGGCCGTCCGCAGCGCCGAGACCGTGGTGGTCTGCGCGCGATCGACGCCCTTGATCAGTTCGAGGTTGTTCTTGCGGACCAGATCCAGCGCCATGTAACCCTGCACCGACACGGCCATCTGGGTCATGATGTCCTGCCGCCGCTGACGGATGGCGAACAGCGCGTCGGACTTGAGCGTGCTGGCTCCGTCGGCGTTGGCGGCGGCCTCGAGTTCGGCGACCTTATGCGTGATGGCCTCGTCGAGCGCGCCGGCGAGCTGGTTGTACTCGCTGAGCTTGCCCATCGTCGTCCACATGTTGGCCTTTTCGGTCTCGATCGCCGCGTTGTCCTTGCGGAGATCGTCCTGGCCGGATTCCAAGGACTTGATGATGGCGTTGAGTTGGGTCTGCGCCGACTCGTATTTCTGGAAGTACTTCTGGATGCGATCGCCGCCGGGCAGCCACTTGAGGATCTTCTTCGCGCCGGTGAGATCGGCGCGGTTGGGGTCCAGGTCGGTGACGGTGTTGCGCAATTGGTTCAGCGTGGTCGCGACCCGGGTCTGGGCGTCGCCCCCGCCGCCGCCCTTGCCCGCCTTCACCGCCGCGGCCGGACGGTCGAGCATGCGGTTGGAGACATTGGCCGACGCCCGCAGTTCCTTGTCGCCCATCGAGGTGAGCGAGTCGACCTTCTGCGAGAACGCTGGAGTGCGGGAATCCATGCCGGCCAACTCCGTGGCGAACGCCTCGGCCCGCTGCTGCAGCTCGCTCTTCTTGGCGTCATCGATGGGGACCGCGCCCGCGGCCTGCTCCTCCTTGACGACCTGGACGGGTGCCGGTGGAGCGAGCACCAGCCCCCCCGCTGCTGGCGCCGTCGCCGGCGTACCGGCGGGCGTGGCGGTCGAACCGCTGGAATCCAGGTCGAGATCGGACATGTCGAACTCCTCGTAGATCAATGCTGCAGTCGCTACGACAACGCGCAGACCTTCAGGTTAGTGCGTCGGCGTCATTTGCGGCCGGGCGTCCAGTTCATGCCCCAGCCGTACGTCTCGTCGAGTAGCCGCTGGGCGCCGTTGAGGTAGTTGACCTCGCGTCGCACGGTCAGCTCACCGTTGTCGTTCGTCAGCAGGGCGACGGCACAGATACGCGCGCCCTCGCGCGGGTCGTCCAGCTGCACCTCGATGGGCGGAGCGCCGACCGGGAACATCGTGAGCACGCCCTGGGCGGCCGCCCAGTTCGCCGCACCCTCGTAGATCAGCGCGAACACCAGAATGCGCCTGATCTTCGGGAGATCCTCCAGGTTGATCGACATATTCTCGCCGTTGGTGTTCATGCCGGAACGGTCGTCGCCGTCCAGGACGATGATGTCGGCCCCGGACTTCGGGCCGGCTCGGAACGAGTTGCCCAGGGCCTGGACCACGCCCTTGCTGCCGTCACCGAACTCGTAGAGGCAGCCGAGGTCGAGGTCGAGCTGGGTGTTCTTGCGGAACAGTCCCTTCGCCGGCGGTCGCGCGTTCCAGTTGAGGTTGATCCGCATGACGCCGCGCTGGCCACCGTGCTTGGTCAATGACACCGTGGGCGCGGCCTTCGTCAGCGTCACCTTGGACAACGACACCCCCCCGCCCTGCGGCGGGGTTTCCTGAGCTTGCGCTTGCGGGCTCGGATAGCCCTGTTGCGGCTGGCCCTGCGGCGGCGGGTAGCCACCGGGGGGCGGCGGCTGATCCGCCTTCGGGCGCCGGGTGTAGTCGATTCCCATATCAGAGCCTTTCCTGCTCGCCGTACTTCAACAGATCTTGCCCGTACCGACGCCGCGGGGCCGTGCGACCGCTCTCACGTCCTACCCACAGCGGGCTGGCCGGCAGATTTCAAACGCTGACCGGCTCTGCGTCGTTCGATGTCTCGCCCGCGGCCTCACGCTTGTTGCGGATGATCGAGGAGAGCAGCGCGAGCCCGATGAACGCGACCCCGACCAGCCCGGTGACGATCTCGGGCACCGCGTACTCGATCGTGATGAGCAGGATGACCGCCAGCGCCCCGATCGCCCACAGTGCGCCGTGCTCGAGGAACACGTACTCGCCCAGCGTGCCCTTCCTGACCAGGAACACGGTGAGAGAACGGATGAACATCGCGCCGACGCCGAGACCGATCGCGATGATGATCGGGTCGGACGTGATGGCGAAGGCACCGATGACCCCGTCGAAGCTGAACGACGCGTCGAGGACCTCGAGGTAGAGGAACAGGAAGAACGCCGCCTTGCCGACGACGTGCGTGACCTTCTGCTTGTCGATCTTCACCTTCTCGCCGGTGTCAGTCACCTCGTCGTCCTCGTCGACGTCGAAGAACTCACCGAGCCCGTTGACCAGCAGGTACGTGGCCAGGCCGAGCAAGCCCGAGATCAATACGGTCGACGTGCGGTCGTGCGTCGCGGTGTCGGCACCGGTGCCGAGGGTGTACGCCGCGATTGCCAGCGTGCCGAGGGCGATCACCACCGAAAGCTGGTCGAGCTTGCCGATCTTGGCCAGCGGACGCTCGATCCATGACAGCCAGGTGATCTCGCGTTCCTCGAAGACGAAGTCGAGGAACAGCATCAGCAAGAACATGCCGCCGAAGGCCGCGATCGTCGGGTGCGCCTGGTGCAGCAGGTACCCGTACGTACCTTTCTGGTTCGGATCGCCCTTCTCCAGCGCGAGACGGATGGCCTCCACCGGCGACTTCTGCGCGCTCAGGCACACGATCAACAAGGGAAAGATCAGCCGCATACCGAATACCGCAATCGCCACGCCGACAGTCAAAAAGATCTTCTGCCAGAACGGGCTCATCCGCACCAGCACGGTCGCGTTGACGACGGCGTTGTCGAACGACAGCGACACCTCGAGGATGGCGAGGATCGCCGTCAGGGCCAGGCCGGTAGGGCCGCCGTAGACGAAGCCGAGGACGAGGCCGATGCCCGCGATGACCAGCGAGGCGCCAAAAGTTCGTAAGAACACGAGAGTCTCGTCAGCCTACGTTGACGCCGAAGTCACGGGCGATCCCCGCCAGGCCGGTGCTGTACCCCTGACCGACGGCCCGGAACTTCCATTCGCCGCCGTTGCGGTACACCTCGCCGAAGATCATCGCCGTCTCGCTCGAGGCATCCTCGGTGAGGTCGTAGCGGGTCAGCTCGTTGTTGTCGGCCTGGTTGACCACGCGGATGTAGGCGTTGCGGACCTGGCCGAAGGCCTGGTTACGGTTCTCGGCGTCGTAGATCGACACCGTGACCACGATCTTGTCGACCTCGGCCGGGACAGCGGCCAGGTTGACCTTGATCACCTCGTCGTCGCCCTCGCCTTCACCGGTGAGATTGTCACCGGTGTGCTCGACGGAGCCGTCGGGGCTGGTCAGGTTGTTGAAGAACACGAAGTGCCCGTCGGTGAGGATCTTGCCGTTCGTGCCGACCATCAGCGCCGACGCGTCGAGGTCGAAGTCCGCGCCGGTCGTCGTCCGAGCATCCCAGCCCAGCCCGACGAGGACAGCGGTGAGGCCGGGGGCTTCCTTGGTCAGCGAAACATTGCCGCCCTTGTTCAAACTGACGCTCATCGACTGACCTCGCTTCGCTCGGTGCCTGGCTTCGCGATCTCTGTACCCCTGTTCGCTCCGCAAGCGTCGCTCATCAACTGACCTCGCTTCGCTCCGTGCCTGGCTTCGCGATCTCTGTACCCCAGTTCGCTCCGCAAGCGTCGCTCATGTGTTCCTCCCTGATGGACGGGTGTCTCGAGAACTGTAGGTCAGCGGGCTGACAATCAGACGTGCACGCCGTAGTCGGAGGCAACTGCGCTGTAGCGCTGTAGCGCTGGCCGACTGCCCGGACCTTCCGCCGGCATCGCCCGTGTCATAGATCGAAAACCGGAAAGACGATCTTGTCGGCTTCGGCCGGCAGGGCGGCGAGGTTGACCGTGATCTGTTCGGCGCCGCCCTCGCCGGTCAGGTTGTCGTCGGAGTGGCACAACGGCGCCCTAGGGTGAGGTGAGGTTGTTGAAGAACATGAAGCGGCCCTGGTGAGCGACACGTTGTCGCCCTGGTGAGGCTGACGGGTCACAGCTGACTCCAGAGCGTGCACGCGCGTTTGTTGGGGACGGGTATAGACCCTAGCCGCCCGCGGTGAGGCTGGAAGCCGAAGGCACCAGTGGGACAACAGACGGACAGCTGGAACGCGACAACAACAGGTACGGCGGGGAGGCGGCGCAGCCGGGGAGGCGGATTACTCACTCAACTCTTGCGGATGATCGCGAAGTAGTACTGCTTGGCCTTGGGGTCGTACGCCCAGCCAACCTCGATGGACTTCATGTCGCTCGTAAGCTTCCCCAACTGGGTGATTTTCTTGACTGCGTCCGCACCGCTGGGCTTGTCCACCTGCGTCTCGGCCCAGCCGCCAGAGCATCCGGTGCCATTGTTGAGCGCGCAGAGTTTGGCTTCCTCGGACACCGAGCCAGGAACGGCGCTCTTGCCGTTCTGGGCCCGATAGTCGTTGATCGCCTTGATCGCGTCGCCGATGTCCGCGTCCAGCGCGCACTTGTTGTCGTTCGGGCAGGACTTCTTTGCCGCCGCGGCACTGGAACCGGCGGAACCGGTCGGGCTCGCGGACCTGGACCGCGTACCCGAAGACGAGGCACCCGGCGTGGCCGGGGACCGGGAGGGCGAGCCGACGCCCGGGTACGGACCCGTCGGACCGGCGATTTTGTCGACCTTGTTTCCGCCGGAGCTCGACCCGTTGAAGAAGGTGACGAAGATGGTGACGAGCAGCGCGGCGACGAGGACGAGCATCGCGAGCAGCCAGGCAGCGCGTCGGCGAATGTCGGACTCGACGCTCTCCGGCGGATCGTCTTGCACTGCGGCCCCCTGGCGAAATGTCGGTGTCCAGCGCGACCGCTCCATTATGTCGGTCTCCCGGACACCGCGCGCCGCCGCTCTGCCGGTACAGACCCTCGGGACCTCGGCGTGACGTCCGCCGGCTCGCGCCAGCCCCGATGCCGTTGGCACCCAACGCGGAATCCCGGCCCGAGCTGTGCGCTGAGTAAGCTCGCGTCGTGGACGACGAACCGGCGCGTCGGATCCGGCCCCGCTGGCCGGCGCTGACCCGGACAACGGTGCGCCTGCTCCCCACCCTGTTCAGCGACGCCGAGGCCGAGATCCCGCGTGTCCACAGCCATCGTCACCTCGAGCTCGTCGAGCAACTAGCCGGCGATCCCGAGTGGGCCGCGCTGGCGCTGCACGCGTGTCTGACGCACCTGCTCACGAGCACGGTGACCGAGGCCGCGCGCGTCCGGGTGGTCGACGCGTGGATCGAGCCCGACGACGACGGACTGTGCATCGTCTACCGACCGCCGCATGACGAAGGGCGCGTCGTCGGACTGCGCCGATGCCGGCGGGCCGCGACCGAGCCCGGCGGCTGGCGGATCGGGGACCTGACGACGTGGGGCTACGAGATGAGGACCGCTGCGCCGGGCGTGCTCGTCGACCCGCACGCGTTCGGCTGGAACATCGCGGACTTCGACGTCGGTGAGCCGCTGGGCTACGTGACGACGGTCCTGCGCTACGACCGCGCTGACATCGGCTGGTGGGGCGATCTGACTGACGACCTGCCCCGGCCGCCGTCGGCCGGGTAGCCGCCCGCGGTGCTCCGCCTCGGTCTGTGTTTGGTGCGTAGAGCACGATGACGTGCGTCATACGCTACAACGCGTCTCCGAACCCCCGTCCTAAAAGCCGGGTTTACGAAGTTCCGACGGATCCAACCTCGCAGTTCGGTAACGGTGGGGTCACGGAAGACCGCCTACCGCTAGCTTGATCGTGGCCGCTCCCCGGCCTCTGTTTATAGTTGGCCCACCTTCGGGGCCGAGAGGTGGTCAACCATGTACCGACCGAGCCAGGTGTCATGCCGGTAGCGAAGGCGGTGTCTGCCGCACCGCTGGAGTTCCGCAACGTCTCGAAGAACTACGACGGCGCGGCGACGCCGGCCATCCACGACCTGTCGTTCACCGTCCCCGCCGGCGAGGTGTGCGTGCTGGTCGGGCCGTCCGGCTGCGGGAAGACCACCGCGATGCGTCTCGTCAATCGGATGATCGACATGTCGGCCGGTGACATCCTGATCGACGGCAAGGGCGTCAGGAACCGCAGCCAGACCGACCTGCGCCGCGAGACCGGATACGTCATCCAGCATGTAGGGCTCTTCCCGCACCTGACGATCACGAACAATATCGGCGTTGTGCCCAAGTTGCTCGGGTGGGACAAGAAACGGATCCAGCATCGCAGCGCCGAACTGCTCGAACTGATCGGGCTGCCGGCCGAGATGGGCAAGCGCTACCCGAGCCAGCTCTCCGGCGGCCAGCGCCAGCGCGTGGGTGTGGCCCGCGCGCTTGCGGCCGACCCGCCCCTGATGCTGATGGACGAGCCGTTCGGCGCGATCGACCCGATCAACCGAGAGCGACTGCAGAACGAGTTCCTCCGACTGCAGCGTGAGATCAAGAAGACGATCGTCTTCGTCACACACGACATCGACGAGGCGATCAAGATGGGCGACCGGATCGCAATCCTGAAGGAGGGCGGCGAGCTCGTTCAGTACGACACGCCCGACGCCATTCTCGCTGCACCGACCAACGACTTCGTGGCGCAGTTCGTCGGTCAGGACCGCGCGCTCAAGCGGCTGTCGCTCACCTGCCTATCGGACATCACCCTCGATCGTTCGGTGGACGTCGAGGCGGCCCGCAACAGCGTGCGACAGACGTCGTCGCTACGCGACGCCCTGTCGATGTTGATGATCGAGAACATGCGTCCCCTACCCGTGGTCGATGACGACGGGTCGGTCACCGGGTACGCGACGATCGACCTCATCAACACGCACCTGCATCAAGCCCGGCTGAGCAAGGATTCGGTCGTCGGCTGATGTCGGGCTACCTGCTCTCCGCCGCCGCGCCGGTCATCCCGAACCTCGGCGGTACCGACTCGTGCGTCACGAAGAACGGGACATTCTGCTGGGGCTGGTTCAAACAGCACTGGAGCGACACCTTCGCGCCCGCCCTGCTCCAACACATCCAACTGACGGTGATCGCGGTCGTGATCGGGTTCGTCATCGCCTTCGCTCTGGCCGTGATCGCCCACCGCTACCGCTGGGTCGCGCCACCGGTGACGTTCCTCGGCAGCCTGCTCTACACCATCCCGTCGGTCGCGGCGTTCGAGATCCTCGTGACCATCACCGGGATCAACGACATCACCGTCGAGATCGCGCTGGTCTCGTACACCCTGCTGATCCTGTTCACCAACACGCTTGCGGGGCTGTCCGGCGTCTCCCCTGAGGTAACCGACGCCGCACGCGGTCTCGGGCTCAAGCCGGGGCAGCTCTTGGTGCGCGTCGAGCTGCCGCTTGCGCTGCCGACGATCATTGCCGGGCTGCGCGTCGCGGTCGTCACGATCATCTCGCTCGCCACGGTCGCAGCCCTAATCGTCCCTGAGGGCCTGGGCAAGCCCATCTTCGACGCCCTCGGCTCCGGTAACTTCAACACAAAATTCATTGCCGCCGGGGTCCTGTGCGTCGCGCTGGCGCTCGTTGCCGACGCACTGTTCGCGGGGCTGCAACGTGTGCTCACCCCGTGGTCAGCGGCGCGGCAGGGGCGGTGAACGCGTGAGTAACGATTTCATCGACGGGTTCCATTTCGTCTTCGACCGCAGCGATCTCATCCGTTCGGATCTCATCACCCACCTCGAACTCAGTGGCGAGGCGATCTTGATCGCGGTGCTGATCGGTCTACCGCTGGGTGTATTCCTGGGCCACCTGCACCGCTTCTCGTTCCTGGCCATCAACATCTCGAACCTGGGGCGCGCTCTTCCTAGTCTCGCCGTACTCGCGATCCTGTTACCGTTCGTCGGCATCGGCAGGACGAACGTAATCATCGCGTTGGTGGTCCTGGCCTTCCCGCCGATCTTGACCAACGCCTATGTCGCCGTCGATCAGGTCGACTCCGACACCGTCGACGCGGCCAAAGGCACCGGGTTGACACCGCTGCAGGTGCTGACCCGCGTCGAGATGCCCCTCGCTCTGCCGCTCATCTTCGCCGGCGTGCGTACCTCGGCCGTCTTCGTCGTAGCGACCGCGACGCTCTCGGGGCTCTTCGGCGGCGGCGGTCTCGGCGACATCATCCTGAACGTCGAGTCCTACAGTCTATCCGGCGTGATCGGCGCCTCGTACGTGTTGATCCTTGTCACCTTCGCCGTCCAGATTCTGTTCATCATCCTCGAACGGTTGGTCACTCCGGGCGGGCTGGGGCGCCCGAAGCGTTCCGGACCTCGGATCACCCGGCGCCCAGAGAGTCAGGGCGCGCTGGCCGAAACCCCGGTCGACGTACCGGAACAGACAGCAGCAGACGCGGACGCAGTTCGGTCCTGATCCACGCAATCAGCCATCCGGCTACCGCACGACAGACCAGGGAGAGCCAGTTGATCAACATGAAACAGTCGTTCACCCGAACGGTGTACGTCACTATGGTGGCGGCGCTGAGCGTCGGCCTCGCGGCCTGCGGTTCCAGCTCGGGCGGTGGCGGGAAGACAACCGGAGCGGCGACAAGTGGCGCGGCGTCCAGCACCAGCGGCGGGGCCGCCGCGAGCGCTCCTGCGGCCAACCTGCCCACCTCGCCATCGGTCAGCGTCCCGAGCGGACAGCCGGGCAAGGGCAAGCCGGCCATCACCATGGGCGACAAGAACTTCGCCGAGCAGTATCTGCTCGGCGAGCTCTACAAGCAGGCACTCCAGGCCAAGGGCTTCACCGTCACCCTGAAGGGCAACATCGGCGCCTCCGCCGTAATCGACAAGGCACTGACGGCCAGTCAGATCGACTGGTACCCCGAGTACACCGGCGTCATCTACACCGAACTCGCCAAGCTCGGTGACCGTCCGAAGGACGCCCAGACGACACTGACCGGCGCCACGACGTATGAGAACAAGCGTGGCTTCGACGTGCTGAACCCGACACCGTTCCAGGACGCCGACGGCCTCGCGGTGACGGATGCCTACGCGCAGAAGCACGGTTTGAAGACGATCGCGGACATGACCAAGGTCGGTGCCTTCACCTACGGCGGGCCGCCGGAGAACGGGACCCGATTCCAGGGTGTCATCGGCCTCAAGCAGGCCTATGGACTGAACAAGATCTCGTTCAAGTCACTCCCGATCGGTGGTCAGTACCAGGCGCTCGACCAGAGCAAGATCGACTCGATCGCGATCTTCACGACCGATGGTCAGCTTGCGAGCAAGAAGTACACGGTGCTCACCGACACGAAGGGCATCTTCGGTTACCAGCAGGTCGTGCCCGTGGTGAGCAAGAGTCTCATCGCCAAGGAGGGTCCCGCGTTCGCGCAGACCCTCAACGCGGTCACGTCGCTGCTCACGACCGACGTCATCGTGGCGCTGAACAAGGCCGTCCAGATCGACCAAAAGAACCCGGCCACCGTCGCGAAGGCCTTCCTCCAGGCAAACAAGATCACCGGCTAGCCGTTCGTCCACCTCACCGCCGGTCGCCCGTCACAGGCGGCCGGCGGTGTCGTGCGTCTAGGGCCGGTTACCAGGGGAAAGGGTCATGATCGACGCCGCCGTCGTCGCCACCGTCTTCGTGCTGATCTTCGTCGCGGAGCTTCCGGACAAGACCGCGGTGGCCGGGCTCGTGCTCGGCACGCGGTTCCCCTGGCGCTGGGTCTTCGCCGGCATCGCTGCCGCCTTCCTCACCCACGTGATCATCGCCGTCGTCGCCGGATCGCTGCTCACCCTGGCCCCGCGTCGCATCGTCGAAGCCGTCGTGGCCGTGCTGTTCCTGCTCGGCGCATACCTCATCTGGCGCGAGGGTCGGGAGCAGGACGTGGACGACGACGTGGCCGGCGATACGCCCGCCGACAGCGCCGGCTTCTGGAAGGTCGCTTCGGTCGGCTACGGCGTGATCTTCTTGGCCGAATGGGGCGACTTGACGCAGATCCTGACGGCCAACCTCGCGGCGAAATATCACAACCCCTTGTCCGTCGGCATCGGCGCGGTGCTCGGACTCTGGGCGGTTGGCCTGCTCGCGATCCTCGGCGGCAAGACGCTGCTTCGGGTGCTGCCGATCGTGTGGATCACCCGCGTCGCGGCGGTCGTCATGCTCGCCCTCGGCATCTACAGCCTGGTCGAGGTCGTCCGTAGCTGATACTGATCCATCCGTCTGCAGAGCTGGGAGGTTCCGATGCGCAGGAGTGCCGTGATCACCGGCGGTGCGGGCGGGATCGGCGTCGCCACCGCGATCGCGCTCAACCGCGACGGCTTCGACCTGACGATCGTTGGGCGCCGCGTCGAAGCCTCGCCGAAGCCGCTGACACGATCGCGCGGGAGGGCGGCGGGCCGACGGTCGCCACCCACGCCGCCGACCTCGCGGAGCCGGACGCCGCCGCCGCGGTGATCGACGGCCATGTCGCCCGGTTCGCCGGCATCGACGCTCTCGTTGCCGGGGCCGGGGCGTACGAGCCCGTCCCGCTGCTCGAGGTCACCGCGCAATCCTGGGACGCCACGCTGCACGTCCACCTGCGCGGCGCGGTGCTCTCGGCATCGGCGGCTGCACGGCACATGACCCGCGCCGGCTATGGCCGCATCGTGCTGATCTCGTCGGTCAACGGGTTCCACGCCGAGCCCGCCACCGTCGCCTACAGCGCGGCGAAGGCCGCGATCATCAGCGTCACCCGCTCGCTGGCGATCGAACTTGCCCAGCATGGCGTCACGGCCAACGCGGTCGCGCCCGGTTGGGTGCGCACCCCCATGACAGCCGCCTACCTGGCCGAAGCCGGCCCTGACCAACTGCGTCTGGTCAATCCGCTCGGCCGGGCGGGACGTGCGGACGAGATCGCGCGGGTGATCCGGTTCCTGGTCATCGATGCGCCGGACTTTCTCACGGGCGCAACCATCGCCGTCGACGGCGGCCAGACCGCGATGGCGCCGATGCCGTGAGCGCGGCCACGCCGACGTTCGTCGTCGACAACCGTCAGGCGGCAGCGCAGATGCAGGATCGCGTCAGGGCATGCGCCTGCGTGGCCGTGCAGAACCGGCGGCCGAGGGCGTCGTGGGACGACCACGTGTGCGCGCAGCAGACGCAGGCGACGTCGGCAGCGGGCGTCTTCGGTACTCGCGGTACGGCGGCGGTCGCCATGGCGTGCCTCAGTGCGATTTCTTGGTCGGGGCCACCTTCGGCACCAGGCCGGGCACGGCCTGGATCTTCGGTTTCTTGTCCTGTTTGGGCTTGCGGATCTCTCGACCGCCCTTGTTCTTTCCGGACATCAGGGCTCCAGCCTTCGTAGGGATAATTCCCCGTGGTGCTCCCGGACCGCGGTCTCAGTGAGACCGACCCTACGCCCGTACGCGCCGGTAGGGACGATCGCCGCTGTGGGCTCAAGGGGCCGCCCGCAGTGCGCAGGGTACAGACTGGTGAGAGCCGACCACAGGAGCTGAGCATGACAACCACGCAGGACTCGAGCACCGCCACCGCGCCCGCCGCGGCCAAGGTCGCCGACGCCTACGGCCGTCCACTGGCAATGGCGCACCCGCAGGTTTTCGACACCGTCGAAGAGGAGCGCGCGCAGCGCAAAGCCAAGCTCGCGGCCGCGTTCCGGATGTTCAGCAAGGCCGGACTCGACGAGGGCGTCGCCGGCCACGTGACCGTCCGCGATCCCGAGCACCCCGACACCTTTTGGGTGAACCCGTTCGGGATGCATTTTTCCATGATCCGCAGCAGCGATCTCGTGCGTGTCGACGAGGACGGTCTCGTGGTCGAGGGCGAGCGCGCCGTCAACGGGGCCGCCGTCGCTATCCACTGTGCGGTGCACGCCGCACGCCCGGACGTCCTCGCCGCCGCGCACGCACACGGGCCGTACGGCAAGACGCTGTCCTCGCTCGAGGTCGGGATCGAACCTCTGACTCAGGACGCCTGCGCCTTCTACGACGACGTCGCCACCTTCGACTCCTACACCGGCGTCGTGCTCGACCGCGAAGAGGGCCGCCGCATCGGCACTGCGCTGGGCGCCCGTAAGGCGATCATCCTGCGAAACCACGGCATGCTTACCGTCGGCACGTCCGTCGACAGCGCAGCATGGTGGTTCCTCACCCTTGAACGCACCGCCCAGGCCCAGCTCATGGCCTACTCCGCGGCCGCCGGCTACGGCGTGCGGCCCCGGCAGATCGGGCACGAGGAAGCACTGCTGACCCGCTCACAGGTCGGCTACGAGTTCGCCGGGTGGTTCCAGTTCCAGCCCATCTGGGAACGTATCTCCAGCGAGCACCCGGAGATCTTCGCCTGAACCCGTCCGGGGTGCTCAGCAACGACCCCCGAGCAGAACGAGGACCTGCGTGCCTGGAGCAACCGTCGGTATGCGCTCACACCTTCGGTCGGTGGCCGCGGTCCAGGCCAGCTACCGCGAGACCCCGGCCGACGCGCCCGTCCGTCTCGCCAAGCGGACCTCAAATCTATTTCGTTCCCGTCCCGCTCTCGGGGCGGGCGCCGGCTTGGACGTCCGCGGCCTGGAGGACGTGATCAGCGTCGACGAAGAAGCACAGACCGCCGACGTCCAGGGGATGTGCACCTACGAGCGACTCCTCGAGGTGACCCTGGCACACGGGCTCATGCCCCTGGTGGTCCCCCAGCTCAAGTCGATCACGCTCGGCGGCGCGGTCACCGGCCTGGGCATCGAGTCGTCCTCGCTGCGTAACGGCCTTCCGCACGAGTCCGTCCTGGAGATCGATGTCCTCACCGGTACCGGGGAGGTCGTCACGGCGACGCCGGACGGGCATCGCGATCTGTTCGACGCGTTTCCGAACTCCTACGGCAGTCTCGGTTACGCACTACGGCTGAAGATCCGTCTGGAGCCGGTGGCGCCCTACGTCGCATTGCGGCACGTCCGGTTCCATGGCCTCGACGAGCTCGCGGCAGCGATCGACACCATTGCCAGGACGGGTGCGTGGCAGGGAGAGGGAGTGGACTTCGTCGACGGCGTGATGTTCGACCCCGCGACTGCGTACCTGTCGCTGGGTACCTGGTCGACGCAGGGCGAGCCTAGCGACTACACCGGACAACGGATCTACTACCGCTCGATCGCCGAGCGCGATCGGGACTGCTTGACCGTGCACGACTACCTGTGGCGCTGGGACACGGACTGGTTCTGGTGTTCTGCCGCTTTCGGGGCCCAGCGTCCCCTCGTTCGCCGGCTGTGGCCCCGGCGCTACCGCCGTAGCGACGTCTACCACCGCATCATCGATCTCGAGAACCGCTACCAAGTCATGGCCCGGCTCAACCGACGGCGCGGGGCACCCGAACGCGAACGCGTCGTGCAGGACATCGAGGTACCGCTCGACCAGCTCGCCGATTTCCTGGCCTGGTTCGACCGGCACGTCGAGATGTCGCCCGTCTGGCTGTGTCCGCTGCGGACGAAGCGCGACTGGCCGATGTACCCGCTCGAGCCGGAGCGCAGCTACGTCAACGTCGGGTTCTGGGGCACCGTGGCGGCGCGCCCGGGCGCCCGGGACGGCGAGGTTAACCGGGCCATCGAGGCGGCAGTCGCCCGCTTCGGCGGTCACAAGTCGCTGTACTCGGACGTGTACTACGACAGAGAGACATTCGACGCAATGTATGGCGGTGCGGTGTTCAGAACGGTCAAGGAGCGGTACGACCCCGACCAGCGCTTCGCTGACATGTACGACAAGGTGGTGAGTGGCCGATGACTGTCGCCGATCTGGTTCGCGCGGTAACCGACGGTGACGTCCCGATGCGGGTGGAAGCGTTCGACGGTTCCGCCGTAGGAAACTCAACGCAGGGACTGACTCTCAACCTGCGCAACGAACGCGGCTTGCGCTATCTCGTGACCGCCCCCGGTGATCTGGGCATGGCGCGCGCCTACGTCTCGGGCGACCTCGAACTGATCGGCGCCCACCCCGGCGATCCGTACGACGCGATGCGGGCGCTGGCCTCCTGGCGGTTCCGTGTCCCTCCGTTGCGGCGGCTTCCGGAGCTCTTCCGGCAGGTTGGCGTCCGTCGGCTCG
This sequence comes from Jatrophihabitans sp., assembly GCA_051000605.1. GTDB lineage: Bacteria > Actinomycetota > Actinomycetes > Mycobacteriales > Jatrophihabitantaceae > Jatrophihabitans. The sequence goes on from JBPCOE010000071.1 coordinate 19,169, forward strand.
TCCCGCCGCCCCCGCCCCCACAAGAGGCATTGCCCCGGACCCGTCGGGTAGTCGAAGGCATGCGCCACTCCCTCAACCGCGACGTCGCAGCGATCAGCAAGCACTACGACGTGTCCAACGAGTTCTACCGGCACGTCCTCGGGCCGTCCATGGCCTATACGTGTGCGGTGTTCCCGAAACCGGACACCGGACTGGACGACGCGCAAGCTGAGAAATTCGATCTCGTAGCGCGAAAGCTCGCCTTGGCGCCGGGGATGCGGCTGCTCGACATCGGCTGCGGCTGGGGCGGCATGGCCAGGCACGCAGCCAGGCACTACGGGGTCGACGTCGTCGCGATCACGCTGTCCGAAGCGCAGGCGGACTGGGCCGCGGCCGCAGTCGAGCGCGATGGCCTGGCCGGGCAGGTACGCGTGCTGCACGGCGACTATCGCGATGCCCCGGGGACGGGCTACGACGCGGTCGCCTCGATCGGGCTGCTCGAGCACATCGGCGTCCGGAACTACCGCGCATACTTCGGCTTCGTGCGGAACAAGTTGCGCGATGGCGGGCGGTTACTGAATCACTGCATCACCCGTGCCGACAACCGATCATCGGTGCTGCCGGGTGCGTTCATCGACCGCTACGTCTTTCCCGACGGTGAGCTGACCGGGTCCGGCCGGATCATCAGCGAGGCCCAGGACGCCGGGCTGGAGGTCCGCCACGACGAGAATCTGCGCGAACACTATGCGCTGACGCTCAAGGCGTGGTGCGAGAACCTTGTCACCAACTGGGACGCTTGCGTGCAAGAGGTCGGTGTCGAAACGGCGCGTGTGTGGGGCCTGTACATGGCCGGCTCACGCATCGGCTTCGAGACGAACGACGTCCAACTCCACCAGGTACTCGCGGTCCGGACCGCAAACGATGGCGCGGCGCAGTTCCCGCTCCGTCCAACCTGGTGACGTTCGCCAGACTCGGTGGTGGCTCGGGCTGCGCGAGAGGCGGGCGGGATCAGTCTGCCGTTACCTCGTAAACTTCTGCAGCGTCCAAGCCGCGCAGTCGCCGGCTCATCGCTAGCTTGAGGTGGCGGAGCCGGTCGGCCTGCCTCGCGGTTGGGTCGGAAGTCCGCGCGAGGTCGACAAACTCGTCGCTGACGTGACCGGGCCGAAGCTGGAGACGGACCGAGTTGCCGCGATAGCTCAGGTGGAACACGAAATTGGCCATGGTCGGGCCGCGCTCAGTTGCCTCCAGTCGAGGATCGACCGTATACCGGTCGCCGGTGACCGCCCTGGTCACGGCTTCGAAGGCGTCTCGGGCCCCGGGGCCGGCGAAGGCGGTCGCTACTTCGATCTCACGGCGTTCGACGGGCCCGGTCGGTTCGAGCAGGGGGAAGGCGCGCTGCATCACCTTCACTGCGTGTGCGACGCCGGCGGGCGCCGATCGTCCGTGATAGTCGAGGATCGCCTGGTAACTGAAGTCGATGATCTCACCGTCCTCGCGCACACGCAGGGTCGCAGTCACGTGCGCATTGTCTCGCGCGGTCCCGAGCTTCGGTCGTGATATATCGCCACTTGTTCTCCGCAGAGTTGCCGCCGGTCGAGCTGGTCACCGGCGTCGAAGCGGTCATCGGCATGCCCGCAACGGAATCATTGCCCGGCTGGCGGGGTTTGAGCCCGGAGCAACGCAACTCGCCGTGCTGAGGAGCGACGCATGACCAAGGACAGTCCCGCGACCCCCTGCGCGCCGACTTCGCCCGCGCCGCCCGCTGGGACGGTGGCGTCAGCCGAGCGGCCCGCCACCGCGACGGTGCTCGCGACCGCGTCGATCATCACGGCGGCGTTCATGGGCAGCGTGATCGTCACCCCGCTGTATTCGCTGTACCAGCGCAAGTTCGGGTTCTCCGAAATCACGCTGACGGCGGTCTACGCCGTGTACGTCGTCGGCAACGTCGCCGCGCTGCTGGTGTTCGGGCAGATCTCGGATCAGGTCGGCCGCAAGCGCACCGCCCTGCCGGCACTCGGGCTGGCCGGCGCTAGCGCGATGGTGTTCCTGCTCGCCGGCGGCACTCCGTGGCTCTACGGCGGCCGGCTGTTGATCGGGCTCGCTGTCGGCATCCTGTCCGGCACCGGGACGGCCTGGCTGGCTGAGCACTTCGGGCCGAGCGCGCGGCCGAGGGCGACAGCCACCGCGGCAACGGCCAATCTGGCCGGCATCGCCATCGGGCCGCTGCTGGGCGGTGTGCTGGCGCAGTATGCGCCGGCACCGCTGGTGCTGCCGTTCGTGGCGTACCTCGTGCTGCTGGCTGGAGTCGCCGTTGCGGTCGCCCGGACCGATGACACCCGTGCGCAGCGCATCGGCACGCTGCGCGAGCTGCGGGTCCGGCCGCGTATCGGCGTGCCCCGCGACCGGTTGCGCTCGTTCGCCGCACCCGCCGTGACCGGCTTCGTCACCTTCGCCCTCGGCGGGCTGTACTTTGCGCTCGTCCCGGGCATCGTGATTAGGGACCTGCACGTGCACAACGTGGCCGTGAGCGGTCTGATCGTGTTCGAGCTCGGCATCCTCGCTGCTGCGTGCATCGTGCTCGGCCGCAGGATCGCACCGCGCACGGCGATGACCAGCGGCTTGCTCTTCCTGCTTCCCGCGGTTGCGCTGGTCGTCACCGCCCAAGCCGCGCGCTCGATGCCGCTCCTGTTACTCGCGACCGCGTGCGCCGGTGTCACCATGGCCCTCGGCTACCGCGGCAGCCTGGAGGTGATCAACCAGATCGCACCCGACGACCGACGCGCGGAGGTCGTGTCCAGTTACTACATCGCCTGTTTCGTCGGCAACTCGGTCCCGGTGATCGGCCTCGGCGTGCTCACCACGCTGGCCGACCCGCTCGTCGCCAGCGTCACCTTCGCCGCCACGATCGGAGCCCTGTCGATCGCAGCGCTCGCCTGGCACCGGCGAACAGCGGCCCAGTGAGAGCCGCCCACGTGGGCGGCCGGCCCACCCCGCACGCGTAACGCGCCGGACTCCCCGTAATGGGCGCGTTGGTGCCCTTCAGCACCTCCACCCGATTACCAGCCCGAGCAACGCCGACCTGCAGCGACCTGCAGCGAAGATCAATTCGAATATCGCGGATGGCCTTAGCGGGACGACACATCGGCGGCGTCGGCCTGTGGCCCCCCGGAACTCTAGTCAGCCGCTCCCTGGGACGTTGCTTTCTTGACAGCTAACGCGCGGCCGTCCGTTGTGGTTGTCGCACCGTGGATAGCGCGCGGCTCCAGGCGATGGTTTGGTCGAGCATCGTTGTGACGATGTCCGGTTGGTGCGGGCCGGGGGTGAGTCGGTCGCCGTCGAAGTCGTCGAACAGGGTGAGCGCTACCTGGGCCCGGACATCGGCGATCTGCAGCTCGCCCATGACGAGGCGGAGGTGTTCGACGGCGCGGGTGCCGCCGGTGAGTCCGTAGGACACGAAGCCGGCGGCCTTGTTGTGCCACTCGACGTAGAGGTAGTCGATCGCGTTCTTCAGGACCCCGGTTGTTGAGTGGTTGTACTCGGGTGTGACGAAGATGTAACCGTCGAAAGCGTCGATCGCCTGGGCCCAGGCTCGGGTGTGGTTCTGGCTGTAGTGCTCCGGCCCGTGCGCCGCCGGACTGGGCTCGTCCAGGTGCGGGAGCGGATAGTCGGCGAGGTCAAGCAGTTCGAACTCCGCGTCGTCGCGTTGGGCGGCGAGTTCATGGATCCAGCGGGCGACGGACTCGGCTTTTCGGCCGGGTCGGGTACTGCCGATGATGATGGCGATTCGGGTCATGCTCGCTTCTCCTTGGGATCGGTCCTGTCGGCGTTCAGTGGCGGGTGGTCGGTGTGCGCGAAGGCGTCGCGGCGTTGGGCCATGGTTAGTCGAGCGGCGCCGACGAGGGCCAGCAGCGACGCACCGGTGAGCCACCAAAACACGGTGTGGAAGGCCGACGTGACGGTGCCGCGGGAGGAGTCTGAGGCGAGCCCGCTGGTCAGGATCGCGACGGCAACAGCGCTGCCGAGCGCTCCGCCCACTCTGCTGACGATGTTGATCTGGGCACTGGCGTCGTCGAGCTGGTGACGGGCGACCGCGGCCATCGCCGCGGCGATGACCGGTGCTCCGGACAGTGCGAGCCCGACGCCGCGAAGGACCTGGAGCGTCTCGACGAGCACCAGGTCAGCCTGAGTGCCGAGCAGAGCCATGGGGACGGTCACCAGCGTGGTGAGGGTGAGGCCCGCCGCCGCGACTCGGCCGCCGCCGAACCGGTCGGTGAGTCGTCCTCCGATCGGGAAAGTCGCGGCGGCACCGAGCCCGAACGGCAAGAGCAGCAGACCGGTGGCGACGACGGATCGGTCGCGTTGCAGCTGGAAGTAGAGCGGCATGATGATCTGCCCACCGAACAGGGCTGCGCCGCCGAACAGAGTCTGGCTGGTGGCCGCGGCGAAGACGCGGTTGGTGAACAGCCGCAGGTCCAAGAGAGGAGATCGGACCCGCAGGGAACGTCGGGTGAAGACCCCAAGTGCGGCCGCGCCGCCGAGCAGGCTGGCGGCGATCGGCAGCTGCGTGACGTTCTGCCGCTGGGCGGCCTCGGTGATCCCGTAGGTGAGGGCGGTGACGCCGGCTGCGACCAGCACCAGCCCCACCAGGTCGAGGCGGCCGCTGTTCTCGCGGTCACCGGCGGGGACGAATCTGAGACCGAGCACCAGGCCCAGCGCACCGATGGGGATGTTGATCAGAAAGAGCCACGGCCACGAGAAGTGGGCGAGAAGCAGTGCGCCGGCCGTCGGCCCGATCGCGGGGGCGAGCACCGTAGGCACGCCGGTGATGGCTAGGACGCGACCCATACCCTGTCTGCCGACGAGCTGAGCCAGGATGCTGATTCCCGTCGACACGAGCAGACCGCCGGCCAGGCCCTGTAGCGCGCGGGCACCCACCAGGACGTCCAGGTTCGGCGCGATCGCGCATAGTCCGGACGTGACAGTGAAACCGGCCAGCGCCGCCACCCACACCCGGCCTGCCCCGAACCAACGGCCCAACCAGCCTGAGGCCGGCAACGCCGCCGCAAGGGCCAGCAGGTATCCGCTGGCCACCCATTGCGTCGCAGCCAGGTCGCTTCCCAGCTCACGGCCGATCGTCGAGATCCCGACGTTGACCAGGGACGTGTCGAGCCCGGTCATGAAGGCCCCGAACGTGATGACCGCTGCCACACCCCACACCCGTCGCTGGATCGAGGCGTCCGCTGCGGCGCACAGGTGCGCGGCTTCCGGCATACTTGCAGTCGGCATAGTCACACTGTACAACGACTACTGTATCTAGCAACAACGATGACTGTAATGAGAGGTGGGACACCGTGATACGACCCGCCCAGCGCACCGCCGCACCGCAGCGCCGGGGATGGAGCGACAAGCGGGATGCCATCCTTGCCGCTGGGCTGCGCGTGTTCGGTCGCGACGGTTACACCCGCGGGAGCATCGACTCCATTGCCACGGAGGCCAACGTGTCGAGCAGGACGATCTACAACCACTTCGGCGACAAGGAGGCATTGTTCCGAAGCGTCATCGAACGCAGCGCGACGCAGGTCGCCGACGAGCAGACCCAGGTGATCGCCCATCACCTCGACGCTGTCGACGACCTTGAGCTCGACTTGATCGCCTTTTGTCTGGCGTGGGCGACACCCACGCCGGAGTTCGCCGAACACTTCGCCCTGGTCCGCCAGATCAACGCTGAGGTCCCGCACATTCCGGCCGCCACCCTCAACAGCTGGCAAGTCGCCGGACCGCTGCGAGTCCGGCGGGAGCTCGCCGTCCGCATGCGACACCTTGCCGAGCGAGGACTGATCCACGCACCCGATCCCGACCTCGCCGCGAGCCACCTCATCTTGCTGACCGCCACCGAAGTCGCCAACCGGGCGCACTTCGCCGCAGAGCCACCATCAGCCGCCGAGGTGACCCGACTGGTCACCGCAGGCGTCCATACCTTCCTGCACGGGCACAAACGCAACACATGACCGTCGGCTGCATCACTGGGTCTGTCAACTCTTCGGTGTAACTGATCTTTGTTGGTCTATTTCGTGCCGGCGGACAGGCGTCCGTCGAAGGTGATCTCGAAGGCGTTGAGTGCTGCCTTCCAGCGGTTGGACCAGCGTTTGC
>JBPCOE010000092.1:0-22603 GCA_051000605.1 Jatrophihabitans sp.
TGCTCATCGATCGCGTCCAACGAAGCGTCCTCGGCAGGGAAATCTCGGGTCTCGCTGCGCTCTGTCACTCCAGTCACAAGTGCCTCCTACGTCTCAGGAGTTACACCGTTGAATTTACAGTCCCGCACCGTTGAGCGCGGGGATGCCCGCGACCCCGCGCGCCAGCGCTTGGAGCACGCCGGTCTCACCGCCGAAGTAGCGGGTCGGACCGCGCACGCCGATCGACGCCAGGCCAGGACGGGTGATCTCCACGCCCGGCGCGATCGCCTCGAGGGCAGCCACGACGGGCTCGAACGTGCGGGCCTCGGCCGCTTCGTCGCGGGGGAGCACCACGAGTTCAGGGCAGCGGCCCTGAGCCTCGCGCCGCCGCAGCCCGCGTTTCACGCCGTGCGTCCGCGCGCTCTGCGAACACGCGATCACGTGGTTGGCGGTGACGACCGCGAGCGGTGCGTCCTTGTCGTGACCGGCATCGATGCGCGCCGTCGTCACCGGCCAGTCGGGACACCAAAGTGAAACGCGCCGATGTCTATCCCCCGGATACGGATCGCACTTGCACCCCACGAAATCGCAAAGAGCGCGATTTTGCAGGGACCCCGCATTCGCGCGAGCGCTCATCGCGTCAGCCGGGAAGGTCGATGACGGGGGCGAGCGTGGCTGCTTCGCGCAGACCACCGCCGTCGGCGGGCAACCAGAGCTGGGTCGAGCGGGACCGGGCGGCTTGGCCCCGGCCGTTCGCGGTGATCTCGATCTGCCGGGATCGCAGCCGCCCGGTACCGTCGCCGAGGCCGGACCACACGCCGTCGCGGGCGTGCAGCCGGACGTCCGCGCCCGGCCACGCGTCCGGCCCGACGAAGGGCATGAGCACGGCGTCCTTGCTGCGGGCGCGGGCGGCGAGCCGCCGGATGTCACCCGGCGGCAGCCCCGACCCAGTAGCGGGTCGGCCCGGGTGCGGTGGTCGGACGGCCACGATGTCGACGGCGTCGAGCAAGGCGCCCACCGCCGTCGTCCAGCCGGCATCGGGGGATGGCACGAGGGCGAGCCGGGCGAGATCGACGCCGTACTCCGACGCGGCCTCGGCACTGATCCGAGGAAAGCCGACGAGTGCGCACCACGCGCCGTCCCTCGAGGCCGCGCCGAGCAGCGCGAACAGCAGGGACATCGAACCGCTGACGCTGACCGTGCTGCCCCGCCGTAGCCCGTCGGGCAGGATCGCGCGCAGCGCCGGAGCGACCGGCAACGGCGGTACGGTCTTGACCCCGACGTGCTGCCAATCGACGGCATCACTACCGTCGGGTCGGCGGATCGCGACGTCGAGCATCCATCAATGATCGAACAAATGTTCTAATCAGTCAAATCTCTAGTGCGTCAAATAACTGGCAGGGTTTCAGGCTGAAGCCGTGACAGGAGACGATCTTGACGCCGTGACAGCGTTGCCTCAGAACTTGGGCGCGACGCCCTTGGCAACTTGTACGGCGTTGAACGACTCGGTCGTTGCTGTGTGAACCAACACGAGGACGGCGCGCTTGTTGAAAGCGCACGCCCAGTCCTGGTCGCGGTCTTTGGGATAGAACTCGGTTTGGAAGCAGACGCCAGTGACGCCAGGTGCGATCTGTGCCTGCTGCGGATTCGTGCCGGCCGTCCCGAGCGAAAAGGCAGCGGCGTGAGCGTCGGTTGCGGATGCATATTGCGCCGAGGCGATCTCGATTACTGCCTGCGAGGGGGGCGGCAGGTGCTCCTGCTGCAGGCAGGTCTCGTTGCACTGCGCGTTCGGATGCCCGAGCGGGTAGAAACGGCAGCCGATCACCTTGCCGCCACTGGACAGCACCTTGATCGCGTCCAGCCGCAGGCCGACTCGGTCGGCCGCGGACTGCTTGCCGAGGAACGGACACGAGCGTGCCGTCGCCGCGGTCGTCGGGCCGCGCTGAGTCGGGGCATCGGGCGCGGACGACGACGCCGAAGCGGTGATCGTCGTGGTCGAGTCTTTGGTCGATGAAGTAGTCGTGGGAGCCGTGCAGCCCGCCGTGGCCACTGTTGCAAGGGCGGCCGCAGTGACGACAAGCCCCTTCATGACTAGTGACCGTACCGAGTGTTTGGACAAACTCCTTGTGCGCTCGCTGAGGGATCCGCCTAGGCACAAGCCGACCCGGCCAACTTGTTGACGCAAGACAAATTCTGTCCGTGGCGTGGCGTGTCGTGGCGCTCGGCGTGCTGACCCAGCGGCACGTTTGATCGTCTGCGGGACCATTGGGCATGCGAATCGCCGTCCTGTCCGACACGCATGCGCCGCGGCACTGGAAGCGTTGTCCGCCGGCGGTGGCCGCTGTACTGGACGGTGCCGACGCGATCTTGCATGCCGGCGACGTCTGCGCCGCCGAGACGCTGGACGAGCTGGCCGCCTGGGCACCCGTCCATGCGGTGCTCGGCAACAACGACGGCCCGGATGTCGCGCGGTGGGGTGCGACCGAACGTCTCGAGCTCCAGCTCGGCGCAGTGCCGATCGCGATGATCCACGACAGCGGCGCGGCTATGGGTCGCGCAGCACGCCTGCGCCGGATCTTTCCCGCCGCCGCGCTAGTCGTGTTCGGTCACTCGCACATTCCCTGGGACGTGACCTACGAGGAACAGCGAGCGTTCAATCCCGGGTCGCCGACGGACCGTCGCCGTCAGCCATGCGGGACGATGGGCGAACTCATCGTCGACGACGGCCGTCTCGTGTCGGCGCGAATCGTGACGGTCACTTGAGCGATCGGCGACCGCGTCAGGTGTTGCGTCGGACCCCGCCGTGCTCCGGGCCGGCGTCACCCTCGACCGCCTCAGCGGCGTCCTCGTCGTCGATATGCACACCGGCGAGGGCATCGCCAGCACCCGTACCTTCGACCGTGGGTGCCGTCCCCTCCAGCGGCGCGTCCGTCGGCGGTGGCCCCTCGCCACCGGCGCGGGCAAGCGGCTGGCTCTGGTTCTCGGCGTGGTCACGGGCTTCGGAGTTGGCAAAGGCGTCGATGCCCTCGTGCGGCTCGGCGGGTGTCTGCGGATCAGTGGGTTCGGTCATGGTGGGTGGCGTACCCGGATGACCCGGCAGACGAATCACCTGGTCACGCAGTGATCGGCCGTTACCGCGATCAGCGTCGTGCCATGACGGCAACACCTATCGTTGCCGGAGTGTCTGCCCCGTCCACCGCCGAACTCCGGGCGCGCTTGGACGCGCTGACGATCCGTGACGCCGACCGGTTACGACGTTCCCTGGATAGGCTGCGCACCAGCGGCAACCTGAAGGCTCTGGATCAGCTCGCCGACCGGATCACGACCGCCGAGGCGTTCGTGACCGCCCGAGCACGCGCCGTCCCGAAGATCACGTATCCCGACCTCCCGGTCAGCGCGAAACGTGACGACATCGCGGCCGCGATCCGTGACCACCAGGTCGTCGTCGTTGCCGGCGAGACCGGTTCGGGCAAGACGACCCAGCTGCCCAAGATCTGCCTCGAGCTCGGCCGCGGCATCCGCGGCACGATCGGCCACACCCAGCCGCGCCGCCTCGCCGCCCGTACCGTCGCGCAGCGCATCGCCGACGAGCTGAGGACGCCACTCGGCGATGCCGTCGGCTACACCGTGCGGTTCACCGATCAGGCCAGTGACCGGACGCTGGTGAAACTGATGACCGACGGCATCCTGCTCGCCGAGATGCAGCGCGACCGTCGGCTGCTGCGCTACGACACGCTGATCCTGGACGAGGCGCACGAGCGCAGCCTCAACATCGACTTCCTGCTCGGATATCTGAAACAGCTGCTGCCGCGCCGTCCCGACCTGAAGGTGATCGTCACCAGCGCCACCATCGAGCCCGAGCGCTTCGCCCGGCACTTCGCGCAGGTCGATGGAGCGAACGTGCGCGACGCGCCGATCGTCGAAGTATCCGGACGGACGTATCCCGTTGAGCTCCGTTACCGACCCCTCGAACCCGACGTGACGGCCGCAGAGACTGACGCCCAAGACGCGAACGACGCCGACGACCCCGATCACGACGTCAGCCACAGACCGGTAGGGGCGGTGAGGGTCGAGCTGCGGGATCAGACCGAGGCGATCGTCGACGCGATCCGCGAGCTCGAAAGCGAGCCGCCGGGCGACGTGTTGGTCTTCCTGTCCGGCGAGCGCGAGATCCGCGACACCGCCGACGCTCTACGGACCGAATACACCGACAGCGCGCGCACCACCGAAGTGCTACCGCTCTACGCCCGGCTGTCGACGGCGGAACAGCAGCGCGTCTTCGAGCCACACACGGGGCGCCGGGTCGTGCTGGCCACCAACGTCGCCGAGACGTCGCTGACCGTGCCCGGCATCCGCTACGTCGTCGACCCCGGGACCGCGCGGATCAGCCGGTACAGCCGCCGGACCAAGGTGCAGCGGCTGCCGATCGAACCCATCTCGCGGGCGTCCGCGGCGCAGCGCGCGGGTCGCTGCGGGCGCGTCGCCGCCGGCGTGTGCATCCGCCTGTACAGCGAGGCCGACTTCGAGTCCCGCGCGCGCTACACCGATCCCGAGATCCTGCGGACGAACCTCGCCTCGGTGATGCTGCAGATGGCCGCGCTGCAGCTGGGCGACGTCGCAGACTTCCCGTTCCTCGATCCGCCGGATCGGCGCAGCGTCCGCGACGGCGCACTGCTACTTCAGGAACTCGGTGCCTTCGACAAGACCGGCACCATCACCGAACTCGGGCGGCGGCTCGCACAGCTGCCCGTCGACCCGCGCATCGGCCGGATGATCCTGGCCGCCGATGCGGAAGGCTGCGTCCGGGAGGTGCTCGTCCTGGCCGCCGCGCTCTCGATCCCCGACCCTCGCGAGCGGCCCGCCGACCGCGAGGATGCGGCGAAGCAGAAGCATGCCCGCTTCGCCGACGAGCACTCCGACTTCGTGTCGTTCCTCAATCTCTGGCGCTACCTGCGCGAGCAACGCCGGGAGCGATCGGGCAACCAGTTCCGCAAGATGTGCCGCGAGGAGTTCCTGCACTACCTGCGGGTGCGCGAGTGGCAGGACCTTGTCGGGCAATTGCGCACCATCGCGAAAAGTATCGGCATCGCGGAGTCGAGCGGGGACGGACCAGCGGATGCGAACAGCATCCACGCCGCGTTGCTCGCCGGGCTGCTCGGCCATGTCGGGCAGAAGGACGGTGACGGCCGCGACTCGGGTATCTCACGGGCTTACAGTGGTGCCCGCAACTCACGTTTCGTCCTCGCCCCGGGTTCGGTGCTGACGAAAAAGCCGCCTCGCTGGATAGTCGTGGCCGAACTCGTCGAGACCAGCCGGCTCTTCGGCCGCATCGCCGCCCGCGTCGAACCCGAGGTGGTCGAACGAGTGGCCGGCGAGCTCGTGCAGCGGGCCTACAGCGAGCCGCACTGGGACGCCCGCCGCGGCGCCGCCATGGCCTACGAACGGATCACGCTCTACGGGCTACCGCTCGTGCCACGGCGCCGCGTCGGCTACGCGACGGTGGAACCAGCCGAGGCACGCGAACTGTTCGTGCGGCACGCGCTGGTCGAGGGCGACTGGCAGACGCGGCACCACTTCTTCCGCGACAACCAGGCGTTGCGGGCCGAGCTGGAAGAGATCGAGGAGCGGGCCAGACGGCGTGACCTGCTCAAGACCGACGACGAGATCTACGCCTGGTACGACGCCCGGGTGCCCGCCGACGCGGTCAGCCAGCGGCACTTCGACGCCTGGTGGAAGCAGGCGCGATGCACGACGCCCGACCTGCTGACGATGACCCGGGACGATCTGCTCAGGGTGGACGAGGCGGAACCGGAAGCGCTGGATACGTGGAACGCCGGGGACCTCGAACTGCCGGTCAGCTACCGCTTCGAACCCGGCGCGGACGACGACGGCGTCACCGTGCACGTGCCCGTCGACGTGCTCGCCCGGCTCGGTGGTGAGGAGTTCGCCTGGCAGATGCCGGCGCTGCGCGAGGAGCTCGTGATCGCCCTGCTGCGCGCGCTGCCCAAGGAGCTGCGCCGAAACTTCGTGCCCGTTCCCGATACCGCGCGGGCCGTCCTCGCCCAGCTCGAGCCGGGACAAGAGCCGCTGATCACCGGCCTGCAGCGTGAGCTCCAGCGGCGCACCGGCGTCCTCGTCCCCGTCGCCGCGTTCGACCTCGACCGGATCCCCGGACACCTGCGCGTCACGTTCGCCGTCGAGGACGACCGTGGCGAGGTCGTCGCCAGCGGGAAGGAGCTGGACGTGCTGCGGGAGCAGCTGGCCGCTCCGGTGCGCGCTGCCGTCGCAGCTGCCGTCGCCGGCGAGCTCGAGCGCGTCGACCTGACCGACTGGCCCTCCGACCTCGCCGAGCTGCCGCGGACGGTCGAGCGCACGAGCGGGGCGCACACCGTCCGCGGCTTCCCGGCCCTCGTCGATTCCGGTGACAGGGTGGCGATCCGGGTCTTCGTTACCGTCGCCGAGCAGGGCGCCGCGATGCGCGCCGGCACTCGTCGGTTGCTCCGGCTGGGCGTGACGTCGCCGGCCAAGACGGTCGAGCGCACCCTGGCGACCCGGTCCCGCCTCATGCTCGGTACCAACCCGGACGGCTCCCTCACCGCGCTGATCGAGGACGCCGCCGACGCGGCGGTGGACGCGCTCGTACCGGAACCGGCCTGGACCCGAGACGATTTCGCCAGTCTGCGCAAAATCGTCGGTGACCGGCTGGTGACGGCGACCGGTGACGTCGTGCGGGGGGTCGAGGCAGTGCTCGCGGCGGCGCACGACGTCCGGCGCGCGCTGCCTGCGCAACCTCCGCCGAGCCAGACCGAGGCAATCGCCGACATGCGCGACCAGTTCCGCCGGCTGCTCCCACAGGGGTTCGTCGCCCGGATCGGCGCGGAGCATCTGCCGGACGCCGCCCGGTACATGACCGCGATCGGCCGGCGCCTCGACCTGCTGCCACGCGACGTCGACCTCGATCGTGGCCGGATGCTGCGCGTGCACGCGGTGCAGGACGCGTACGACGAACTGGTGAGCGCCCTGCCGCCCGTGCGGGCCGCTGCCGCAGACGTCCGCGACATCGCTCGCCTGATCGAGGAGCTACGGGTCAGCCTGTGGGCCCAGCAGCTCGGCACACCACGCCCGGTGAGCGAGAAACGCATCTACCGTGCGATCGACGCCGTCGAGTTGTAGTCCTATGCCGCGGGTCCTCGAGCGTCGGGCGACTGCGAGCGTCCCGAAAGCGACGGCGGGTCTCAACCGATCACTGGCTGCGGCGTGCGAGCGAAGCGGTGAGCGACCTTCGAACACGGAGTGGACCAACGGGTCGGCCGTATTTCACAAATGTAGTTGTACAACGAAATTTGTTCTGTACAGTTGTGCTCATGCCAGCGCAGTCTGAGGTAGTAGGCACCGACGTGATGAGTGCTCTCGCGCATCCCTTACGCCGGCGCATGCTCGATGCGCTGGGTGCCGACGGGCCGGCGACGGTCGGCCAGTTGGCCGAGCGCACCGGCCAGGCGGTCGGCAGCGTCAGCCACCACCTCAAAGCCCTCGCCGCCGCCGGGCTGGTGCACGAGGCGCCCGAGCTGGCCCGCAACCGACGCGAACGATGGTGGTGTCGGGTCCCGACCCTCACGTGGCGCGGCCCCGCCGGCAGCGCAGCCGAGCAGGCGGCGCTCGAGGCCGCCACCGACGTCGCGTTCAGTCGTCAAATCGAGTTGTTCAACGCCTTCCGCGCCAAGTCCGACTTGCTGCCGGAGTGGTCAAACGCGGCTTTCGCGTTGGACACCTGGTTGCAGCTGACGAGTGCCGAGCTGGAGGACCTGGGCGCCGAGCTCGCCACGGTACTACGCCGCTGGCGAGAGAGGGACGTTCCTGACGACGGCGCCGAGCGGCGGTCGGCGTTCGTGTTCACCCGAGGCTTTCCGGCACGTCCATGATCACGAGCCGGTCTCCGGCCCCTGACCCCCCCTAGGACGCGGACACGGCGTCGTGAACATTAAGGATGAGTAGGTTGCGCACACGCACCGCCGTCGACATCGTCGCGGAGAACCACTTGGACGAGTTTCTTGCATTGAATCCTGCGGAGGCGACCGATGTGGGCGTGCCCGACTTCGATGACAGGCTCCCTGACTACACGCCCGAGTGGTTCGAGACCGTGTCCGAGCACCGGCGCCGCACTCTGGGCAGGCTCGCCGAGGTCGAGCCCGCTGACAGCAACGACCGGGTCACTGTCGCGGCGTTGCGGGAGAGTCTCGAGGTGCAGGAGTGCCTGCGCGCGGCCGGCGTCGAGGAGTCGTCGCTGAAGAACGTCGGCTCCCCGCTGCAGGAGATCCGCGACGTCTTCGACCTGATGCCGACGGACACCGTCGATCACTGGGCGATCGTCACCCGTCGCCTTGCTGCGGCCCCCGCCGCCGTCGACGGGTATATCGAGTCATTGCGCTTCGCCGCCCGGCGCGGCCAGGTAGCGCCGCGACGTCAGGTGCACGCCGGCATCGAGCAGTGCGCGGAAAACATCGGTCAAGACGGCTTCTTCGGGGTCCTCGCCTCCGACGCGCAGACCAAGGACGGCGCACCACTGCCGGACTCGCTCGACACCAAGCTTGAACACGGCGCGTGGGCGGCGTCCGACGCATACGAACGCCTACGTTCCTTCCTCGCCGACGAATTGATCGGACAGGCCGGCGAGCGCGACGCCGTCGGACGCGAGCGATACGCGCTCCATTCGCGGGAGTTCCTTGGTGCACGGGTCGATCTTGAGGAGACCTACGCATGGGGCCAGGAGGAGCTTGCTCGGATCACGTCCGACATGGAAGTGACAGCTGGCAAGATCAAGCCCGGCGCGTCCGTCCCCGAGGCGATCGCACATCTCGACGCTGACCCGAACCGGCGGCTCCAAGGCCCCAAGGCGCTCCAGGAGTGGATGCAGCGCACGTCCGACGCCGCCGTCGATGCGTTGGCCGACACGCACTTCGACATCCCGCAGGAGATCCGTTGGCTCGAGTGCTGTATAGCGCCGACGCAACGAGGCGGCATCTATTACACGGGACCGTCCGAAGATCTGGTGAGCCGCCCGGGCCACATGTGGTGGTCGGTGCCGCACGGCGTGACCGAGTTCAGCACCTGGAAGGAAAAGTCGATCGTCTACCACGAGGGCGTCCCCGGGCATCACCTACAGGTCGCCCAGACCAAGGTCCGCCGCAACATCCTGAATCGGTGGCGGCGGCTCGCCTCATGGGTCAGTGGGCACGGTGAGGGCTGGGCCCTCTACGCCGAGCGACTGATGGCCGACCTCGGCTTCCTCGACGACCCCGGTGACTACATGGGCATGCTGCACGGCCAGTCGCGACGCGCTGCTCGCGTCGTCCTCGACATCGGCGTGCACTGCGAGTTCGAGGCACCGGCCGAGGTAGGCGGCGGCGCTTGGAACTACGAGAAGGCGTGGCAGTTCGTCACCGCGCACGAAAGCAGTGCCGAGAAGTCCCGCAGCTACGCGCTGGACCGCTACCTCGGCTGGCCCGGTCAGGCGCCGTCGTACAAGGTCGGCGAACGGTTGTGGCTGCAACTGCGCGCCGAAGCGCAGGCCGCCGAGAGTTCAGATTTCAGCCTCACTGCCTTCCACCGCCGCGTGCTGGACATCGGCTCAGTCGGGCTCGACGTCCTGCGAGATGCAGTTCTCGGACACATCTGAGCCGTCCCGCCATGGCTCCGACAGGAAGAACTCGTGGCACGGTGCACGGCGATCGAACGCACATTGGCGGCTCATCGGCTACACAGCCCGTGCCACCACTTTAGAGTTCGTGGCACACTGGACTCATGGATGCCACGTTAGTGCTTGGTCAGCAAGGGCGACTCGTGATCCCGGCCGACGTCCGCGTCGCGCTGGGGTTGTCACCGGGCGACCAGCTCCACCTGCACGTTGCCGGGTCCCGACTCGTCCTCGAGCTGGAGCGTGACGCCGTCGATGAGTTGCGGTCCATCGCCAAGTACGTGCCGAGTACACAATCATTTGTCGACGAACTGCTCGCCCAGCGCCGCTTGGCCGCCGCTGCGGAATGACCGTTCTCGACGCCTCGGCCGTTCTGGCGCTGATTCATGATGAACCCGGAGGCGACCTTGTTGCCGGGCACATTCGCGGCGCCGTTCTCGGTGCCGCGAATCTAGCCGAGGTCATCGGCAAGCTCGTCGACGCCGACCTCGACGTCGCTCGCCTACGGGGACTTCTCGGCGCTGCCGGAGTCACTATCGAACCGCTCAACGCGGCCGATGCCGAGCTCGCTGGTGCCATGCGTTCGTTACCCGGAGGCCGCACGCTGTCGCTAGGCGATCGATGCTGCCTCGCGCTGACAATTCGTAGCGAGCCAGCAGACGTGCTCACGGCGGACCTGGCTTGGGCCGAGCTCGATCTCCCGATCCGAGTCCATTTGATCCGATAGCCAATACCTGACCAGGCGCAACGCGCACTGGGCGGGGCATGAGCGCGCACAGCGACAGCGGCGGGGTCTGAGCGCGCTTCGAATTCCGACCGCCCGGGGGTTGTCCCGTCCCGGTAGCACTATCGATGCTGAGCCCGCTGAGAGTCGGCGCTTTCGCCGGCCAGCCGGAGCCTGCGCAGCCGGCCGGCGAAGGCGCGCGCCGCGGTCGGTGACCGTGGCTCCATCAGTGCGCGGTCGACCGCCTCCACGGCCTCGATGGCGGTCGGCACCACGCTTGTGCCGGCGACGGTGACGACAAGACGGCGGGCCAGGGTATCGGCGGCGTCGTGCGTGTTGAGCCACCAGGTGCTGGCCAGCAGAACGAACTGAACGTGCGTCAGCCCAAAAGGGTTGAGGGCTGCAGCGACCTCGCGTTGCCAGCGCAGCGTGATGTGCCATAGCAGGAAACCCCGGGCGGACGGCCGCTGTCTTGGCACAGCTCATCGACACCTGCAGCCGTGGCGTTTCGAGCGTGTGGGTTCGGCGATGCTGACGTCCAGGATTCGACGCCCGCGCGGCCGGGGCCAGGCCGGGCGCTGAACCGGATGGTGTCAATGCGCGCCGAATGATTGGACACCCGACGCGCGCGAGTACGAGCATGAGCGCATTCCCCGTCCGGAGGTGCCGCATGGACTCCAGCGTCCCAACCCGCGCCGAACTGGATGCGGTCCGCGTCCGGCGCGCCGAACTCCGCGGATCACTGAACTACCTCGAACTCACCCTCGCGGCTCCCGCGGCGGGGCGTCCCGTGGTCTGGGGCGAGACCGTTCACGATGCGTTGACGACTGTGGCCCACGATTTTGTGGCGCACGTCGAGGTCACCGAAGGCCCCGAAGGCCTGCACCAGGCGATTCTCAACGGTGATCTCCGGCTGGCGAACGCGGTAGCTGCGCTGACCGCCGAACATGCCGACATCGTGACCGAGATCGCGGGTCTCGTGGCTGACAGCGAGGCGCCGGTCGTGGCCGACGACATCGACTCGATCCGCGATCGTGCGACCCGTCTGCTCGGGCACCTCGTACGGCACCGTCAGCGCGGCGCCGACCTGATCTATGAGGCCTACCAGACCGACATCGGCGGAGTCGACTGAGGAGCCGACGCTGGAACCACGGCAACGTCGGGATCGTACGTTCCCGCTGGGACGCGACACCAGCCGAGGAGTTCCCGGGAGGCGGATGAGCTCTACTCCGCGAGTTCCTCGTCGAGGTCGACGCCTGGGTTGTGGACGCGGTCCGGGTGCAGGAACACGAACCGCTTGTAGGCCCAGAACCGGAAAAGCGTGCCCAGCCCGATCGTTGCGATGTTGACGACGAACACCGTGGTGCTGGCGTGGTCGTAACCGAAGACGTACACGAACAGGGCGAGCACCAGCTCGGAGAAGACCAGCGTGACGAGATTGATGCCGAAGAAGGACGAGGTCTCGCGCCCGATGCTGGTGCGCGCGCGGTGCGAGAACGACAGGTGCCTGTTGCCGAAGTATGCGAATGCCGTCGAGACGAGCGTCGAGATGGCCTTTGACTTGAGCGCGCCGAGGTGCTCGGCCTGGGTGAGCCAGGTGAACAGGCCGATGTCGATGGCGAAGGCAAGGGCGCCGATGACGCCGAATGCCGCGATCTCCTTGACCAGGATGCGTCCTGGGCCGCGCAGCCGCTCACGCAAGGAAGAGGGCCGCAGGATCGTCATGATGTGCCGCACGCTACCGGAGACCGTCTTAACGAAACCTTGTCCGCACAGCGCCGCGCCAGCGCGGTATGCCGAGCCAATACGCTGAGTCGGTGGATGCACGCACCGGACTGCCCGTGGTCGGAATGATCGGCGCAGGCCAGCTCGCGCGGATGACCCACCAGGCCGCGGTTGCGCTCGGTCAGTCGGTGCGGCTGCTGGCCGACACCGCCGAGGACGGCGCGGCGCTCGTGGCGAACGATGTCGTGATCGGCAGCTACCGTTCGCTTCCCGACCTACGCGCTTTCGCCCATGGCTGCGACGCGGTCACCTTCGACCACGAGCACGTTCCCAACGCACATATCGCGGCGCTGGAGGCGGACGGTGTCAACGTCCACCCCGGCTCGTCCGCACTGCGATTCGCTCAGGACAAGCTGGCCATGCGGCGCAGGCTCAGCGAGCTCGGCGTGTCGTGCCCGCGGTGGGCGCCGATCCGCTCGTCGGCCGAACTGCAGGCCTTCGGCGACGTCGTGGGCTGGCCGCTCGTGCTCAAGTCGGCGACCGGCGGCTACGACGGCAACGGCGTGTGGGTTGTCGAGTCGGTCGAGGCCGCGGCCGACGTCCTCGCCTCCGACACCGTGCTGCTGGCCGAGGAGAAGGTGACGATCGTGCGCGAACTCGCTGCCGTCGTCGCCCGCTCGGCCTTCGGACAGGGCGCGGTGTGGCCGATCGTCGAGACCGTGCAGCAGAACGGCATCTGTGTCGAGGTCATCGCGCCGGCGCCGGGCTTGGACGACGACACCGCCGAGGAGGCCGAGGCCCTCGCTCTTCGGATCGCGCAGCAACTCGGCGTCACCGGGGTGCTCGCCGTCGAGCTGTTCCAGACCGCGGACGGACTGCTGGTCAACGAGCTCGCGATGCGTCCACACAACTCGGCGCACTGGACGATCGAGGGCGCGCGGACGTCGCAGTTCGAGCAGCACCTGCGAGCTGTGCTCGACTACCCACTCGGGTCGACGTCGTCCACGGCGCCCTGGACGGTGATGGTGAACCTGCTCGGTGGCACCGACGACGTCGCCCCGAAGGGCATCGACGAGCGCGTCCATCACTTCATGGCGCACTGGCCGGACGTGAAGCTGCACCTGTACGGCAAGCAGTTCCGCCCCGGTCGCAAGGTCGGGCACGTGACCGCGCTGGGCGCGGACCTGGACGACGTGCGCTCCTGCGCGGAGCGGGCGGCGAATTACCTGATGAACGGGGGCGAAACACGATGAGCGAACCGCTGGTCGGCGTGATCATGGGCTCCGACTCGGACTTCGGCGTGATGGGTGCGGCGGGCGAGGCACTGGCCGAGTTCGACGTCGCGCACGAAGTGCGAGTCGTGTCTGCGCACCGCACGCCGCTCGGCATGGCGGCGTACGCGCAGGAGGCCGCCGGGCGGGGGCTGAAGGTGATCATCGCCGGCGCGGGGGGCGCGGCGCACCTGCCGGGCATGGTCGCGGCGCTCACTACACTGCCGGTCATCGGCGTCCCGGTGCCGCTGAAGTACCTGGACGGCATGGACTCGCTGCTCTCGATCGTGCAGATGCCGGCCGGGGTGCCGGTGGCCACCGTCTCGATCAGCGGCGCCCGCAACGCCGGGCTGCTTGCGGTACGCATTCTCGCCGCCGCCGATCCCGCGCTGGCGCAGAGGATGGCGCAGTTCCAACAAGATCTTGCCGCGAGCGCCGAGGCGAAGGACGCCGCTCTGCAGGATCGCCTCGCGGACTGACTCCCGGCTCGGACGCGGGTCGTGATCTCGGCCGGATCCCTTGGTTTGCGAGTGATCAGACCGAGATCATCACGAGGAGGGGCGACGGGAGCAACGGCGAGAGCGATGTCACCTCGGGGCTGACGCACATTTCCCGTCCGTACGCTGACTGAATGAACTCGGGGGCACTGCGCGAGCGACTTCGCTCCCGTTCCGTGCAAATCGCGATCGTGCTCGTTCTCGCCCTCGTCGCGGCCGGGGTGATCACCGGCATCGTGACGGCAGCGCCGTCCGTCAGCACCCGTTCGGAGTTCGTCGCCGGCACGCCCGAGAGCGGCAAGCCGGTCCAGCTGGACACCACGGTCTACCTGCCTGAGACGACCCCGGCGCCGGCGGTCCTGCTGACGCAGGGTTTCGGCGGCGACAAGAGCGGGCTCGCATCGACGGCGCGGACGTTGGCCCAGCACGGCTACGTCGCCCTTGCCTACACCGCGCGGGGCTTCGGCAAGTCCGGCGGCCTGATCCACTTCGCGTCGCCGAACTACGAGGTGGCCGACGCGAAGCTGTTGGTCACCCACCTCGCCGGGATGAAAGAGGTGCAGAAGAGCAACGGCCGGCCGCGGATCGCCGCGGCGGGATCGTCCTACGGCGGCGGTTTGTCGCTGCTGCTCGCCGCCGCCGACACGAGGGTGCAGGCAGTGTCGGCGGACATCACCTGGAACAACCTCGAGCATGCGTTCTTCCCGAACGGTGCAGGATCGGCGCCCGGGCCATACAAACGGCTCTGGGTCGGGCAGCTGTTCGGCAACGCGTTCGGCGATCGCGCGTCCGGTCTCAAGAACCTGTTGAATCCGAAGGGGCAGCCCGCCGTCGCCGGCTCGGTCACCTGCGGACGCTTCGCCGCCGACGTCTGCTCCGCCTACCAGGCCTCGGCCGCAGCGGGGACGCCGAACGCCGCGCTGAGCGAGCTGATGCGCCAGGCCAGCCCGGCGTCCGTCCTGGACAAGATCACGGTGCCGACGCAGTTGACGCAGGGTGAGCAGGACTCGCTCTTCCCGCTCAGCGAGGCCGACGCCAACGCCAGGGGCATCGCCGCGCACGGCACGCCGGTCTCGGTCGACTGGCGCCCCGGCGGCCACGACAACGGCTCCATCGCCGGGGGCACCGCTGCGAGCAACGCCGTCGCCTGGTTCGACAAGATCTTCCACGGAACGGTGGGGAAGGGACGGCAGCCGTTCACCTTTGCGGAGGCGGACGGCGTCATTTCGGCCGCCACCGGCGACGCCCAGCAGTCGCTCCTGCGCGCAGGCGGCTACCCAGGCATCGACGGCACCCCTCGCCCCACGAAGTCGGTCCCGCTCGTCGGGCCCCCGCAGCAGGTCGGTTCACCGGCGGCCGGCTCGCCTGCCGTCATCACCAGCATCCCCGGCCTGGGCGGGATCTCGACCCGCTTCGACAGCGCGCTCGCGGCGTTCCCGTCCGCGCCCGGTCAGACGGCGTACTTTGCGTCGGGCAAGGTGGCCAAGGAGTTCGCGATCGTCGGGCAACCGTCCGTGCAGCTGACGGTCACCGCCCGCACGACCCGCGACGCGGTGCTGTTCGCCGGGCTCCGCGACGTCGCACCGGACGGCTCGTACACCCTGCCGTCGCAACTCATCTCGCCGTTGAAGCTCACCGGTCTCACGCCGGGGCAGCCGACGACGGTGTCCGTGCGGCTGCCCTCCGTCGTGCTGAAGGTGCAGGTCGGCCATCGGCTGGTGTTGTCGGTGAGCACGTCGGACTTCTCGTTCGCCGGTCCGCCCGACGCCCGCTCGTACACGATCTCGGTACCGGCGAACCGGAGCGCTGTAACCGTCCCGACGGCGACGGGCACGACGATCAGCGGCGGCTCGCCCGTCCTGTGGCTGGTCGTCGGACTGCTGGCCTGCCTGCTCGTGGCGTTGGCCGTGGGGCTCGTCGTCCTGCGTCGCCGGCGAGTGCTGCACGACGACCCCGCGCTCAAGGACGTCCCGGTCAGCGTGCGCGGGCTGGTCAAGGAGTACGCCGGCGGGTACCGGGCCGTCGACGACATCAGCTTCCGCGTCGATAGGGGGCAAGTCGTCGGCCTGCTCGGCCCCAACGGCGCCGGCAAGACGACCGCGCTGCGCGTCCTCGTCGGGCTCATCACGCCCACCGAGGGCGCGCTGCACGTGTTCGGCGAGCCGATCGTGCCCGGCGCTCCGGTGCTCTCACGGATCGGGTCGTTCATCGAAGGCCCGGGCTTCCTGCCGCACCTCACCGGCCGGGAAAACCTGCGCCTGTACTGGGCGGCCACCGGACGTCCCGACGACGAGGCCGAGTTCACCACCGCGCTCGACATCGCCGGTCTCGGTGCGTCGATCGACCGGCGGGTACGCACATACAGCCACGGCATGCGGCAACGGCTCGGGATCGCGCAGGCGATGCTCGGGCTACCCGAACTGCTCGTGCTCGACGAGCCGACCAACGGCCTCGACCCGCCGCAGATCGCGGAGATGCGCGAGGTCATGAAGCAGTACGCCACGACGGGCCGCACGGTCGTCGTGTCGAGTCACCTGTTGGCCGAGGTCGAGCAGACCTGCACCCACGTCGTCGTCATGCACAAGGGCCGGATCGTGGCCGCCGGAACGGTGGCCGATGTCGCGGGCACCGACGGCGCGCAGCTGTCGGTCGGCGATCCCGCGCAGGCGGCCAGGGTGCTGGCCGCAGCCGGTATCGAGGCCGAGCTCGTGCCCGCCCGGCGCTCGCTCGAGGACGTTTTCCTGGACCTGATCGGAGTGGACAAATGACCAGCCCCAACGGGTCGGCACCGACCGGGCTCGGCCGGGGGACGCGCGTCACCGACCGTGAGCTGTCCCGGGTGGCGGCCACGCATCGCGGTGTGCACGACCGGCTCGCCGCGCTAGACCCGGATCGTCCGCACACGTACAACCCACGCAAGACGCTCAAGGTGCGCGTCGAGTTCGCCCGTCAGCTCAAGCGGCGGCGCACCCAGGTCGCGTTCGGCCTGATCCTGGTCCTGCCGATCATCATCGCCATCGCGTTCCAGGTGGGCGGGAGCGCGGGCGCCGACTCTCCGCAGCTGGTCGGGCTCGCGACGAACGGCGGATTCAACTTCGCGCTGTTCACCGAGTTCGCTTCGGTCGGCTTCTTGCTCGTCGTGGTCGTGGCTCTGTTCGTCGGCGACACGGTGGCCAGCGAGGCGAGTTGGTCCTCGTTGCGCTACCTGCTGGCCCAGCCGGTGCCCCGCGCGCGCCTGTTGCGACAGAAGCTGGCCGTCGCGGGCGCGCTGTCCGTGGCGGCGAACGTGCTGCTGCCCGTCTGGTCGTTTGTGGTCGGCGGCCTGTTCTTCGGGTTCGGGCCGGCCCGATCGCCGATCGGCGGCTCGTTCTCGACCGGCGCGTCGTCGTTGCGGATCCTGATCACGGTCGTCTACATCTGCGTCGCGCTGATGACCGTCGCGTCGCTGGCGTTCCTGCTCAGCGTGAGCGTCGACAATCCCCTCGGTGCAGTGGGCGGGGCCGTGATGCTCGTCGTTATCTCGAGCATCCTCGACCAGATCGTGGCGCTGGGATCGCTGCGCAATTTCCTGCCGACGCACTACAACTACGCGTGGGTCGACAGCCTGAGCGCGCCGGTTCGCTACGACGACATGATGCGTGGCGCTGGCGTAGCGCTCGTCTACACCGCTGTCTTCCTGGGCTGCGCGTTCCTCAAGTTCGAGCGCAAGGACATCACGTCGTAGCTCCGCGGCGCCCGAGTAGGACAGCTAGGACAATATCTGCGCAAGCATCCTGCGCACCTCGCGAACTCGTTGTCGGACACGACGATCTCGGGCGCGGGCCGTCGAAACCGGCTGATCGAGACGGTTCGGACCCGGTCGGTGATGACCCAGCCATCACCGCTGGCCAGGCGGAGGCGATGCAACCAGCCCCTGCGTTCGACCGAAGTCAACGGCAGGACACTGGCCAGCTCGCCCCTGGTAACTTCTAGGTGCAAGCCGGAAGAAACCAGCGCCGGGCGTCCTTGCCGTCCTCACGACCCTGGGTTGGTTCGGAGTCGACTAACCACACCTGCCCCGGCGTGACGGGCGCGGTAGGCGGCGACGTTCGCGCGGTTGCCGCAATTCTTCTCGCAGAACCGCCGGGACCGGTTCTTAGACAGGTCGACGAGCACGTCGTCGCAGTCATCGGCCGCGCACACCCGCAGCCGGTCGAGTTCGTCGGTACGCAGTACGTCCACCAGCGCCATCGCGGCCTCGACGGCCATCCGATCGGCGAGGGCCGCGCGCGGCGACGTCGCGTGCAGGTGGTAGTCCCATTCGTCGTGCTTGACTAGCTGCGGCAGCGCCTTGGCCTCCGCCAGCAGGCGGTTGACTATGGCCACGGCACTGTCGGTGTCCGTCAGCCAGACTGCGCGCAGCCGTGGCCGTAGCTCCTGGACGGCCGCCAGCTCGGCCCGGGTGTGCCGCCGCGAGCCCGTCCAGCCCCACGAGGTGACGAACCGGTCGAGATCGGCGACAGTCTCGAGGCTGCCCTCGACCTCAGTGTTGATCAGTGCCGTCGCGGCATCGAGGGCTACCTCGGTGTCATGAGCAAAAAGCAACTTGACTCCTTTCCGGCCCGCTAGCTACTGTCACCAGCATAGGGCGTTTCGGCACTTACACGGAGGAGGGCGCAGCGTGCGCGCCGGTACCACGGGACTCGGCTTGGCGGTGCTCTCGGCGGCGACGTTCGGGACGTCGGGATCCTTCGCCGACGCACTGATGACCTCGGGGTGGACGCCCGGCGGCGCCGTCACCGTCCGCGTCGGCCTCGCGGCGCTGATCCTGACCGTCCCGGCTCTCGTCGCGCTGCGCGGGTGCTGGAGCCTGCTGCGCGACAGCTGGACGGCCGTCGCGGTGTACGGCGTCGTCGCGGTGGCGGGTTGCCAGCTGTTCTTCTTCAATGCCGTCGAGCATGTGTCGGTAGGTGTGGCGTTGTTGCTCGAGTACTCCGGGATACTGCTTGTCGTGCTCTGGCTCTGGGTCCGGCACGGTCAGCGGCCGACCCGGCTCACGGTGGCCGGCGGCCTGCTTACTCTGCTCGGGCTCGTCTTGGTGCTCGACCTGACGGGTCGCCAGCACGTCGACCTCGTCGGCGTGCTCTGGGGGCTGGGTGCGGCGACCGGCCTGGCCACCTTCTTCGTGCTCTCCTCGCGAACCGACGAGCGCATCCCTCCGGTGACGATGGCGTGGGCGGGCATGGCGCTCGGTGCGGTGCTGCTGACGGTCTTAGCGTTGGTCGGCGCGATGCCGTTCCGTGTGGGGACCGCCGACGCCGACTTCGCCGGGAACTCAACCAGCTGGCTGGTGCCGGTGGTCGGCGTGTCCCTGGTCTCGACCGTCATCGCCTACACCACAGGCATCGCCGCGGCGCGCCGGCTCGGGGCGCGGGTGGCTTCGTTCGTCGGGCTCGCGGAGGTACTGTTCGCGATCCTGTTCGCCTGGCTGCTGCTTGGCCAACGGCCGTCGATCCTGCAGCTGATCGGGGGGGTGGTGGTGTTGGCCGGTATCGCGCTGGTCCGGGCCGCCGACCGCGACCGCGTCGGCACCGAAGGCGCGGCCGCGCTCGAGATACCGCTCGCGGGTGCATCCTCGTAGCTGTGCCGCCACCGCCCGGAGCCCGCCAGGTCACCGTCGCCGCTGAGCGCGTCGAGAAATGGCTCGCCGGGTTCGACGAGCGGCACGGCGGATCGTCCAGCGTCGAGGCGCCGGACTGGGTGGAGCTTCGCGGGTCCGACGGTGACCGCGCCTGGGCCGAGGTCCCGTTCCCGCCCCTGACCGGCTCGCTCGTCGAACACGTCGCCCGACGGCGCCGGATCGGTGTACTGCTCGTGCGCCGCGGCGGCTACGCGGCCGGGGTGTTCGACGGGGCGCGGCTGGTTGTGTCCAAGGTCGGTTCGAGCTATGTGCAGGGGACGACGAAGGCCGGCGGCTGGTCGCAGCAGCGGTACGCGCGGCGCCGGGGGAACCAGGCCACGGCGGCGTTCGCCAGGGCGGCCGACGGTGCGGCGGGGGTGCTGATCGAGGCCGACCTCGACGCGTTCGTGGCCGGAGGGGACCGCGATGCCGTGCGGGCCGTGCTCGCCGACCGGCGCCTGGCACACCTTGAGCCGAGCGGCCCGTGGCTCACGGTCAAGGACCCACGGTTGAAGGTGCTGGCCGCCATGCCTGAGCAGTTTCTGGCGGTGCGGATCAGCCTGGTCCCGTAAGTCGGCCTACGGACGGCCGAGCGCGCGGTACTGCCAGCCGGCCGCTCGCCAACGCCCCGGGTCGAGCAGCGGCTGACCGGCTCGTACACGGACCGCAGCCATGCGGACCGCCGTGCCCGCGGGCACCGTCGACTTACCGACGACGAGAGCCTTGCGGGTCAGCTGCCGAGCCAGCGACGAGAAGGCGACCTAGGCGTAGGAGGTGGTGAACCGCAGCCGCCCGCCGTTGACGTGCCTGGCCAGTGCATCCCGTGCCGATCACCGAGAGCCGAGGCCGCCCGCTCATGTGTAGAGGCTATCCGCGACCAGCGCGACCCTCGCGGGTCTGGTAGGGATTGGGCATGGCCATCCTCATTCTCCGGGGCGTGCAGTGACCGATACCGCACCGCAATCCACACTCACCGAGCGACCGGCATGGGCGGAGCTGACCCGGCACTACGCCGAGATCTCCGCCAAGCATCTGCGTGATCTGTTCGCAGACGATCCCGAGCGTGGGACCCGGCTGGCACTCGAGGCCGAGGGCATCTACCTCGATTACTCGAAGAACCGCATCGACGACGAGACGTTGCGCCTGCTCGTCCAGCTCGCAGAGCAGTCCGGTCTGCGGTCGCGCATCGACGCCATGTTCGCCGGCGAGAAGATCAACATCACCGAGGACCGCGCCGTGTTGCACGTCGCATTGCGGGCGCCGACGGGCGAGCGCATCGAGTCCGACGGTGTCGATGTCGTCCCCGCCGTGCACGAGGTGCTGGGCCGGATGGCCGAGTTCGCGGACAAGGTGCGAAGCGGGCGCTGGCTCGGCCACACCGGTAAGAACATCGTCAACATCGTGAACATCGGCATCGGGGGATCCGACCTCGGGCCGGTCATGGCCTACGAAGCGTTGCGCGACTACTCGCAGCGCGACCTCACCTTCCGTTTCGTCTCCAACGTCGACGGAACGGACTTCGTCGAGGCCACCCGCGACCTCGACCCGGCGCAGACGCTGTTCATCGTGTCGTCGAAGACCTTCACGACGCTCGAGACGATGACGAACGCCGCGACTGCTCGGGCCTGGACGCTCGCGGCGTTGCACGACGAGGACGCCATCGCGAAGCACTTCGTGGCGGTGTCCACGAACGCCGACGCGGTCGGCGAGTTCGGTATCGACGTCATGAACATGTTCGGCTTCTGGGACTGGGTCGGCGGACGGTATTCGATGGATTCGGCCATCGGCCTGTCAACGATGATCGCGATCGGCCCGGCCGCCTTCGAGGAGATGCTCGCCGGCTTTCATGCCATGGACGAGCACTTCCGCACCGCGCCGTTCGAGGCGAACCTGCCGGTGCTGCTCGGCCTGCTCACGGTCTGGTACGTCGACTTCTTCGGCGCGCAGACGCAGGCCGTGCTGCCCTACGACCAGTACCTCAAGCGCTTCCCGGCCTACCTGCAGCAGCTGACGATGGAGTCCAACGGCAAGTCGGTCACGCTCGACGGAACGCAGGTGGATTACGCCACCGGCCCGGTCTACTGGGGCGAGCCGGGCACGAACGGGCAGCACAGCTTCTACCAGCTGATCCACCAGGGCACGCTCGTCGTCCCCGCCGACTTCATCGGGTTCACGCATACCCTCAACCCGCTGCCTGCCGATTCGGACGCTGCCCCCGAGGGCAGCACGCACCACGACCTGCTCACTGCGAACGTCTTCGCCCAGGGCGAGGCGCTCGCGTTCGGCAAGACCGCCGAGCAGGTGCGGGATGAGGGCACCGCCGACTGGCTGGTGCCGCACCGCGTCTTCAGCGGCAACCGGCCGTCGAACACGCTGCTGCTCGAGCGGCTCACCCCCTACGCGCTCGGCACGCTGATCGCGCTCTACGAGCACAGCGTGTTCACCCAGGGCACGATCTGGTCGGTGAACTCCTTTGACCAGTGGGGCGTCGAACTGGGCAAGGTGTTGGCGAAGAAGGTCGCCGGCGAGCTGTCGGCGCCCGGCGAACCCGAACTCGCTCACGACAGTTCGACGAACGCGCTCATCCGCCGCTACCGCGCGGCCCGCGGAGAACAGAAGGGCTAGCCACATGCAGCTGGGAATGATCGGTCTGGGGCGCATGGGCGCCAATATCGTCCGTCGCATCACGCGGGACGGCCACACCGCCGTCGCCTATGACAACAACGCCGACACCGTCGCCGAACTGGCGAAGGAAGACGGCATCACCGGTGCCGCGACGCTTGAGGAGTTCGTGCAGCAGCTCGACAAACCGCGCGTGGCCTGGGTGATGGTGCCGGCCGGCGTGACCGGCGCCGTCGTGGAAAAGGTCGCCGCGCTGATGGAGGACGGCGACATCATCATTGACGGCGGTAACTCCAACTACCGCGACGACGTCGACCGCGCCGCCGAACTGAAGAAGCAGGGCATCCACTACGTCGACAGCGGCACCAGCGGCGGTGCCTTCGGCCTCGAACGGGGCTACTGCATGATGATCGGCGGCGAGGACGACGTCGT
>JBPCOE010000122.1:0-11533 GCA_051000605.1 Jatrophihabitans sp.
TGGCACCGTCATCCGATGTTGGCATACCGAGATTCTCCTCCGCCCGCGATCTTCGGACGTGGCACATCTCCACCGGTGGAGCCACTTACCTCCGTCACGGCGGGGCCAAGCAGGGTTGACATCGCCATGCAAGCGCGCTCCGCGAAGGCTGCCCCAATTCGTGCGCTCGTCGGGCGTCCATCACTGACTACGAAGTTGCCCGGGACGATCTGCGCGGGCCACCACACCGATGCACGTCGTCGCGATGTTGAAGTTGATCACGTCGGGCAACATTCGACAACCCGCGGTTCGTCGACAGTCGACTTCGGCATCGCCACTGAAACCCTTACGCAGCAACAGTTCAGCGATTTCTCAACGCTCCTGGATCATCGTCTGTTCGTTCTCCGGAGGCGGTCCCGACCGCAAGCGCGATCGCGACATCGGCGGTTGGCCGAACGGAGAGCCGATTTCTGGGCGGTGATGCTCGGCGGCAAGGTCGCGTATAGCTCGATGTGGTCGGTGTCGTGCGAGGGGTAGCCGATCGAGAGGTCCTGGCCCAGCTGCAGCTCGTAGTCGCCGCCCCGGGTGGAGACCAGCCGGGCACCCGCGAGGGTGTCAACGGCGGGTGAATCTTGACCCCCCGTCGGCACTTGAAAGTTGACCCCCTGCTCGACGAGCGGCTGCACTTCTGGTGCGGTGCCACAACTGCGCCAGGCGAAGTTATGGCACCGTGCGCATTGCTCCCGATCCCGGCCTGCGGGCGCAACTGTCCGCGTTGGACGAGCACCGAGCGTGGCGTCCGGTCCGGCTCGACACGGCGTCCGCGCACGAGCAGGGCGAACGGCAGGCACCTTCCGCGCGGTTGGTGTACGACAGATTAGCCGGCGGCGCCGGCCGCAACGACAGACCTGTAACGCGACGTAACGGCTACCACTTGCATTAGTGCGACTTACGGTTACGCTTATCCCTCTCGGCCCGTTGGGCCCGTCCGCGAGGAGATGGCATGCCTGTCCAGGCTGTGAAGGACACCGACCGCGAATACGACGAGGTGCTGCGCGCGCTTTCGGAGGCCTCGGTGAACCGGAACTTCGACCCCTACGTCGACATCGACTGGGAGGCCGCCGAGTTCGCCGTCACCGCGAACGACGAGCGGTGGATCCTCAACACGACCTCCGACCCGCTGGGCCGCCATCCGTGGTACCAGGCCCTGCCGCGGGACAAGAAGATCGCCATCGGCATGTGGCGCCAGGCGAACGTCGCCAAGGTCGGCCTGCAGTTCGAGCAGCTGCTCATGGGCGGCGTCCTGAATCACGTATTCCGCCTCGAGAACGGCTCGGCCGAGTTCCGTTACTGCACCCACGAGGTCATCGAGGAATGCAACCACACCCTGATGTTCCAGGAGATGGTGAACCGGATCGGCATCGACGTGCCCGGCGGGACAACGGCCTTCAAGGTGCTCGCGCCATGGCTCGCGCTCGCCGGGAAGTTCCTGCCCGAGGTGTTCTTCACCGGGATCCTCGCCGGCGAAGAGCCGATCGACCACCTGCAGAAGGGCGTCCTGCGCTCGGGCGAGAACATCCATCCGATCATGCACGGGGTCATGCGTATCCACGTGGCCGAGGAGGCCCGCCATATCTCCTTCGCGCACAAGTTCCTGGGCAACCGGGTTCCGAAGATGAGTCGTCCCGGCCGTGTCGCGCTCTCGATCGTCTTTCCGGTGACGATGCGAGTGCTCTGCGACGTCATCGTCATCCCGCCCAAGCAATTCTGGGACGAGTTCGACATCCCCAAGTCGGTCAAGAAGGACCTGTTCTGGCGACTGCCCGAATCGCGCGAGCAGCTGAGCGACTATTTCGCCGACGTGCGCACCCTGGCCGAGGAGATCGGCCTGATGAACCCCGTCTCGCGTCCGATCTGGAAACTGCTGAAGATCGACGGCAAGCCGTCGCGCTATCGCAGCGAGCCGAACCGCGCGCCCGTCATGTCCGCGGCCTGACCGTCCCGCGTCCGCCATGCCCTACGTGGTGACGCAGTCTTGTTGCAGCGACGCGTCGTGTGTCTTCGCCTGCCCGGTGAACTGCATCCACCCGACCCCGGACGAGCCCGACTTCGCCACTGCGGAGATGCTCTACGTCGACCCGGCCGCGTGCGTCGACTGCGGTGCGTGCGTGGCCGCGTGCCCGGTCGACGCGATCATGCCGCACACGAAGCTCGCGCCGGCGCAGCAACAGTTCCTGTCGATCAACGCGGACTTCTACCGGACGCCGCGGGCGCGACCCACGCTCGCCCCGGTCACACTCGCACCTGCAGTGGCCCGCGACCGCGAGCCTTTGCGGGTCGCGATTGTCGGGTCCGGACCGGCCGCGATGTACGCCGCGGACGAGCTACTCACCCAACCCGACGTGAGCGTGCACGTCCTCGACCGACTACCGACGCCCTACGGCCTGGTTCGGGCCGGTGTCGCACCCGATCACCAGCACACCAAGCAGGTGACCGCGCTGTTCGACCGGATCGGAGAGCAGCGCGGTTTCCGCTACTTCTTGAACGTCTCGGTGCCCGAGCACGTCACCCACGAGGATCTGCTCGAGCATCACCATGCGGTGATCTACGCCGTCGGCGCATCCGCGGACCGGCGGCTCGGCGTCCCCGGCGCGGACCTCGACGGCTGCGGGTCGGCCACCGACTTCGTCGCTTGGTACAACGGGCATCCCGACCACGCCGCGCGCAACTACGACCTGGCGTCGTCGCGGGCCGTGATCATCGGCAATGGGAACGTCGCGCTGGACGTCGCGCGGGTCCTGACCGCATCGCCGGACGCGCTCGCGAGCACCGACATCGCCTCCCACGCGCTCGCGGCGTTGCGGTCCAGCCGGATCGAGGAGGTCGTGATCGTCGGGCGGCGTGGGCTGGCGCAATCGGCGTTCACCGTGCCGGAGTTCGTCGGTCTGCTCGAGAGCCCCGAGGTGGATGTGCTGCTCGACGCGCCGGACGGTGCGATCGACGAGACGACACTCGGGCAGGAACGCGCCGGCACCCTCGAACATTCAGTGGCCTGGAAACTGCAGCTGCTGCGGTCCTTGCCCCGCGTGTCCGACGCGCCGGCCGGCGGCAAGCGGATCGTGTTGCGCTACCTCGCGGCGCCCGTCGGTTTCGTGGGTGATCGCCGCGTTAACGGTGTGGAGTTGGCGGCCACCGCCTTCACTTTCGACCACGGTGCGATGGTCGAACCGACGGGAGCCGGCGACGTGCTCGAGGCCGGGCTCGTGTTGAGTTCCATCGGCTACCGGGGCGTCGCCGTCGCAGGCTTGCCCTTCGACGAGACCACCGGCGTGATCCCAAACGAGTCCGGACGGGTGCCTGACCGTCCCGGCGCGTACGTTGCCGGATGGATCAAGCGCGGACCGACCGGTTTCATCGGCACGAACAAGTCCTGCTCGCAAGAGACCGTGCGGGCCCTGGTCGCGGACTTCAACGACGGCCTTCTCCCCGAGCCGGCACACGATCCGGGCGCCTTCGGGCGGTTGGTGCGCAGCCGCCGACCAGCGGCGGTCACCGGCGACGGCTGGCGCGCCATCGACGCCGCCGAGCGCGAGCGCGGGGCGGCCGAAGGGCGTCCTCGCAGCAAGGTCACCGACGTGGCCGAACTGGTGGAGCTGGCCGGTCGCCCACGCCGGCGCACCCTGCGGCGCTGACCCGTGCTTGGGTGCTCGTATGAACGGGACGGCAAGGCAGATCGGCATCGTGTTGTTCAACGACGTCGAGGAGCTGGACGCGGTGGGTCCGTGGGAGGTGCTGTCCTACTGGGTTCGTCGCCATCCGGAGGACGGGTACGAGCTCTCGACCCTGTCGCGCTCCGGAGGGCTTGTGCGGTGCGCGAAGGGTCTCACTGTGCAAGCGCACCATTCGTTCGCTGATGCGCCCGAGCTGGACGTGCTCGTTCATCCTGGCGGCAACGGCACCCGGCCTCAACTGAACGACGACAACCACCTGGACTGGGTGCGTCGGCAGAGCGAGTCGGCCTCACTGACGACCAGCGTGTGCACCGGTTCGCTCGTCTATGCCGCCGCCGGGCTACTCGCCGGCCGCCCCGCCACGACACACTGGGCATCGTTGGATCTGCTCGCCACCCTCGACCCGACGATCGACGTGCGACGTACCGCACGCTTCGTCGACGACGGTGATGTCGTGACGTCCGCCGGCGTCTCCGCAGGTATCGACATGGCGTTGCATCTGGTCGCCAGGCTCGCCGGGACGGACCGCGCCAGAGAGGTCCGTCGGGCGATCCAGTACGACCCGGCCCCGCCCGTCTGATTGCTCGGTCATCGCGTTCCTCTGGATCCTCGGCGTGCTGAACTTGCGCACGGCCTGCTGATGCTCGCGGGCGGTGGGCTGCGTTCAACCTGCCCTTTTGCACGACCTCGTGCTCCGGTCCTGTTCGCGGCCGGCGTGTGTCGCGGTGTGGAAGTTCGGCTTCTAGCTCGCTTCGAGCAGCGTGCCCACCTTCGCCAGGAGCGCCTGCAAGCCCCTGAGCGGACGCACGATGACCGTGAACTGCGTCAGCTGGTCAGCGTCGTTCCAGTGCAATATGTCGACGCCCTGGACGTAGGCGCCGTCCAGGTCGGCCTCGAACTCGAGCACCGCGCTGCGCGGGCCGTACCACTCGTTCAAGTAACGCAATGTCGGGCCGAGGACGGCCAGCGCGCCGGTGAGGTACCTGGTGGTGAGCGCCTTGCCCTCCTGCGGCGTGAACACCGCGGGTGAGCGGAACACCACGTCGTCGGCCAGCAGGCCGTCGAGCATCGCGGGATCCCGGGCTTCGACGAGGGCGTGCCACGCGGCGGCAGCGGCAGGGCGTTCGGTCACCTTCCCAGCCAAGCACGAGCGGTGCGGCGTCGTCCCGCCCGGTGTCGCCCTCTGGGCGCTCCGAGGTGACGAGAGCGGGCGGGAAGACCCGGTCTGAGTTGGGGTGCGCCGCCTCGCCGAAGCAGGCAGAATCGCCACCGTGCACGCACAGGCGAGTCGATGAGCCAGCTCTTTCGCAGCGTCGAGCCCACCGCCGCGGAAGCTCGCGCCGCGATGCCCGGCGATGGCCTGCTGCCCGCCGCCGACGTCGTCATGGACCGCGCGTTCACCGTCGACGCACCACCTGCGGACGTATGGCCGTGGCTCGTCCAACTCGGCAAGGACCGCGCCGGTTGGTATCTGCCGCGGCGGGTGGAGCGGTTCCTCCTGCCGCCAAACCGCGCGATCCGGCGGATCGAACCCCGTTGGCAGCACCTCGAGGTCGGCGACGTCATCCCCGATTACGGCCCGGACGGGTCGTTCGAGGTCGCTGTGATCGATGCCCCGGACATCTTGATCTATACCGCACGCCGCAAGACGGTCACGTTCACCTGGGCCATCGCTTTGAGCAGCAGGGACGAGCGCGCGACGCGCGTCCAGCTGCGGCTGCGGATCGATCCGGTCCGCCGCAGGTGGCTCGCGCACTCGGCCGGCGACCTCTTCGACGCGGCGACCATCGCGGGGATGGCGGCCGGCCTGCGGGAGCGGTTATCGGGCTGACCGAGTGCGTCGTATGCAGTAGATACGTTGGGGCCATGGCCCGTACCCGACGCATCATGCCGCAGCGTCCGAACATCGCAGCCGAACTCGAGGGCGCGCCGCCGACTCTCGCGCACCGGGAGTCGTGGGACGGCCGGCACGCGGGCCCCGGCTTGAGGGTGGACGGCACTGTAGCCGATGCCGAGCTGATCGGGAGCAGGTTCACCGGAATCGATTTCACGTCCCGGACGTTGACCGGCCTGCGCGCCCGCGACGTCGTCTTCGACACCTGCGACCTGTCCGGGGCGGTCCTCGACGGCGCCGCCTTCGACCGCGTGGTGTTCACCGGCTGCCGGCTGACCGGGACGATGCTCACGGCCACCCGTCTACGCGATGTAATAATCGAGGACTCGACGGCGAACCTCGGCAACTTCCGGGCCGCGCAGGCCGACTATCTGTTCATCGAGCGCACCGTGCTGACCGAGTCGGACTTCTACACTGCCCGCCTGCGCGATAGCGCGATCCTGGATTGCGACCTCACCGGCGCCAACGTCACGGACCTTCATCCCGAACGGCTCTCGCTGCACGGTTCGACGCTCGACGGTCTCGTCGGCGTCACCGCCCTGGCCGGCTCGCGCATCGACGCAGACCAGGTCATCCCGCTCGGCGCAGCGCTGGTGGCGGGCTTGGGCATCCGAGCCGGCGGCCGGCCGCGGTGATGAGCAGGCTCGGTGTGGCCCAGTCCACGTGCCCAGACGGAACTGCCCACCCGGTCGGCCACGAACAGTGAAGTGACGGCCGTCCCCTCACAGAGACCTGCGACATGCCAAACTTCGAGAGCTTCAGCCGAAGAATGCTGTCCCTCAAGGCCGACCCGCACATCACGATCCACAAGCGCGGGACGATCTCGCTGAACCGGTCGGCCTTTTCCGCGCTGGGCTCGCCGGACGCCGTGGAACTGCTCTTCGATCGCGAGCAGTCCATCGTCGGGCTACGCGCGGTGCACCCGAAGGCCGATAACTCCTACCACGTCAGATCCACGTCCCGCTCGTCCGGCGGCCCGTGGGTCATCTCGGCGATGGCCTTCACCAAGTTCTACGAGATCGACGTCTCGGTGTCGCTGCGCTGGCCCGCGCAGATGGACGCCGACATCCTCTGCGCCGACATCTCCGGGCAGGGAATCCCGGTGTCCGGCAACCACGCGCCGAAGGCCAACTGACCCGTCTCGACGTCAGTGCAGGCTGAGCAGCGTCCCGTACGCGATGATGTTGTCCTCGTAGTTGCCGGTGGATGAGTTGAATCGCCCACCGCAGGTGACGAGCCGGAGGGCCGAGCTGGACGTTCGCCCGTAGACGGCGTCGGTCGGGAACCGGGTCTTGGACACCTCTTGGACGCGGCTCACCCGGAACGTCGCAACCTTGCCGTCGCCGCGCGACACCACGACCTTGTCACCGGCCCGCAGAGTGCCCAACCGGTAGAAGACTCCCGCGCCGTACTGGGCCGAATCGACGTGCCCGAGGATGACGGTGGGACCCGAAGCGCCTGGCGCGGCGGAATACTTGTACCACCCTGCGTCCCCGACTCTCGAGAGCGGTGGCACCTGGACCGTGCGGTCTTGGTTGAGGCCGAGCTGCATGACGGCCGCATCCACGCGCAGCGACGGGATGCAGATCTGGTTCGGGACATCGCCGCCCAATCCCGACCGCCCGGGAGTACTGCAGCGGATCGGTTTGGCAGGCGCGTGACTGGACGGCGGTGAGGGTACAGATGTGCCCGGCGATAACGACGCGGTAGTCGGACTGGGCGGGGTCGGTGGTAGCGCCGAAGGTGTCGTGCTCGACCCGAACAAGCTGATCAGACCGACAACGACGGCGGCCACCAGGGCAATGGCCAGGATGGCAGCAGCGGCACGGTCGCGCGGACGCTGCAGCCTCGCGGTCAGCGCACGCCACCGGTCCTGTAGCCACGTCACTCGACCTTGCCGACCGCGCGCGCCGCGTCGCTCATCGCCGTCCACGCGTCACCGCCAGTCGAGCTCTGCGACTTCACCGCCGCGGATACTCACCGAGTCCCGCGCCGCACCATCGACGCCCCACACCGTGTAGTCGCCCTCGCGCAAGGCAGGATAGATCGCCGCGTACCGCACCCCGGCCGGGCCGCGTCGCTCGCGGACGGCCACATGGGTACGGGACGGGTCGGCATGCACGTGCGCGTGACCCTCACCGTCGGGGTGCTTGTGCTCGAGCGGGTGGCCGGGTGGCAACGGCGCCTCGCCGTCGACCCGGCTCACCTCGATCTCGGCGAGCAGCAACTCGGCGTCGGTATGCAGAATCAGCGCGCCGATCTCCCCACCGATGTCGAGCATGACGGTCCCGTCGCTGCTGGGGCCGAGCTGGCTCTGCTCCGTCATGACCCTTGACTCGCTCCGCAAGCGTCTCTCATTCGCCGGACTCCGGCTCCGTTTCGCTGGTCGCGATCGAGTGCCGCGCCGCGGGGCGCGGACCGGGCTTCGGGCGCTCGGCGGTGCCACCGACGCCGGCCAGTACGCCGTTGCGCGCCGCCACGCCGGTTGCGCCGAGCACACCCGCGAGGGCGAGCCCGCTACCGACCAGCAGACCGGTGTTCGAACCGGACTCCGCCGCCGGACCGATACCGGTCTGGGGTGGGCCCACCGGGGTGGGACAGTCCGACAGCTGGTTGATCGCCCCGAGGTCAGACGCCTTCTGGGTCGTCGAGGGAGTGAAGTACCCACTGTGCGGCGTTCCCAGGTAGGGGAACGACGTGAGGTAGTGCACGGTGTTGTTCGCCGTCACGTCGGTGTTACTCGACGTCAGGCCCGGTGTGATCGCACCGGCGGCGGCATCGGGCTTGTAGGACGGATCCACGAGCGGCAGGATCGCTCCTGCCAGAGCGCGCAGTTCGATGGTCGTCACGTCGTCGAAGACTCGACGGCCGTTCGGGAACCCGGCGAGGTCCAGGCCCAGGAGCCCGAGATTGCTGGGGCTCTTGGTCGTGGGAGGCACGGCGACGTTCAACCGGAGTAGGTCGGCCAACGTCTTGCCGTCACCGATGGTGCCGAAGTCCGCGATCGCCGCTTTGGTAGCCGCAGAGGCACCCGGGGGGGTGAGGGGCTTCAGCACACCCTTCGGCAGACCGGTCAGGAAGACGGCCTTGATGTCGCCGCGATCGGCGGCCTTCTTGTTACGTGCGGCAAGATTCGGGAAGACACCCGGGTACAGCACGGGCAACAGCCCAGCGAGTTCAGGGGCGGTGAAGTTGTCCACGAACTGTTTGTCGTCGGCCGGCGGCTGGGAGTTGAACTTGTCCTTGCTTGAGATCGGGATGAGAACTTCGTTCACCAGCGGGCTGCCCAGCCGCGAGATCTGCTGGAAGGCACCGCCACTCGGGGTTCTCGTGCCGTCGGTGTTGAACATCAGCGAACGCTGCCGGCTGGCCGAGGCATAGACGCCGATCGTGTTGTTCGCGTCGCCGATCGTCGTGCCATCAGCGCCCGCGGCGAGGATGTCAGCCTTGGGCACCCGGATGGCGATGGTGTGGATGTTCTTGAACTTCGTGCTGTTGACGCCCGGCGCGGCCGGCATCTTCGCCAAGTGAAGGTTCAGGAACGGCCGGAGGATGCCGAGGTCGAAGATCGCGCCCAGGTCGACGTAGAACCCCTCGGCCCGTTGCCCCGCGAACACCGTTCGGCCACTGCCGAGGTCGTGGATCGCCGCGTTGGCCAAATTCGTGTAGTTGGGCGTGGACACCGGGCCGATGTTGCACGGCGGGCACGGCAAGTTCGACCCACCGAGCTGGCCCGGGGTCTTGCCGCCGACCTGGGTAACGGTGTAGAACTGCCGCCGGTTCCAGTTGCCATCGTCCAGCGACTTGATCGGACCGGTGTTGTAGAGGAACGTGTTCTCGTTGCGGGTCTGGGTGTTGAAACGGAACTCGTAGGTGATGTCGGGCTTACCGTCGCCGGTGTTGTCGACGTGGATCTGGTACAGCACGTCGTCGCCGAACTCGAAGAAGTTCGGGCCACCCGCCGGGTCCTCGAGCGGCACGAAGTTCGCGATCAGCGTGACGGTGTCCTGCTTGTCGGGGCTCACGAACGCGTAGACGTCGGTGTTGTCGGCCGCCGCGTCGTTGGCGATACCGGGGGCTTCCTTATGTGACGACATGCCTTACCTCTCTTGGGACTGCGGAGCGAGTCGAGTCAGGACTTCGCGCGGGCGGCGATCCGCGCCAGCCGCTTGGCGAGCGCACGGTCGGTGTGGACGACCTCGGATTCGCCGGCCATGACGACGATCTTCCCCGCCTTGGCGTCCTTGACCCAGACGGTGAAGGACCCCTGGTGCTCGGGGCCGGCGTCGAGCGAATCCTGGGCGGGAGTGCTGGCCGAGGCGGTCGACGGCAGGACGACAGCGGCCCCGGCGGCGGCCGCGCCGATCGAGGCGGTGCGGAGGAAGTTACGGCGGGAGTGCTCGGACATCGTGATGACCTTTCGCTCTTGTTTCAACTGCGGCGGACTGGAGTGGCTCGGTCGACGGTCATCGCCCGAGCGCCGAGTTAGTCGGCGGCGGGCTATTTGCTCGGGTTCTGGTAGCCGCCGTGCGGCAGGCCGAGGTAGGGGAACTCGGGGATGTAGTTCACCGTGTTCCTGGCGTTGACGTCCTTGTTGGTCGACGCCAGACCCGGGGTGATCGCACCTGCGGCGGCGTCGGGCTTGTAGCTCGGGTCGACGAGCTGGATGGTCAGCCCGGCCAGCGCGCGCAGCTCGATGGTGGTGACGTCGTCGAATACGCGGCGCCCGTTCGGGAAGCCGGCGGCGTCGCCGCCGACCAACCCGAGGTTGCTGGGATCGCACGTCGTCGGTGGCACCGCCAGGTTGAGCCGCAACAGGTCGGCCTGCGTGGTGCCGGTGAAGTTCTGGAATCCCTTGATGACGCCGGCCGGAATACCGGTCAGGAAGATCGCGGCCAGGTCGGCGCGCGGCTTACCCGTCTTATTGAAGTTGGCCAGGTTGGGGAACACGCCCGGGTAGAGCGAAGGCAGCAACCCCGCGAGCTCGGGCTTGGTGAAGTTGGCGGCGAACTGGCGGTCATCTGACGGGGCAGACGCGTTGAACTTGTTCTTCTGACCCAGCGGGTTCAGCACCTCGTTGACCAGCGGAGCGGCCTGCCGCGACACCTGCACGTAGTTGCCTGAGTTCTGGACGGAGCCGTCGGGGTCGTACACCCGCATGTTCTGCCGGCTGGCGCTGGCGTAGACCCCGATCGTCGACCGCGGATTGGTGGCGTTCGTCGGGTTGTAGCCGTTTTGCGTGAGGTCCGTCTTCGGCACCTGGATCGCGATGGTGTGGATGTTCTTCATGGCGGTGGAGTTGACCCCGCCGGACTGCGGCATCTTCGACAGGTGCAGGTTGGCGAACGGCCGCAGCACGCCGAGGTCGAAGATCGCCCCGAGGTCGACGTAGAACCCCTCCGCGCGCTGGCCGAGGAAGACCTTGCCGCCGCCCTTGAGGTTGTGCACAGCCTGCTGTGCGAGGTGCGAGTAGTTGGGCGTCGAGTGTGAACCCACGTTGCACGGCGGGCACGCGTACGTGCCAAGCTGTGTGGTCGTGCCGTTCTTGATGCGGGTGACGGTGCCGAACTGCTTGCGGTTCCAGTTCTTGCTGTCGATCGACTCGATCGGGCCCACGTTGTAGAGGAACGTGTTCGGGATCGTGTTCACCGCGTTGAACCGGAACTGGTAGGTGACGTCGGGCTTCGCGTCACCGGTGTTGTCGATGTGAATCTCGTAGAGGACGTCATTGCCGAACTCGGAGAAGTTCGGGCCGCCATCCGGGTCCTCGAGCGGGACGAAGTTGGCGATGAGCGTCACGGTGTCTGGCTTGTCCGGGCTGACGAACGCGTAGACGTCCGTGTTGTCCGCCGCCGGATCGTTCGAGATTCCGGGGGCTTCCTTATGAGACGACATGCCTACCTCTCCTGGCGGACGAGACGACGGTACG
>JBPCOE010000034.1:0-21486 GCA_051000605.1 Jatrophihabitans sp.
GGGCTCGACTACTACAAGAAGCAGCGCGAGCAGGCGGCGAGGGTCCTCGAAGAAGAGCCGATCGACCTGGACACTCTCAGCGTCTAGGGTCCTCGGCGACGGTGGGGGGGGGGCGGGGGGAGGGGAAACCTTTTTTTTTTTCCCGCCCCCCCCCACCGGCGTGTCGTCGCTCGGTACGGTTTGTCACATGACGGTGCTGGCGGTCTGGCTCGGCAAGCTCACCTTGCTGTCCCTGCGCCTGGTCGGCCGGCGCGGCAATGCGTTACCCGGACTCGTCGTCGAGAAGGTGTTCCCCCGGTTCCTGGCCCGGGTCATGAGTTCGCTGCCCGAAGGCGTCGTTGTCGTGACCGGCACGAACGGCAAGACGACCACGACGAAGATGGTCGCCACGGTGCTGGGCGAGAACCTGCGCGTGCTGACCAACGACACCGGTTCCAACTTCGTGCGCGGCGCGATCACTGCGACCGTCGAGCACGCGTCCTGGTCGGGCCGACTGCCCTACGACGTCGCCGTCTTCGAGCTCGACGAGGCGTGGGCGGTGCGCTTCGTCGCGCTGGTCGCGCCGCGGCACTGCCTGCTGCTCAACGTGATGCGCGACCAACTCGACCGTTTCGGGGAGATCGACACGACGGCCGGCATGCTGGGCAAGGTGGCCGCGGCGACCACCGGGCACGTCGTGCTCAACCGCGACGACCAGCGGGTCGCGGCGCTGGCTGGGCGCACGGCGGCCGACGTCTCGTACTACGGCGTGTCGCCCGAGCTGCGGGAACTCTTTCCCAACGACGAGGAGCTCTACGGGGGCCCGGTGCACGTGTCGCACCTGACGGCCGCGGTCGAGCTGCAGACGCTACCCGCGCCGGCGCACCCGGCCATGACCCTCCGGTTCGGTGCGGGCGACCACGACGTCGCCCTGCGGGCGGAGGGTCCGCACAACGCCCAGAACGCCTGCGGCGCGGCCGCCCTCGGCCTGGCGCTCGGGCTGAGCGAGGACGCCGTGCTCGCCGGGCTGGGCAAGGTCTCGCCCGCGTTCGGCCGCGGTCAGACCTTCGAGGTCGACGGGCGCAAAGTGGTGCTGCAGCTGGTGAAGAACCCGGCCGGTTTCCGCCAGACCTTGCGTACGCTCGACGCCGGCGCACCGGCGGCCGTCGTCGTGGCCATCAACGACGACTATGCCGACGGCCGTGACGTGTCGTGGCTGTGGGACGTCGACTTCACCGCGCTCGGCCCGCTGCCCTCGCGCCGCTCGACGGCCGGCACCCGGGCCGCGGACATGGCGGTTCGGCTGCGCTACGACGACATCGAGGTTGACGAGATCGAACCGGAACTGGAGAAGGCGGTCCGCTCGGCCGTTCGGGCGGTCGGTGCCGATGAGCGGGTCATCGTGTTCAGCACCTACACCGCGATGTGGGCGCTGCACGCGATTCTCGACCGGATCGGGGTGGCCGCGTGAAACCGCTGACGCTCGTGCACCTGTACCCGCGCGAGATGAACATCTACGGTGACACCGGCAACGTCCTCGTCCTGCGCAAGCGACTGCAGTGGCGCGACCTGCCGGTCCAGGTGACGCCGGTCAGCGTGGGCGACCCGCTGCCGAGCGACGTCGACATCCTGCTCGGTGGCGGTGGCCAGGACGCCGCGCAGGGCGAGATCGGCGTGGACTTCCACTCCCGCGGCGCGCAGTTGCGAGCGATGGCCGACGACGGCGTGGTCATGCTGACGATCTGCGGCAGCTACCAGATGCTGGGTCACGAGTTCGTCACCCACGACGGCCGGCACATCCCGGGCGTCGGGGTGCTCGACGTCGTCACCCACGGCACCGCGAAGCGGCTGATCGGCAACAACTTCGTCGACACTCCAGAGGCCGGACGGCTCGTGGGCTACGAGAATCACAGCGGGCTCACAACGCTCGGCCCCGACGCACGGCCGCTGGGCACCACGCGCGCGGGTCGCGGCAACAATGGCATCGATCAGACCGAGGGGGCGGTGCGCGACAATGTGATCGGGACGTACCTGCACGGCCCCGTGCTCGCGAAGAGCCCCGGCTTCGCCGACGACCTGCTCACCCGTGCGTATCGGCGCCGCGGCCTGGACACCCCCCTCGAACCCCTCGACGACGCGCTGCCGCTGCAGGCCGCGAAGGTCGCAGTCACCCGCCCGAGGTGAGCGCCATTAGTTAGGCTGCGGCGGGTGAAGCGCATCTTGCTGGTCCTGCTGCTCGCCGCGACGCTGGCCGCTTGCACGTCGAGCCCGCCCGGGAAGCACCCGTCGACTCAGACCATCACCAGCACCGTCATCAGCACGCGCCCCGCCACCGCGAACGCCTTCACGCCGGCACCGGCCAGCAGCGTCAAACCGCTCCGTCCGGGCGACACGCCGCCGAAGGGGGAGACGGAAAAGCTGTGCCCCTACATTCGCTCGGGCCTCGACCAGGACCCCACCAGCAAACCGAACGTCGCCGATATCCAGGGCAATCGAGTGGGCCGGACGACCGTGCTGACCGGCCTGAGGCCGGTCGGGTGCCGGTTCTACTTCGCGTACAACTACCAGGCCGTGGCCGACATCGTGCCACAGACCTTCGCCAGCCCCGCAGCCGCACACAACGCGATGGTGCGCACCGCCCAAGCCGGCACCGGCGTCGAAGGGGCGCCCAACTTCGTCCCGGGCGTCGACGGGATCAGCTATCGCACGAGGTTCTTCGGCCCGGACGGAAACTCGGACTGGGCGTTCGTGTTCGCCAAAGGCACCGTACTGGTCGTCGTCCACAGCGAGGAGAAGACGACGTCGCAGAACGCGCTGCTCCTGGCCAAGGCCGTCGTCGGGAAGTTCTGATCGCTCCACGTGGCAGGATGGGTCGTCCGTCCAGAACGCCGGTAGTCGACACCGTCCGTACGTGACTTAGCGCTTGGAGCCCGCCTTACATGTCTGCCACCCAGATCGCCACGCTGCACACCTCCGTCGGTGACGTCCGCATCCAGCTCTTCGGCAACCACGCCCCGAAGACGGTCAAGAACTTCACCGACCTCGCGACCGGGGGCGCCGAGTGGAAACACCCCGGTACCGGTACCAAGACGAACGACCCGCTCTACGACGGCACGATCTTCCACCGGGTGATCCCCGGCTTCATGATCCAGGGCGGCGACCCGCTCGGTGAGGGTACCGGCGGTCCCGGCTACCGGTTCGCCGACGAGTTCCACCCCGAGCTGTCCTTCGATCGCGCGTACCTGCTGGCCATGGCGAATTCCGGCCCCGGCACCAACGGCTCGCAGTTCTTCATCACCGTCGGCCCCACGCCGCACCTGAACCGCAAGCACTCGATCTTCGGTGAGGTCGCCGACGCCGACAGCCGCGCGGTCGTCGATGCCATCGCCACCACCAAGACCGGTCGCGGTGACAAGCCGGTCACCCCGATCACGATCAACTCCGTCACCGTCGAGGCGGCGTAGGCCGCGTTCGGGGTCCGACCGAGCCAGGACGATGAATCA
Organism: Jatrophihabitans sp.; assembly: GCA_051000605.1. Taxonomy (GTDB): domain Bacteria; phylum Actinomycetota; class Actinomycetes; order Mycobacteriales; family Jatrophihabitantaceae; genus Jatrophihabitans. Next base: position 3,483 of record JBPCOE010000034.1, read on the forward strand.
GCCGCTGAACCAGTCGCAGGGCCTCGCGCATTGCTATCGCCACCCCAACCGGGAAACCGGAGTGCGCTGCATCCGCTGCGAGCGGCCGATCTGCTCCGACTGCATGCGACCGGCCTCGGTCGGCTTCCACTGTCCGGACGACGTCCGCGAGGGTGCGCGCACGGTGCATGCCCAGCGCACCTCAGTCGGGGCGCGGATCCTGCACTCGCCCCCGTACGTCACGATCACGCTCGTCGTTCTCAATGTCGCGGCCTACCTGGTCACCGGCCTGCAGAAGCCGGGCACGCTGCGTCAGCCCGTCGGCTCGCAGCTGTTCCAGGACTGGCAGGAACTCCCGCAGACGATCCACGACCAGGATCGCTACTACACGCTGTTGACGTCGGCCTTCCTGCACCTGAGCCTGCTGCACATCGCGGCCAACATGCTCGCGCTCGCCATCGTCGGCCCGGTGCTGGAGCGGTTGCTGGGGTGGTGGCGTTTCCTGTCGGTCTACCTGGTCTGCGCGCTCGGCGGCAGCGCGTTGATCTACGTCTTCGAGAACCGGTTCACCCCGACCGCCGGCGCGTCCGGGGCGATCTTCGGCCTGTTCGGGGTCGGTCTCGTGCTCGTTCGCAAGCTGGGCGTCGACCCGCAGTGGCTCGTCGGCACCGTGGTGCTGAACTTCGTCATCACGTTCTCCGTGCCCGGGATCTCGAAGCTCGGGCACATCGGCGGGTTCGTGGTAGGCGTGCTGGCCGGGCTGGCCATCGGCGGCCTGCCGAACTCCCGCCAGCGAGTTCGCACGGCAGTCCAGACCGGTGGGCTGGGCGTCCTGCTCGCCCTCGTCGTAATCGTGGTCGGCGTCCGTTCGGCGACCTTCCCCACCTGATTGCCGATCGCGCTGCGGTATTGATCGGGCGGCTCAGCCCGGACGGAACGTGCGGATCAGACCTGCGGCGTCCTCAGGATCCGCGCCGAGGGCCCGGCGGCTGAATACGGCGAATGTCGCGCCGGCGTCCACCTCGAGGGTGGTGCTTCGCAACCCCAGCCGGACCCGCGAGTCGGCGTGCACCGATTCGACCTCGTCCCAGACCAGCCGGGCCCGCGTGAGCGGCGAATGGATCACCAGCCCGGCGGGGGTCACCGTCAGCCGCGGCGAGAACACGAGATCGCTCGCCGCGTACAGGATCAGGACGACGCAGGCGACGCCCGCCATCAGCCGACTGGGTGCGTCCGTGGCCAGCACCACCAGCAGCGCAGCGATGATTGCGCCGGCAGCCGCGGCCGCGGTGTAGCGCCGGTCGGGCGCGAACCGGGCGACCGGCGTCGTGCTGTCCGGTGCCGGCGGACCGGGAGAGGGAGTGTCCACAGGGTTCTCCACACCTGGGGATGAACTACAGCCGTGTAATCACAGCCGTGGCAAACGGTGTCGGTCAACGCCAGCGGACCGCCATCACCAGCCCCACCAACATGACCCCGAAGCCGACTGCGAAGTTCCACGCGCCCATATCGGCCATCAGCGGTACGCGGGGGGACGTCCCGCTCGCGGTCAGGTAGTAGACGACGAGGTAGGCGAGACCCACCAGCAGCACCACGCCCATGACGATCGGGTACCACGACGGGCTGGGGGCGAGCTGCCGGGCCGGCGCGCCGGACGAACGCAACGGGGCGTCGGGCTTCTTGCGGACCTTCGATTTGGGCACTGGTCTAGCGTAGACGCCGGATCCGGCAGCGTGCAGGTCGCGGGCCGGCGGTGGAGCGGGCGAGACCGTCTACACAGGACGTGCGGAGGGAACTGACGCCGGTGCATAGCGCTTTGGCCCGACTGCGCCGCAGCCCGTGGCGCGCGCTCGTGCCCGTCGTCTGTCTTGTCGCGGGCGTCGGCTTCGCGGCGAGCGCGCGAGACTCCAACGGCACCGATCTGCGCGCGCCGGGCATCGCGAACCTCGCCGACACCGTGAAGTCCGCCGAGCAACGCGTGCAGGACGCTGACCGGCAACTGTCCACACTGCAGGCCGAGATCAACCGGCTCACCGCCGCAGTCGGCACCGGCGACAGCGCGGTGGCCGGCGCCCAGAAGAAAGCGGCGCCGTTGCTGATGCAGGGTGGGCTACGCGCGGTCCAGGGCGATGACGGCGTCGAAGTCGTCCTCGACGACGCGCCGCCGAGCAACGAGAACTCCGGAGTCGACCCCAACCAGCTGGTCGTGCACCAGTCCGACCTGCAATCGGTGGTCAACGCGCTGTGGGCCGGCGGCGCCGAGGCGATGACGATCGCGGGGCAGCGGGTCATCGCCACGTCGGCCGTCCGGTGCGTCGGCAACACCCTGCTGCTGAACGGAGATGTGTACTCGCCGCCGTTCAAGGTTGCCGCGATCGGGCCGTCGTCGACAATGTCGAGCAAGCTCGATGCGTCCCCCGGTGTCAAGCAGTTCCGCGAGGCGGCGGGTTACTACGGGCTCGGCTACGTCGTTGAAACCAAGAACTCCCTGGACCTGCCTGCATACCGCGGGCCGATCACCCTGACCTACGCGAAGGCGGCCAAGTGAGCAACCGACATGTAGATGACACCTTGGTCGCTGATCCGCCCCCGCCGCCGCAGCGGCCGACGATGGGAAAGGGCGACCAGGTCCGCTTCGTGCTGCGTGGCGTCGGGCAGACGCTGATCACGCTCGGCCTGGTCGTCCTGCTGTTCGTGGTCTACGAGGTGTGGATCACGAACCTTTTCTCGCGCGACGCGAACAACACCATCAAGAACAAGATCGAACGACAGTGGGCGGGCGGGCGTGACACCCTGCCGTTGCCGGGCAGCGGCAACTCGACGATCAAACTCGGTACCGGCATCGCGAACATCTACATCCCCCGCCTGGGCCGCGACTACCACTGGACGATCGTGGAGGGCGTGAGTCAGGATGATCTGGCGAAGGGGCCCGGTCACTACCCCGGCACCGCGTTGCCCGGGCAGAAGGGCAACTTCGCTGTGGCCGGGCACCGGGTCGGCAAGGGCGAACCGTTCCTCAACATCGACCAGCTCAAGTCCGGTGACACCGTCATCGTCGAGACCAAGGCCAGCTGGTTCGTCTACAAGGTCCTGGGCGCGCCCGAGGGCCGAAACCCCGAGACGGTCAGCTCTGTCGTCACCTGGACCGGCGGTTCGGCGAAGCTCCCCGGCCGCGAGATCGTCGAACCGTCCGACGGGCGCGTGCTGCACCCGGTGCCCGACCACGCCGACGTCGCGGCCACGGGCGCGAGCGAGAAGCTCATGACGATGACGACCTGCCATCCCAAGTTCACCGCGGCGAAAAGGATGATCGTCTACGCGAAGCTGGCTACCGAGGTCGCGCCGGTGATGAACGGCACGAACCGCGTCGAGAAGATGCCCGCAGCCATCGAAGCGCTTTATCAGGGGGTGCAGGCCTGATGTACGTATGGCTGTGGCGGCATCTGCCCGGCCGGCTCGCGGTGAAGCTGGTGCAGATACTCGTGCTCGTGGCCGTGGTGTGCGCGCTGCTGCTGTTCGTGGTGTTTCCGTGGATCGAACCGCACCTGCCGATCAACCAGGTGACCGTGCCCGGTGGGTGATCCGACGCGCATTCTCGTCGTCGACAACTACGACAGCTTCGTCTACAACCTGGTGCAGTACCTCGGGCAACTCGGTGCGGACGTCGTCGTGCGGCGCAACGACGCCGTGAGCCCGGATGACCTCGACACACTCGATGTCGACGGTGTGCTGATCTCGCCCGGGCCGGGCACCCCCCAGGACGCCGGTCAGTCGATGCCGTTCGTGACCGCGTGCGTGCAACGCCGGCTGCCGTTGTTCGGTGTCTGCCTCGGCCACCAGGCCATCGGCGCGGTCTTCGGCGCACCGGTCGTGCGCGCGCCCGAACTACTGCACGGCAAGACCAGCGCGGTCGAGCACGACGGCACCGGAGTGCTGGCCGGACTGCCGTCGCCGTTCACGGCCACTCGCTATCACTCGCTCGCGATCGAGGCGCACGCCCTGGCTCCGGAGATCGTCGTGACCGGCCGCACACCGTCCGGCGTCGTGATGGCTTTGCGCCACGCAACGCTGCCGATCGAGGGCGTCCAGTTCCACCCCGAGTCCGTCCTCACCCAGGGTGGGCACCGCATGGTCGCGAACTGGTTGCGCAGTTGCGGCGGCGACGTCGACGACGCTCTGGTGGCGCGGCTCGGGGCCGAGGTCGAGACGATGCGGGGCGCCGCATTCGTGGCCACGTGAGGGCTACCTCGCGGCTGCGGCCTTCGCCGCCGCCTTCATCTCCTGCTTGTGCGCGCGCACGGCCTTGAGCGTGGCCGCGTCCACCACATCGGCCACCGACCGCAGCGCCCCGTCGAGCCCGTAGTCGCCGGCGGCCTCCCGCCAGCCGTCCGGGCGGACTCCGACCTGCTTGCCGAGCAGCGCGGTGAAGATCTTCGCCTTCTGCTGGCCGAAGCCGGGCAGCGCGGCGATCCGCTCGACGAGCTGCGTCCCGGACGGCACGCCGTCCCACACCGCGTCCGCGCGACCGTCGTACCGCTCTACGAGAACGCGCGCCAGCGCCTGCACCCGCTTGGCCATCGCGGCCGGGAAGCGGTGCAGCGCAGGTACCGCACGGAAGATCGCCTCGAACGACTCCTCGTCGTACCCGGCTATGGTGTGCGCGTCGAGCGAGCCGCCGAGACGTTCCCGCAGCACCTCCGGTGAGGTGAACGCTTTTTCCATGGGGATCTGCTGGTCGAGCAGCATGCCGACGAGCAGGGCGAGCGGGTCCTGGTCGAGCAGGGCGTTCGCCTGCTCGGTCGTGGCGAGGAACATGCAGCGATCCCACCACAGCGAGTGCGCATTGCGCACAGCCATGACGCGCCGGTTCGGGCCTACCTCTTGACATCGGGCTGCAGCCGGAAGACGGTTATGAGTCGAATGTCGGTTACCTGGAAGGCGCGGACATGACAAAAATCGGCCGTATCAACCGCTGCAAGCTGCGTCACGCCGGCATCGTAGCCGCTCTTGTCGGCGCGCTGGCCGTGCCGTACAGCGTGGACGCGGCGCCCGCAGCGTCCGCCCACTCGGCCGGCCGCGACCTGACCTCCACGCAAGTCGCGGGGATCAACGTCGACGCGACCACCGTCCCGCAGCTTGAGTCACTGATGAATCACCATCGGCTTTCAGCCGAGCGTCTGGTGCGCTTCTACGAGCACCGCATCGCAGCACTGAACCCGAAATTGCACGCGGTCATCACCGTCAACAAGGCCGCCCTGGCGCAGGCTCGCGCCGACGACCGCGCCCGCACGCGAGGCGACCGCCGTCCGCTGCTGGGCATTCCGGTTTTGGTCAAGGACAACATCGACACCACCGGCATGCCGACCACCGCCGGCTCACTCGCCCTCGCCGGCAGCATGCCTCCGGATGCCTTCATCGTGCAGCGGCTCAAGGCGAAGGGCGCGTTGATCCTCGGCAAGTCCAACCTGTCCGAGTGGGCGAACTACCGCTCTACGCAGTCCTCGAGCGGGTGGAGCGCCGTCGGTGGCCAGACCAACAATGCCTACGTGCTCGATCGCAACCCATGCGGATCGAGTTCGGGTTCGGCCGTCGGCGCCTCGGCTGATCTGGCCACCGTCGCGATCGGCACGGAGACCGACGGGTCGATCGTGTGCCCGTCCGGGCAGAACGGCGATGTCGGCATCAAGCCCACCCTGGGCCTGGCCAGCCGGTCGGGGATCGTGCCGATCTCGGCAGAGCAGGACACCCCCGGACCGATCACCCGCAATGTCACCGATGCCGCCGTTGTTCTGGGCGCGCTGACCGGGATCGACCCCAGCGACGCAGCGACGGCTGCACAGCGGGGGCAGGTACATCCCGACTACACCAAGTTCCTGCGTCCCGGGGCGCTCAGGGGTGCCCGTATCGGCGTGTGGCGCAAGGGCACCTTCGGGGCCAGCCCCGAGACCGACGTCATCATGGAGCGGACGATCGCGAAGATGAGGATGCTCGGCGCGACGATCGTCGACCCGGCGAACATCCCCATCGACGCTGCGTCCGGTCCCGAGAACACCGCGTTGCTGTTCGAGTTCAAACACGACATCGCGGCATACCTGCGGGCGCACACATCCGCGCGCTACCCGAAGACCCTGCAGGACCTCATCAACTTCGACAACGCACACCGGGCGCAGGAGATGAAGTATTTCGGCCAAGAGATCTTCCTCCAAGCCCAGGCCACCGGCACCCTCTCGGACCCGACCTACCTGAAGGCCCGCAAGGATGCCGCGTCGATCGCGCGGCATGCCATCGACGACACCCTCGCGAAGTACCGTCTGGACGCGATCATCGCCCCGACCAACTCCCCGGCGTGGACCACGGATCTGATCAACGGTGACCACTTCCTGGTCAGCTCGTCGAGCCCTTCCGCGATCTCCGGCTATCCCAGCGTCACCGTCCCGGCCGGATACTCGTTCCACCTGCCCGTCGGCGTGTCGTTCATCGGCGGCAAGTGGCATGAGCCGCAGCTGATCGCTCTCGGCTATGCCTGGGAGCAGGCGACGCACATCCGGCGGCCACCACAGTTCCTGAAGACGGTGCCGGCCCAAGCTCAGCTCCAGCGGCCGGTTCGGCACCAGACCACGCGGTAGAGCGCCACCATTGCGAGACGGGCGTGGGCGGCTCGGACAGTTCGCCAGCGCCGAGCGCCGGCACGGCGCGATGTCGGGCGGATCCTTTCGCGCTGTACGGAGATCGTGACGAAGCCGATTCACGTCCATGCCGCCACTTGCCAGAACTGAACCGCGGGAGCAGGTTGTAACGAATCGAGCACGAGGACGACCGCCGACCGCAGGGGGATGCACGTGGACACCATCGGGTTCGAGAGCCACGGGACGCACTGCGAGGCGTGGTACCTGCGTGCGCTCAACGACGATCTGACGACCACGCGCGGTCGGCCCTGCGTGGTGATGGCGCACGGCTTCGGGGCGACGCGCGATGCCGGGCTGCTGCCGTTCGCGCAGCGGTTCTCCGCCGCGGGCATGGACGTGCTGGTGTTCGACTACCGCGGCTTCGGCACGTCCGACGGCACGCCGCGCCAGGACGTCGACCACCGTCGGCATCGCGAGGACTACCACGCAGCGATCGCCTACGCCCGTGCGCAGAAGGGCGTCGACCCCTCACGGATCGCCGTCTGGGGGAGCTCGTACTCCGGTGGGCACGTGATCGTCGTGGCGGCGCAGGACCAGCGGATCGCCGCGGTGATCAGCCAGGGCGCGGCGATGGACGGCTTGGCTGCGCTGTTCGGGGTCCAGCAGACCGGCGGCTCGGGCAAGACGGCGGCGCTGACGGGCGCGGGGCTCCGCGATGTCGCGCGCGCGGCGGGCCGGCGGACGCCCTACCTGGTGCCGATCGTCGGCGCACCCGACTCGACCGCGGTCATCTCCGCGCCGGGTGCGCTGGCCGGCTACCAGAACATCATGGGTCCGACGTTCCGCAACGAGATGTGCGCGCGCGGGATCCTGCGCATCGCTCGCAACCGGCCGATCCGGTGGGCCGGCAAGGTCAGCTGCCCGACGTTCATCGTGGTCGCCGAGCAGGACAACGTCGCGCCGGTCAAGTCGGTGCACGAGGTCGCCCGCCGCGTCCCGCGATCCGAAGTGCTTTCTTTCCCGGTCGGGCACTTCGACATCTATGTCGGCGAGGTGTTCGAGAAGTCGAGTACGGAGCAGGTTGAATTCCTGCGGCGCGTGCTGGCTTGACCCTTTACCGTGTTGATCAAGAAAGGTTGGCGACCCGACCTGTGGAAGACCGCAGACCTGGTCAGCCCGTGTGATCAAGGCCGCAGAGTCAATCCAGCGGGGCGTCCAGCGCAGACTCAGCGCCCGCGACCGCCGCACCGGTGCGGACGAACTCGACGGCCGCCGCTATCTCCGGGGCGAGATGCCGGTCCGGGCCGGGGCCGGGCACCGACTGTCGCAGCGCCGACACCACAGCACCGGTCGCAGCGCCGGGCAGCAGGGGCGCGCGCAGGTCCAGCGCGCGTGCGGCCGAGAGCAGCTCGATCGCCAGCACCCGGGTGAGTGCGTCGAGCGAGCGGCGCAGTTTGCGCGCGGCCGACCAGCCCATCGAGACGTGGTCCTCCTGCATCGCGCTGGACGGGATCGAGTCGACCGACGCCGGAACGGCCAGCCGCTTGAGCTCCGAGACCAACGCGGCCTGCGTGTACTGCGCGATCATGTGCCCCGAATCGACACCCGGGTCGTGGGCGAGGAACGGTGGCAGTCCCCGCGAGCGCGCCACGTCCAGCATTCGGTCCGTGCGCCGCTCGCTCATCGAAGCGACGTCCGCTGCCGGGATGGCCAGGAAGTCGAGGACGTACGCCACCGGGGCGCCGTGGAAGTTGCCGTTGGACTCGACGCGTCCGTCGCCCGTCACGACGGGGTTGTCGACGGCCGACGCGAGCTCGTAACCGGCGATCCGGCGCGCGTGCTCGAGGGTGTCCCGGGCTGCGCCGGCGACCTGCGGCGCGCACCGCATCGAGTAGGCGTCCTGGACGTACACGCAGTCCGGCCCGGCGTGCGACGCGATGATCGGTGAGCCCGCGAGCAGCCGGCGCATGTTCGCGGCGGCGACCGTCTGGCCCGGCTGCGGACGCAGCGCTTGCAGGTCGGCGGCGAAGACCCGAGACGTGCCGAGCAGCGCCTCCACGCTCATTGCAGCGGTCAGATCCGCCGTGCGCAACAACAACGCGAGATCGGTGCACGCGAGCAGCAGCTGGCCGAGCATGCCGTCGGTGCCGTTGATCAGCGCGAGTCCCTCCTTCTCGACGAGGACGACCGGCGCGAGCCCGGCGGCCGACAAGGCGACCGCCGCGGGCATGGAAACCCCGGCGGCGTCGCGAACCGTCCCCTCCCCGATCAGCGCGAGGGCGACGTGCGCCAGCGGGGCGAGGTCGCCCGAGCATCCCAACGAGCCGAACTCGTGCACGAGCGGCGTGATGCCCGCGTCCAGCATCGCCGCAAGGGCCGTCGCGGTGCCTGGGCGGACGCCGGTGTGCCCGGTCGCCAGCGTCGAGAGCCGCAGCAGCATGAGCGCGCGGACCACCTCGCGTTCCACCTCCGCACCGCTGCCGGCCGCATGCGAGCGGATCAGCGATCGCTGCAGCAGGGCCCGCTGCTCGACCGGGATGTGCTTCGTGGCCAGCGCGCCGAAGCCGGTCGAGATGCCGTAGTGCGCTTCGACGTCGTCGGCCAGGGCAACGACCACAGCGCGCGAGGCGGCCAGCGCGTCCAGAGCCGCCGGAGCGAGAACGACCCCCGCGCCGCCCCGGGCGACGGCCACGACGTCCGCTTCGCGCAGCGGTCCCGTCCCCACCTCGATGCGCTCCATCGCGCCACTGTCCCGCCGCTCGGCCGGCGCCGCCACCGAGCGTCCCACTCGTCTGGGATCCCAGACCGACTACGGTCGAAGCCATGCGTGCCGTCGTCATCACCGAGCCCGGGGCCCCGGAGGTCCTGCAGGTGCAGGACGTACCCGATCCCACCGCGAAACCTGGTGAGGTCGTCCTCGATGTCATCGCCACGGCGATCAACCGCGCCGACCTGCTTCAACGCCAGGGTCATTACCCGCCGCCGAAGGGCGCGTCGGAGTATCTGGGCATGGAGTGCTCGGGCACGATCGCGGCCGTCGGGGACGAGGTGGCGGGCTGGAACGTCGGCGACCACGTCTGCGCGCTCCTGGCCGGGGGCGGTTACGCGGAGCAGGTCGCGGTGCCGGTCGGTCAGCTCATGGCCGTCCCGCAGGGCGTCGATCTCGTCGACGCCGCCGCGTTGCCCGAGGCCACCTGCACGGTCTGGTCGATGGCGTTCGGCCCCAATGCCGGCCGCCTCGAGCCTGGTGAGCGGTTCCTCGTCCACGGCGGGTCGAGCGGCATCGGCACGATGGCGATCCAGATCGCGAAGGGCAAGGGCGCCGAGGTCTTCACCACAGCCGGCACGCCCCGCAAGATTGACTTCTGCACCGACCTCGGCGCCGACGTCGCGATCAACTACCGCGAGGACGACTTCGACGAGGTCGTCAAGGACCGCACAGGCGGCGCGGGCGTCGACGTGATCCTGGACAACATGGGTGCGGCCTACCTGCCCCGCAACGTCGCGTCGCTGGCTCTCGGCGGGCGCCTGATCGTCCTGGGCATGCAGGGTGGGACGAAGGGCGAGCTCGACCTCGGCCGCGTGCTCGCCCGCCGGCTGACGATCCACGCGGCGGGTCTGCGCAGCCGGTCACTGGCTGAGAAGGCGGAGATCGTCGGCGAGACGCAGAACGCGGTATGGCCGATGATCGAGGCCGGGCAGGTGCGTCCGATCATTGACCGCATCCTGACCTTGGACGATGCCGCGGAGGCGCATCGGCTGGTCGACTCCAGCGAGCACATCGGCAAGGTCGTGCTCCGGGTGCGGTAGCCGGTGAGGTATTCAGCGCGTCGGGCAGACTGGCTCTGTGAGCGACGCTTGCGGAGCGAACCATGGGTATGGCGCCTTTGGCGACCTGAACGGAGTGAAGGTGTGACCGGAAGCGAGCAGACCCCCGAACCGTCCCCCGCGTACCCGGCCGAGGAGCAGGACGTCGAATCGGCTTCGGCCGGCAAGGAGCTTGCTACGACCGAGGACGAGCAACGCAGTGACATCGACGACATCACCGGGCAGGTGGAGCAACCCGCGAAGGTGATGCGGATCGGCACGATGATCAAGCAGTTGCTGGACGAGGTGCGTCAGGCCCCGCTCGACGAGGCCGGCCGCAAACGCCTGCGTGAGATCCACGAGTCCTCGATCCGCGAGCTCGAGGACGGCCTCGCTCCGGAGCTGCAGGAGGAGCTGGAACGGCTCAGCCTGCCCTTCGAGGACGCGACGCCGTCGGAGGCCGAGCTGCGGATCGCGCAAGCCCAGCTCGTCGGCTGGCTCGAGGGGCTGTTCCACGGCATCCAGACGGCGTTGTACGCGCAACAGGCCGGGGCTCGCGCGCAGCTGGAGGAGATGCGGCGCCAGATCGGACCCGGTGGCGCCCGGGACGGGCAGGCGGTCATCGTCGGCCCGGGCGGCCAGATGATCCTCCCCCAGGGGGCCCGGCTGACGCCGTCTTCCGGGCCGGATGACGACTCGCAGGGCCCCGGCCCCGGGCAGTACCTCTAGGCCGTCATGATCTCGGTCGGACCGCGTAGATTTGCACGGTCCGACCGAGATCATCACCGAGTCGGGCGCGCGTTCCCCTCCGTAGGCTCGTCGGCGTGAACTTCGTCCGGGATTTCGTCGCGACCCGCCCAGGCGACGACCGGGCGGTCGTCCACGACGGCGGCGCGGAGTGGTCGTTCGGTGAGCTGGCCGCCGTAGCCGGGCATCTCGCGGGCCGGCTCGTCGATTGCGGGGTGTCGCGAGGCGACGTCGTGCTCGCGATGCTCGGCAACGGGATCGAGAACGTCCTGCTCACCCTGGCCGGCCTGCACATCGGGGCGCCGATCCTGCCGTGCAGCGAGCAGTTGCGCGCAAAGGATCTCGCACTGCGGTTGCGGCGGGCACGCCCGGCCCTGGTGGTCTGCGACGAGCGCAACCTGGCCGAGCTGACCAAGGCTGCGCCGGCCTGCCCGGTGCTGACGGTGCCCGATCCGGCGCTGTTCGAGCCGTTCGGCGTGCCTGCGTTCGCCGAGTTCGACGACGCCGACCCGTCCTTCGTCCTGTTCACCTCGGGGACGAGTGGTGAGCCGAAGCTGGTGACCCACGGCCAGCGGTACCTCTGGGGCCAGGAACTGCAGGCCACGCAGTGGATGGCCGCGCAGCCGGGCGAGCTGGTGTGGTCAACGGCGGCGCCGGGCTGGTCGAAGTCGGCGCGCAACTGCTTCATCGCGCCGTGGTGGTGCGGCGCCGCGGCGGTCGTGCAGGACCGCCGTTTTGACCCGGTCGAACGGCTCGAGACGATCCGCCGGCTGAACGTGAACGTGCTCTGTATGGCGCCCACCGAGTACCGGCTGATCGCGGGGCACGGGCCGATCGAGGCGATGCCGTCGCTGCGCAGGATCATCACCGCGGGCGAGGCGCTGGGCGTCCCCGCGTGGAACGCCTGGTTCGAGCAGACCGGGCTCTCGCTCGCTGACGGCTACGGGCAGACCGAGACCGGGCAGGTGACCGGCGTGCGACCCGGTGAGACTGCGCCGCCTGGGTCGATGGGACGTCCGCTGCCCGGCGTCTCGGTCGAGATCGTCGACGGCGAGCTGACCATCGACCCGTCCACGCTGCCTGCGTTCTTCCTGGGGTATGACGGTGCGCCGGTGTCGGCCGGGCCCTGGCACACCGGTGACCAGGTGCGTCAGGACGCCGACGGCTGCTGTTCTTCGAGGCCCGCGCCGACGACGTGATCATCTCGGCGGGGTACCGGATCGGGCCGGTCGAGGTCGAGTCGACGCTGCTCGGGCACCCGGCCGTGCGCGAATGTGCGGTCGTCGGGCTGCCGGACGAATCGCGCGGCTCCGTTGTCGCGGCCGCCGTCGTGCTACGCGACGGGTTCACCGCATCGGCAGAGCTGGTGTCGCAGCTGCAGGCGCACGTCCGGGCCGAGACGGCGCCCTACAAGTACCCGCGGCGGGTCTGGTTCGTCGACGCGGTGCCCAAGACGACCTCGGGCAAGATCCAACGCTCCGCGATAGTCGCACCCGAGTAGGGGGCAGTCAGAGAAGCGACTCGATGAGGACGGCGACGGCGTCCTCATCGTTGCTCACCGCGACCTCGTCAGCAGCCTCGAGCACCGAGGGATGCGCATTGGCGACCGCGTAGGAACGTCCGGCCCAGAGCAGCATGGGGATGTCGTTGGGCATGTCACCGATCGCCGCGACCTCGTGCGCCGCGATGCCGTGGCGTTCCGCCAGTTCGGCGAGCCCGGTGGCCTTGGTGACGCCCGGCGCCGACAGCTCGAGCAGCCCGAACGACGACGAGTGCGTGATCGTCGCGCGGTCGCCGATGAGCTCGATCGCGGCCGCGAGAAGAGCATCCGGATCGGCGTCGCGGTCCTTGGCCAGCAGCTTGACCGCCGGTGCGATGGCGATCTGCGCCAGCGCACCGACGGCCGGTGGTGTGATCGCGACGCCCCGGCGGTCGACGCGCGGGTTGATCTCCCAGTCGTGGACGTACGCCGGTTCGGCGGCGAAGCCGAGCCCGAACTCGATCGCGAACGTGACGTTCGGGAACTCGCCTCGCAACCGTTCCGCGAGTTCGAGCATGAGGCCCGGCGCGAGCGTGTGTGAGCTGATCACCGTCTCGTCCGCGAGGTCGTAGAGCACCGCCCCGTTGGCCCCGACCGCGACGCCGAGATGGCCGGTCTGCTCGATCAGGTCGTCGAGCCAGCGTGGCGGACGGCCGGTGACGAAGGCGACGAGCAGACCTGCGCGCTCGGCAGCCTCGAGCGCAGCACGGGTGCGTCCGGAGACGTGGTTCTGGCTGTTCAACAGCGTGCCGTCGATATCGGTGGCGACCATCCGGATGGTCACGGCTTCACTCCGTCCGGCCCGATCAGGCGCCATGCCCTCGGTCCGGACCGTTTGCGTGCGCTCATGCCGGTGCGAGGACCTCGCGTCCGCCGAGGAAGGGACGCAGCGCGGCCGGGACGTACACCGAGCCGTCGGGCTGCTGGTGGTGATCGAGCAGGCACGCAATGGTCCGGGCCGCCGCGCAGAGCGTGCCGTTCAACGTCGCGACCGGCGTCGTGGCCTTGCCCGTACGGGTGCGGATGTTGAGCCTCCGCGCCTGGAACGTCGTGCAGTTCGAGGTGGACGTCAGCTCGCGATACGCACCCTGCGACGGGAACCAGGCCTCGATGTCGAACTTGCGCGCCGCGCTCGAGCCGAGATCACCGGCGGCAGTGTCGATGACGCGGTAGGCGAGTTCGAGCTTGTCGATGAACTCCCGTTCCCAGGCGAGCAACCGCTGGTGCTCGTCACGGGCGTCCTCGACACGGACATAGGAGAACATCTCGACCTTGTCGAACCAGTGGACCCGGATGATGCCCTTGGTGTCCTTGCCGTAGCTGCCGGCCTCGCGCCGGAAGCAGGACGAGAAGCCGGCGTAGCGCAGCGGCAGGTCGGCGGCGTCGAGGATCTCGCCCTGGTGGTAGCCCGCAAGCGCGACCTCGGACGTCCCGACGAGATAGAGGTCGTCCTTCTCGAGGTGGTAGACCTCGTCGGCGTGCGCGCCGAGGTAGCCGGTGCCCTGCATGACGTGGGGCTTGACGAGCGCAGGCGCGATGATCTGCGTGAAGCCCGCCTCGGTCGCCTGCTGCATGGCTAGGTTGATCAACGCAAACTCGAGTTGTGCGCCGACGCCGGTGAGGAAGTAGAAGCGCGCGCCGCTGACCTTCGCGCCACGTTCGGTGTCGATCGCCTTGAGCCCGGCGCCGATCTCGAGATGGTCCTTGGGGTGCTCGACCGCGGGCGGCGTCCCGACGATCTCGAGCGTGACGAAGTCGTCCTCGCCACCGGGTGGAACCTCGCCCTCGACGATGTTCGGGATCGCGAACTGGGCGTTGCGCAGCGCGTCGTCGGCATGTGACTCATCTGCCTCGGCGGCCTTGACGTCCTCGGCGAGCCGCTTGGCTCTGGCCAGCACCTGCGGACGTTCCTCGGGACTTGCCTTCGCGACGTCTCGCCCGATGGACTTCTGCGCGGCCCGCAGCGAGTCGGCTCGGGCGACGGCGGCGCGGCGTGCGTCGTCGGCGGCGAGCAGCGCGTCGACGAGAGCGGGGTCGGCCCCGCGGGTGCGCTGCGAGGCGCGGGCCTGGTCCGGGTCGTCGCGGACGAGTCTGAGGTCGATCACCGTCTCAGGTTACTGACGACGCTGACCGGAGTTATCCACAGGCGCGGGCCGGCGGTCAGCGGCGGGCGACCGGATCGTCCTACGCTCCGAGTCTCAATCAGGAGGTGTCTGCAATGTCGGGATACGCCGTCGAATCGGGCGAACTGTTCGCAGCGCAGGCGATGATCGCCGGAGCCGCCGGCGAAGCTCGCAGCGAGCTGATGCGGCTCCGTGCGGCAGCGCAGGACCTGTTCGGTCATGGTTGGCGCGGGCAGGCGGCGACCGCGTTCACGCAGGGTTGGCGCGAGTGGGCCGAGGGCGCGCAGATGCTGCTGTCGGCGCTCGACGAGATGGGCCGCGCGCTCGGGATCACCGCGGCCGATTACGAGCAGAACGAGTGCACCGTCGAGTCCGACTTCCACCGGATCGCATCATGAGCGGCTTCGCCGTCGACTTCGAACTGCTGGCCGAACTGGTCGAGCGCATGACGATCTGTGGTCAGACGTTGACGACGGTGCAACAGGACGTGGACGCGCGGGTGTCGCGGGTGCACGCCACGTGGCGGGGGATGGCGGCGGCCGAGCAGGCCGACGCGCACCGTCGCTGGTTGGCCGGTTCGGCGCAGATGCACGAGGCTCTCGGCGTGCTGCGCTCGATCGCGTGCACGGCGCACGGCAACTATTCCTCTGCGGTGCGGGCGAACGCGCAGATGTGGTCGCAATGACCCGCCTGCTCGTCGAGGTCACTGATTTCGTCGATACGGCGCGCTCGATGTCTCGCGACGTCGCGGATCCGAGCGAGGTCGCGTCCGGGCGGTTGACCTCGGTGCTGCTCGATTCCGGGTCGATGGCCGGTGACGATCCGGGTGGCCGGCAGTGGGCTCGAACCTACGACCAGGCAGCACGTTCGTCGCTGTTGGCCACGCAGCAGGTCGTCAACGCGGCGTACACGACGTCGTCGATATTCGCCCGGTCGGGGCGCAACTACGCGGAGGCGGAGGCTGCCTCGACCGCGTCGGCGCAGACGTCGCTCGGGGCCGCGCTTGCGAACTTGCCACCGGACGGCTATTCCAGTCCGCCGCCGTCGTTCCCGTCGGCGGCGGGCGGCAGTGGTGGCACGCCGCACGGCTGGGGGCTGGTTCAACATCTGGTCGGCTACGTGTGGCCGAACGGCCACCAGGACCGTCTGCATCGGGCTGCGCACGCGTGGTCTGCCGCCGCACTCGCGCTCGATCGCGCGTCGTTGTACGCCGAGATGGCGCCGGGCGGGTTCGCCTCCGATGCCCTGCCCGAATCCGAGGATATCTGCATCGTGTGCCGGGGGCTGTCCGCGCACATCGCCGATCTGGCATCGACGTACCGCGCGCTCGCCCGCGCGTGCACCGAGCTGGCGCACCATCTCGACCAGTGCCATCGCGCGGTCATCAGCGAACTGGCAGACCTTCTCGAGTGGACAGCCGGCATCCAAGCCGGCGGCGCGTTGCTGGGGGCCGTGACCGCCGGTATCGCCGAAGCTCCCGCCCAAGCTCTGCAGCTGGCCAAGATCGCGGCGGCGGCGAAGAAGGTCGAAGAGCTGATCCTCATCTTCACCGACGCCGCCCGCCTGCTCGCGGACACCCTGCCCACCGTCGCCGCGACCGCCGAACGGATCCGCCTTGCGATGGAAGGCCTCGCCAGCACCCGTCTCGCGGTTGCCGGGGTGACCTCGGCGAAACGGCTGCCGGTCGCAGGCAACACAGTCCGCCTTGCCAAGTCCCGAGAAACGTTGGCCACGGGGCGGTAGCGTTCAGGCCAGAAAGGACCTGCTCTATTCCAGAGTTGGCGACGGCGGAATCACCGGCGGCACGACGCGTGTCGGCCAACTGACGAGCCGATTCAACAAGTCGCGGCGAGAAATCAACGACGCGATCCATAAGGTGAAGGCCAAGGGTGACTTCCCTGGAAACCCCGATGTCGTCGTCGACGAGGCGGGTGAGGTGTATCCGCTGGGACACGGCGGAGTCGCTGGTGAATCGATCGGCAACATCCTCGACTACTTGGGGGACTAATGGATGAGAATATTCGTGATGGTTGGGCTGCCGCCTCAATTCGTGTACGGGCGCCGGACGTTAGGACGCTCGCGATTCCGCAAAATCTGCTCAACGCGGGTGAGATCAATCGTTCGGGAAAGACAGTGGTTTTCAGTTTCCGGGCCGGTGAAGAAGTCCGACTGCAGGAATTGCTCGACGATGCCAAGCGCTTCGTCACTACAAACCTTGACGTTCTCGCCGCATTGCAAGGCTGTGAGATCGACCTTTTCCTGGGATGGTCGCCGATGTCGCCCCAAGAATCCCTCCTGATCGAATCAGGGCTCGTAAGAGATCTCGGGCGTATCGGCGCCGGCGTCGTGTTCGACACCTACAGCGAATAGGCAGCAATCGCGTCAACAGCCTTCGTGCGGGATCGACCACGACAGGCGGGAAGACACAGGTCAGCGTCGCACGCGTCAGGTCAGCGGTCGACCTTGCCGTCGATGAAGTCCTGGACGGCTTGGCGGGCCTCGTCGTCGAAGTACTGCACCGGCGGCGACTTCATGAAGTAGCTCGAGGCCGACAGGATCGGGCCACCGATGCCGCGGTCCTTCGCGATCTTCGCCGCGCGCAGGGCGTCGATGATGATGCCGGCCGAGTTCGGGGAGTCCCAGACCTCGAGCTTGTACTCGAGGTTCAACGGGACGTCGCCGAACGTCTTGCCCTCGAGACGGATGAACGCCCACTTGCGGTCGTCGAGCCACGCTACGTAGTCCGACGGCCCGATGTGTACGTTGCGGGCGCCGAGGTCGCGGTCGGGTATCTGCGAGGTGACGGACTGCGTCTTGGAGATCTTCTTCGACTCGAGACGGTCGCGCTCGAGCATGTTCTTGAAGTCCATGTTGCCGCCGACGTTGAGCTGGTACGTACGGTCCAGCACGACGCCGCGGTCCTCGAACAGCTTGGCCATCACCCGGTGCGTGATCGTCGCTCCGACCTGGGACTTGATGTCGTCGCCCACGATCGGAACGCCAGCCGCCTCGAACTTAGCCGCCCATTCGGGGTCGGACGCGATGAAGACGGGCAGCGCGTTGACGAACGCCACCTTGGCGTCGATCGCGCACTGCGCGTAGAACTTGTCCGCGTCGTCCGAGCCCACGAGACCCATCTCGCCATCGGGGGGGGGGTGTTTGTCGGTGAGGGGGGGGGGGGG
>JBPCOE010000054.1:0-3959 GCA_051000605.1 Jatrophihabitans sp.
CCCGCGCAGAAACCGCCGCCCAGATCGACCCCGAAGCCGAATTGTCCGACGGCGCATCGATCAGCTGGCCCAACCGCTCCCGCATGCTCACACTGCGGCTACGGCAATCGGAATACGACGCGATCCAACGCGCCGCCGAACAACGCCACCTGCCACCCTCGACGCTGGCTCGATCCCTTCTACTGGACAAGCTCGGCGAACAATCCGCCTCGTAACGCGAGGTCCGCAAGCGGATCCGCTCACGGGACGATGCTCGCGCGACGGCGCAGCTGCCGATGTCCAGTACGTCGCGGTAGTACTGCGGTAGCATTGCGGTATGAAGCTCAGCGTCAGTCTGCCGGACGAGGATGTAGCTGTCCTCGACGAGTTTGCCCGCACCACCGGCCTCTCGTCGAGGTCGGCCGCCTTGCACCATGCGGTGCGCATGCTGCGCCTTCCCGAACTGGAGCAGGACTACGAGGCCGCCTGGAATGAGTGGGAGGCATCAGGCGACCACGCGGCGTGGAGTGTGACCGCGGCCGACGGGATCGCCGATGCTGCGCGGTGAGATACGGCTAGCAGATCTGGACCCTGTGCGCGGAAGCGAGGCCAACAAACGACGTCCGGCAGTGATCGTCAGCAACGACCGCGCGAACTCGATCGCGGCGCGGCTCGGCCGCGGAGTGGTCACCGTCGTGCCCGTCACCAGCAACACCGACCGGATCTTCCCGTTCCAAGCTCTGCTGCCCGCAGCTGCGACCGGGTTACGTCAGGACTCCAAGGCCCAGGCCGAGCAGGTCCGCTCGATCGCCATCGAGCGGCTGGGTGCGATCCTCGGACAGGCCCCTGCGGACGTCATGACGCAGCTTGACGACGCACTGCGCCTTCACCTGCAGCTGTAGCGACGCCGCCGTTCCGCGGCGGGACCCTCGATTGAGTGTGCTCAATTCTCGGTGTACCGGCAGGCTTGATCGCATGACATCTGAGGAGATCAGATACACCTGGCGCGGAAATGTCACGGACGACGAATTGTCGACCCTGCACGCTGCCGCGTTCGGCCACGCCGGTCTGACCGAGAGCTGGAATGACCGCCTCGGTCGCCATTCGTTGGGGTGGGTCATCGCGCGTTGGGGAACACACGTTGTCGGGTTCGTGAACGCCGTCGGTGACGGCGGACGACACGCGTTCCTCGTCGACACCGCGGTGTCGCCGACGCACCAACGCGCGGGGATCGGTCGTGCACTCGTCCGGCATGCAATTGCCGGCTGTCGAGACAGCGGCGCGGCCTGGGTGCACGTCGACTTCGAGCCACATCTCGCGTCCTTCTACCTGACGCCCACCACGTTCGCTTCGACACCGGCCGGGCTGATGGACCTGACTGTCGAGAAGTGACTCCAACGCGTGTGCCACAGGGTGTGAGGGGTGGCAATGCGCGCGCCTCCCAGCGCGACCAGTCGCTTAATCACTGTGTCAGATAACCGCGCGGCGTCCGCAAATGGAACCTCCAACGGCGCCCTCTAGTCGTCTACCGGCGCGAACCCGGCCTTGATCATGGCCTCCCGCAAGACGCACCTTTGCGGAACGGCCGGTCGTCGTGTCACTCGGGATCCTTTGCGCGATCCGGCACGCAAGGCGGCTAGGTCGGCGGCACCCTCAGCAGCTGGCCTGGTCTATAGCCAGTGCGTGTCGTGCGCGGTGAAGAACTCGGCCATCTCGTCATCGGATGGGGGCGTGTCTGCGGCCGTAAGGTGTGCCAGCCCTTCGAAGTACTTCTCGCGGGCTGCCCCCGGGGAGAAGAGGATCAGCATGGATGCCGGCTCGCCGGAGTCGTTGCGGAATGCGTGGACTCCGCCCTCGGGCACGTAGCAGAAGTCACCCTGTCTGCCGGTGCGCCACTTCGTGCCGTCGTAGATGGCGACGGCGCCGTCAAGGACGAAGAAGGATTCTGACACCGCTCGGTGGAAGTGGGGGTCCGGGCCGCTTCGCCCGGGACCCATGTTCCAGCGGTACAGCCCGTAGTCGCCGTGGGTTGCTGTTCCGATCGCGAGGTAGTCGCACGACCCGCCAGCGGCGTACTGGATGTCGTGGGGTGCGTTGTTCAAACGCCACCAGGCCAGGTTCTCGCCCTCTTCACGGTCGTAGCGATCGGCCGGGTAGGGCCGAGACGGGGCGAAGAAGCTCATGGTTGGTCTTCCGATCGTCGATCGCAATGGTAGCTGCATAGAGTGCTAGCATCCTGTCATGGCTGCAGACTCCGTCAAGCAGTTCAACGTTTACCTCCCGAACGAGCTCATCCGTGAGCTCAAGCACCACGCGGTCGACACCGAGCAGTCGCTGTCTGCGATCACCGCGGCAGCCATCCGCACCTACCTGGACGCCGCCGAGAACGGCCCCGAACCGAAGGAGACCACTGATGACGACTGATGGCATCGAGGCTGTGTATCTGGAGACCCACAACTGGGGGAAGTCGGCAAAGTTCTTCCGCACGCTCGGCTACGAGCTGGATTTCGAGACCGACCACAACTCCGGTCTGCTGCGCAACGGCTCGGGCCCCCACCTGTTCGTCGCCGAGGTTTCCGAGGATGCGCCGACCGGCATGCAGATTGTTCTGCGTGCCGCCGCCGCGAGCGTGCAGCTCGACCCGGTTGTCGAGGTGGTCAGTGCGCTCGCGACTACCCATCACGGCGGCGAGGAGATGACCGTGCGCGATCCCGACGGACGGGACTGGATCATCCAGGTGCCGCCCGGCCTCGAAAACGCGCGGTGAGCGATGAGCGAGGGACCTGACTCGACGGCGGTTCGCACGGCACTATGGCGGGCGCTACATGCGCTTATCGATGAGCCGCCGCACGTATTGGACGACACGATCGGCTTGCTGATCGCGGGAGTAGACGACTCGTGGCGCGGACGCCCCGACATGAACCCTGAGCACACGAGGGCCAATCGGTCTTCGATCGTGGCCCGGGCGCGGGCCGCCGAAGACACAGTGACGGCTTCCGGAGCGACAGTACGTCGTCCTTGGGGCCGGTCTGGACACCTTCGCGCAGCGCCATAAGGGCGTTGTGCGTGTGTTTGAAGTCGATGCGCCTGCTACCCAGGCCTGGAAGCGTGAGCGACTGAACGAGCTCGGATTACTACAGCGGGCGCGACTAAGCCTGGTCCCGGTCGACTTCGAAGCTGGAGAGTCGTGGCTCGACAACACAGTGAGCGCCGGCCTCGATCCGGCACTGCCCACAGCCGTTTCCATGCTCGGCGTAACGATGTACCTCACGCGCGAGGCGGTCTCAACGACGCTAAGGGCGGCAGCCTCGCTCGCCGCTGGCTCAGTGATGGTCTTCAGCTACGCGCGTCCCATCGAAATGGCACCGGCAGCGATTCGCCCCATCTTGGAGGGAGCTGCCAAAGGATCTACAGCATCCGGTCATCCTTGGCTAAGCCTTCTGGCCCCCGACGATGCGGCCAACCTTGCGCGTGAGGCCGGATTCGGCAACGTACAAGTAGTTACCTCGCACGACCTTCACGATCGGTACTTCGCTGACCGCGGCGACGGCCTCAGCCCTATCGGGGGTGAAGACCTAGTGATCGCCACCGTCGACGCGGGATGACCCACGACTGAACCGCGGCAGCCGCAGCAAAAACCCATGCCGCACCCTGCAGAAGGCCGCCCGGTCACAGCGACGTGACTGGCACCCACACGCAGCAGCCCCACCCAACCCGCTTATCGGCTACTTGTGCGATCGTTCCCGAGCCTGCGGTCGCCATTGAGAATCGGCCGATGATCATCGGTCGCCCCGTAAGACGGCCCGTCGCGAGTGCGTCCGCTAGCGGAACCCGTCGCGGGCGCAAGCGTCTAGCCTGCCGCTTTCACCGTGACTGCGTGGTGATCAACTGAAAAGTGCTCCAAGTCAACGAGAATCAGGGATGTCGAGTCACTGAGACTGTTGATCAAGGAGCACCTTCGTGGTGAAGAATATCGGGCT
>JBPCOE010000036.1:0-47685 GCA_051000605.1 Jatrophihabitans sp.
GCACATCCAGACCAACACTCGTACGCTCACCAAGCACCGGGGCCTCCCACACATGTCGGATAGGCCGAGCAGGCGGCCCCTGCTCGGTAACCCACGAGATTGTGTGAGAGAGGCCCCGGCCCGCAACCACTCACCAAAGAGCAGTCACGTCATACCGTCTAGGACGTGCCTGACTCGCGGAGCCGGGCGAGCCAGCGGCCGGCCTCGGTGAACTCCGAGTCGGTCCGCCCGATCGGGACCGGGCCCTGCCTTCCGTCCCGCCGCGGGTACGACCCGAGATAGCGCACTTCCGCGCAAACACGGTGCATGGCGGCGATCGCATCGCCGACGCGCTGGTCGGCGATGTGCCCCTCCGCGTCGATCGAGAAGCAGTACGGGCCGACGCGTCCCTTGGTCGGACGCGATTCGATGCGCGTCATGTTGATACCTCGCGTGGCCAGCTCGCTGAGCAGTTCGAGCAGCGCCCCCGAGTGGTTCGCACGCAGGAAGGCGACGAACGTGGTGCGGTCGTTGCCGGTGTGCGCCGGCGGCGGTGCCGGGCGGGTCAGCCGCACGAAGCGGGTGACCGCGCCGCGGTGGTCGGCGATGTCGTGGGCGAGGATGTCGAGCCCGTACAACTCGCCGGCCACGGCCGCGCCGACCGCAGCGTCGTAGTCGCCGTGCGCCACGGCCTGGGCCGCGCCGGCCGTCGACCCGACGAGCGCCACGCGCGCGCTCGGCAGGTTCGAGATCAGCCAGCGACGGACCTGCGCCTCGGCGTGCGGGTGGGTGGCGACGGTCCGGATGTCATCCAGGGGCACTCCCGGCCGCGCCATCAACTCGAACGCGACGGCGAGGTAGGCCTCCTCAGCGATGATCAGCGGTGCGCCGTTCGCGAGTTCGTCGAGTGTCGCCGGCACCGCGCCCTCGACGGAGTTCTCGAGCGGGACGAGCGCCGAGTCTGCAGCCCCGGCGCGTACCGCGTCGATTGCGAGGGTCACGTTGGCGGTCGGCAGCAGTGTGGCGCCCGCGGCCACGGGTAGCGCACGCAGCGCCTGGTGCGCGAACGTCCCTTCGGGCCCGAGGAACGCGATCGTCGTGGTCACGAAGTCATTGTGTCCGATCGTCGTTGCCGACTGGCTTGTTGACTGCCGACTGGCTTGTTGACTGGCGGCTTTGAACGATTAGGTCGCCGGTCAACAGCGGAGGTCGACAGTCGATTCAGCAGATCAGCTCGCTTTGCGGCCCAGCAGGCTTCGGCGCTTCGCGAGCGCGACGGAGACCGCCTGCTGTTCCTCCGGCGAGAGCTCGTGCTCACCCTTGCCGTCCGCGACGCCCTTGGCGTAGACGCGGGTGTCGCCGCTGCTGGCGATGGCGCTGATCGTGACGCCGTCGCCCTTCTCGTCGAGCAGGGCCAGCGAGAACGACATCCGGCCGGACAGCTCGGTGAACGCGTCGTACCGCACGAGGGCGACGTTGCGCAGCGCCCCCGGCGCGTCACCGGGTCGGGCGCCCATCGCGCCCTCGAGATGCCGGCGCAGTGTCTCGACCTGCTCGGAGACGACGTCGATGCGCTCGTCGTGACGCTGCGCGGTCTCGACGAGCGACGCGTGGTTCTCCTCGCCACGTGCTCCACGTGCCAGCACACGGGTCGCGCGCCGTAGCTTCGCCAGGGTGCGCAGCGCCACGTACGCCGCGACGAGGGCGACGTAGGCAAGCAGGAGCGCGAAGACCGCGACATAGGTGGACATCGTCCACAGGTTATTGGCGCGCGGTCACGACATCGGGGAGGACACGGCCGAGCACTAAACAAGCCGACGACCCGGCTCAGGCTCGGCATATTGCTTGGTAAGCTGGCGTATTGGCTGCACATTCTGTACAGCATGACCAGACTCTCGTCGTCCACTTGCCCAGGCAAGCTGGCCGGGAGCACTCTTCGTGTATGACCACCGTCGATCTCACGCCCGAAGAACGCGAAGCCGATCTGACCGTCGAGCGGCTCAAGCAGCTCGTCGGCCTCGTCGAGTACGACGAGAGCACCGATCCGTTCCCGGTCACCGCGATGGACGCTGTCGTGTTCGTGTCCGGCAACGCGACGCAGAGCGCGCACTACTACCAACACGCCTTCGGCATGACGCTCGTGGGCTACAGCGGCCCAGAGACGGGCAACCGCGATCACAAGGCGTTCGTCCTGCGCTCCGGCTCGGCGCGCTTCGTGATCATCGGCGCGGTCGACCCGGCGAGCACCTACGCCGATCATCACCGCAGGCACGGCGACGGCGTCGTCGACCTCGCCCTCGAGGTGCCGGACGTCGACAAGTGCATCGCCCACGCGCGGGCGCAGGGCGCCACCGTTCTCGAAGAACCGAACGACGTCTCGGACGAGCACGGGACGATCCGGCGTGCCGCGGTCGCTGCGTACGGCGAGACGCGGCACACACTGATCGACCGGTCGCACTACACCGGCATCTACCTGCCCGGCTTCGTGGCCAAGACCTCGACGATGGCCGCCCCGTCGAAGCGGTTGTTCCAAGCGGTCGACCACTGCGTCGGCAACGTCGAGCTCGGCCGGATGGACGAGTGGGTCGGTTTCTACAACCGGGTCATGGGCTTCGTGAATATGGCCGAGTTCGTCGGCGACGACATCGCGACCGAGTACTCGGCGCTCATGTCCAAGGTCGTCGCGAACGGCAACCACCGGGTGAAGTTCCCGCTCAACGAGCCGGCCCTGGGCAAGAAGAAGTCGCAGATCGACGAGTACCTGGAGTTCTACGGCGACAGCGGATGCCAGCACATCGCGCTCGCCACGAACGACATCCTGCGCACCGTCGACGAGCTGCGCGCTCGCGGAGTCGAGTTCCTCGCCTCACCCGATTCCTACTACGACGACGCCGAACTGCGGGAGCGGATCGGCCAGGTCCGCGTGCCCGTCGAGCAGCTCAAGTCCCGCGGCATCCTCGTCGATCGCGACGAGGACGGCTACCTGCTCCAGATCTTCACCAGGCCGGTCGGCGACCGTCCCACCGTCTTCTTCGAGCTGATCGAGCGGCACGGCTCGCTCGGCTTCGGCAAGGGCAACTTCAAGGCGCTCTTCGAGGCCATCGAGCGCGAGCAGGACGAGCGCGGGAATCTTTGACCCAACACCACCGGTGGTCAGATCAGCCGGCCGCCACGAGTGTGTTGTGCCGTGCCCGGGAGCGTTGCGCATACTGGGCCGCAAGGCAATGCACGGCGATCCCGCGGTGGTTCGTGCGGTGTTTCCCCCGGCGCCGCATCCAGCACGCGCAGATCGCCGCTGGCGGTAGAACCCACGAGACCGCCAACGCCGAGATAGCGACTTTGGCGACGACGGAACCGGGGTGCTCGACGATCAGCTGGACGCCGCTGACGCCGCAGACCGTGATCGTCGCAGCGGCAAGCACCTTCAGGCACCATCGCAGGACGGCCCAGCCTTCATCCTCGGTCCTGAGATGCACAACGCACAACAAGCCTCCAAAAGCGAGGACTCCGCCGGCGAGCGCGGCGTCGCTGAGTGCGCTGAGCGCAAGGCACCACCCAGGTTCACGCAAGATACCGGTGGCGGCGAGGACCGTCTCGATGCCGACCGGTGCCGCCACGCAGATCCCGAGGTCTCGCACGACTTCTGCAATTCCGAAGCCACCCGAAGCCCCTCGTGTCGGCCCGGTTTCGGGGTGCCCACCGTCTTTGCGTGTTCCGATTCCGCGCAGCGACTCGACCGCTCTACGAGCGAACTCACGCGCGTAGATCACACCGACAAACAGGAAGCCGACACATGCGAACACCTTGATCGGTGGCGAGGTCGGCCAAAATGCGCCGGCGCCAGCGGCTGCGAAGCACACTGTGACCACACCGAGCCCGGCCATCTCAGCTTGCGTCGCGCGGAATCGGTCGGGTGAAGTAGCCGTGCTCGGATGTCCCACGGCGGTCGCGCAGGCAAGAACCGCCGCAAGCAGGCCGGCGCACAGCATCAGGCCGACCTGCGGTCCACCGGAGATCCAGCGTGCATCCGCGGCGCCCGTCAGGAATCGCGCCAACGCGATGAGTTCAGTGCTCCACATCGCGGCGGCTGTCAACATCAGCACTGTGTTGCGTCGCACGAGTGCATCAAGATCGGCAACATCGCGGTCGTTCAGCGTGGTCATGTCGAACTCCTTCGAGGGTCGGGACGGATGCTCCGACGATGCCCGCACCGTTCGATGACGGCGAGGCAGCGAGCGAGCGTGACGTGCACGGCGAATAGGGTTGGCTCTCGTGACGTCACCAGCTGCTTTCGCCGATCTCGAACTGCGGCCCGAGCTGCTGCAGACCCTCGATGCGCTCGGGTACGAGGAGCCGACGCCGATTCAGCGCGAGACGATCCCGGCGCTGCTGCGCGGCCGCGACCTCGCCGGGCAGGCGGCCACCGGCACCGGGAAGACCGCGGCGTTCGCCCTGCCCTTGCTGCAGCGGCTCGTGCCCGGCGGTGAGTCGCCGCAGGCGCTCGTGCTGGTGCCCACGCGCGAGCTGGCGATCCAGGTTGCCGAGGCGACGCACCGTTACGGTCGCGGGCTCGGCGCGCGTGTCCTCGCGGTCTACGGCGGGCAGCCGATCCCGCATCAGATCCGAGCGTTGCGCGCCGGCGTCGACGTCGTCGTCGCCACCCCGGGCCGCGCGATCGACCACCTGGCCCGCAAGACCGTCGACTTCGGCGACCTGCGCACTGTTGTGCTCGACGAGGCGGACGAGATGCTCGACATGGGCTTCGCCGAGGACATCGAGGCGATCATGGCCGAGGTGCCCGAGCAGCGGCAGACCGTCCTGTTCTCGGCCACGCTGCCGGCGCGCATCAACGGCCTCGTCAGCCGCTACCTGAACGACCCGGTCAAGGTCCGCATCCAACGCGAGCAGAACGCCGACGGAACCGCCCTGGTGCGGCAGGTCGCCTACCTGGTTCCGCGCCAGCACAAGGCGTCGGCGCTCGGCCGGCTGCTCGACATCGAATCCCCGACGGCCGCGGTCATCTTCTGCAAGACCCGCGACGAGGTCGACACCCTCGGCGAGGCGCTCGCGTCCCGGGGCTACCGAGCCGAAGCGCTGCACGGCGGCATGACCCAGGACCAGCGCGACCGGGTGATGGGCAAGGTGCGCAACCGGACCGCCGAGGTGCTCGTGGCCACCGACGTCGCCGCCCGCGGCCTCGATATCGACCACCTGACGCACGTCGTGAACTACGACCTGCCGTCCGCGCCCGACTCCTACGTCCACCGCATCGGGCGCGTCGGCCGCGCCGGGCGTGAGGGCGTCGCGATCACGCTCGTCGAGCCGCGCCAACACCGGCTGCTGAAGACGATCGAGAAGGCGACCAAGGCGAAGATCGCGGTCGAGACGCTGCCCACCGTGGCCGATCTGCGGGCCCGGCGGCTCGAATTGACACGCGGTGCGCTGGCCGAGATCCTGCGCGAGGACGACTTCGAGCAGTACCGCGTCGTCGTAGACACGCTGACCGACGAGTACGACCTCGTCCAGGTCGCGCTCGCAGCCGTGAAGATGGCGCACGAGGCCGGCATCGCCGATCCGGACGAGGACGTCCCCGACATCCCCGAGGTCCGCCCGTTCAGTGACGACAAGCCTGCGATCCGGGACCGCGCGAAGCCGGGCTCCACCACGACGATCTTCGTCAGCCTCGGGCACGCGGCGAAGATCCGTCCGCAGGATCTCGTGGGCGCGATCGCCAACGAGACGAGCCTTTCCGGGCGGCAGATCGGCGCCATCGAGATCACGCACAAATTCTCGACCGTCGAGATCCCGAAGGCCGCCGAGGCCGAGGTCATCGAGAAGTTGCAGGCCACTCTGATCAAGGGACGCAAGGCGCGCGTCGAGCGGTACAAGCCGCCGTCCGAGCGGGCCAAGGGCAAGAAGGGATAGGACGACATGACGCTACGTCCCACGCTGGCGACGCTGCCGGCCTATGTGCCGGGTCGCACGGTGCCTGGCGCGATCAAGCTCGCGAGCAACGAGACGTCCTACTCGCCGTTACCGCACGTGATCGACAAGATCACCGTGGCCGCCGGGGACGTCAACCGCTACCCCGACAACGTCTCGGTCGTGCTCACCGAGGCGTTGGCGCACAAGTACGGCGTCGCGCCAGGGCAGGTGCGCGTCGGCTGCGGCTCGGTGTCGCTATGCACCCAACTCGTGCAGGCCGTGGCCGACGCCGGTGACGAGGTGATGTACGCGTGGCGCTCGTTCGAGGCGTATCCGATCATCGCCGCGGTCAGTGGGGCGTCGTCGATCCAGGTGCCGCTGACCGGCGCGCACGTTCACGATCTCGACGCGATGGTCGAGCGCATCACCGGCAAGACCCGGCTGATCTTCGTCTGCAACCCCAACAACCCGACCAGCACCGTCGTCGACCGGGCCGCGCTCGTCCGCTTCCTGCGGGCCGTCCCGGGGGACGTCGTCGTGGCGTTGGACGAGGCGTACCGAGAGTTCGTGATGGACGACGCGGTGCCCGACGGCCTGAGCCTGCTCGACGACTTCCCCAACCTTGTCGTGCTGCGCACGTTCTCCAAGGCGTACGGCCTCGCCGGGCTGCGCGTCGGGTACGCGGTTGCCGCCGATCCGGCGCTCGCCGAGGCGCTGCGCCAGACACAGGTGCCGTTCGCGGTCAGCACCGTCGCCCAGGCGGCCGCGCTCGCCTCCCTCGAACCGGCCGCCGAGGAGCAACTGCTCGCCCGCGTCGCCGAGGTCGTCACCGAACGCACCCGGGTGCGCGACGCGCTGCTCGAACTCGGCTATGCGGCCCCGCCGTCGCAGGCGAACTTCGTGTGGCTGCCGCTCGGGGACGCGACGACCAGCTGGGCGGCGGGATGCGAGACGCGTGGCGTCATCGTCCGCGCGTTCGCCGGCTCAGGTGCCCGGGTCACGATCGGGACGGCCACCGAGAACAACGTGTTCCTGCGCGCCGCCCGCGACCTGCGCTGACCGATCACCTCACTCCGACGGCGCCGGCCGCGCGCCCGCCCTCCATCGGGCAGTGACAGGATGGGAGGTGGAGTCCGTTCTCCCGTCACAATGGGGTGACCTGCACATGACCGACACGCACGCCGGGGCCGGCGCGCACGCCGATACCGAACCCCGCGTCGGTGCCGCAACCGACGCGCTCGATGCCGCCGCCTTCGCCCGCCGTTTCCTCGGCCACGCCGGTAGCCAGTTCGCCGGTCGTGACGAGGCCGCCCTCGCCGGCATTGCGGCCGACATGCTCGAGTTCGGCCGCGTCCGGTCGTGGGGGCAGACGCTGCTGCGGGTCCACAACGTCGGCACGGACATCACCAGCGTGGAGATCGTGTCCGAGGATGCGCCTTACATCGTCGAGTCGCTGTGGGCGGAGCTCGAACGGGCCGGGTACGGGCTCGAGGGGCTGTTGCATCCGCAGATCGTGCTGAGCCGCGATACCACCGGAGCACTCACCCGCGTGTACGACATCGATGACAACGCCGACGTGCCCGACGGCGCGCTGGTCGAGTCGTGGGTCTACATCGAGCTCGACCAGGTGCCGGTCGAGAAGCACGGCGAACTCGCCGCCGACCTGAACCGCGTGCTCGACGACGTCCTGCACGCGGTGGCCGATGCGCCGCACATGTACCACCTCATCGGCGAGTTGGCCGACCGGCTGGTCGCCGATCCGGGCGAATTCGACCGCGAGATGAGCGCCGAGGCCGGCGAGCTGCTGCGCTGGCT
This sequence comes from Jatrophihabitans sp., assembly GCA_051000605.1. Classification (GTDB taxonomy): domain Bacteria; phylum Actinomycetota; class Actinomycetes; order Mycobacteriales; family Jatrophihabitantaceae; genus Jatrophihabitans. The sequence goes on from JBPCOE010000036.1 coordinate 7,720, forward strand.
GGCCGACGGCAACTACATGATCCTCGGGCACGCCGAGTTCTCCGCGAACGAGTTGGCCAGCCCCCGGGCCCGCAGCAACGACGCCCACGCCGAGGGCGTACTGCGCGGCGAGGCGCGGATCTCGCCGCTCGAACTGCTCCCCGCCTTCCGCAGCGGCGCGCCACTGGTGATCTTCAAGTCGCCGCTGGTCTCGAGCGTGCGTCGGGCCGTCCACTACGACTGCGTCACGGTCGTCACTCCGGCCACCGGCACGGCGCCGCAGGTGATCCACGTCTTTCTCGGCCTGATCACCAGCGCCGAGGACGGCACGGTCGGGCGGGTCCCGGTCGTGCGCCGTCGCATCGCGGAGATCCTGCTGCGGGCGGGGGTGCGCCCCGACAGCCACAGCGGCCGGCGGCTGCTGGCCGCGATACGCACCCTGCCGCGAGACGAGCTGCTCGAGGCACCCACCGGCGATCTGCTCCGACTGGCGCAGCTGGTCGTCGACCGGGCCGAGAACCGCACCGTCGGCGTCTTCGCGCGCATCCACCTCAACCGCGACTTCGTCGGCGTGCTGGTCTACTTCCCCGCCGATCGCTTCGGGCCGCAGAGCCGCCGCGAGGTCGAGGCCGTGGTCAACCGTTACTGGCCCGGGCAGATCATCGGCCGGGACGATCGCATCGTGGAGATGAACCTGGCCCGTATGCAGTTGCTCATCGCGGTGCGCCCGGGCTCGCAGCCGCCGTCGCCCGAGCGCTCCGCGGTCGAGGCCGAGGTCGCCAAGGTCACCCGCGGCTGGGGCGATGACCTGCAGGACTTCCTGGCCATCGCGGTCGGCGAGGGCGCTGCCGAGCGGCTGCGGCGAAAGTACCGCGATGCCTTTCCCGAGGGCTACAAGGAAGACTTCGGCGCCGCGGCCGCCGTCCGCGACGTCACCCGGCTCGAGGGGCTGCCCAACGACAACGGTCTCGCCTTCGATCTCTACACTCCCCACGCGGACGACGCCGCCGACAAACGGCTCAAGGTGTTCCGCACCGGCCACGCCGTGTCGTTGGCCCGGGCGTTGCCGATCTTCACGCAGATGGGCATCGAGGTTCTCGACGAGCGGCCTTACGAGATCGACCTCGGCGCGAACCAGACGGTGTGGATCTACGACTTCGGGCTCCGGCTGCCCGCCGGTACCACGTTCGACGACGTCCGGGCGGCAAATGTCATCGAGACGGTCCGCCTGCTCTGGTTGGAGACGATCGAGCAGGACGGTTTCAACGCGCTCGTGGTGCGGTCCGACCTCAACTGGTGGCAGGTCAATATTTTGCGCACGTACGCGAAATATCTGCGACAAGCCGGCACGACGTTCAGCCAGGGCTACATCGAGCAGGCACTGATCGACAACACGGCCATCGCCAGCGCGATTCTCGAGCTGTTCGAGTCGCGCTTCGACCCGGCCCGCGAGAACCAGGCGCCACTGACCGAGAACGCCGACGGCGCCATCGGACTCACCGACCGCATCGAAGAGCTGCTCACCGGCGTCGCCAGCCTCGACCAGGATCGCATCCTTCGCTCGCTGTTGGGCTTGGTCAACGCGACCCTGCGCACCAACGCCTACCGCAACGACGAGAGCAACGTCGAACCCCAGAGCGCCCTGCTCGCACGCCGCGCCGCCATCGCCGTCAAGCTCGACCCCCGCCGGATACCGGACCTGCCCGAACCGCGGCCCCGGTTCGAGATCTGGGTGTATTCCCCACGCGTCGAGGGGGTGCATCTGCGGTTCGGCCCGGTGGCTCGGGGTGGGCTGCGCTGGTCCGATCGCCGGGAGGACTTCCGGACCGAGATCCTCGGCCTGGTGAAGGCCCAGACCGTCAAGAACGCGGTCATCGTGCCCACCGGCGCCAAGGGTGGGTTCGTCGTGAAGAAGACGACCGACCCCGGCTCTGCCTCCCTTGCGAGTCGCAAGCTCCCCTTGTCAGGCCGGGACGCGTGGATTGCGGAGGGCATCGACTGCTACCGCACCCTCATCTCCTGCCTGCTCGATCTCACCGACAACTACGTCACCGGCGCCGACGGCGTCCAGCAGGTCGTCGCGCCCCCGCAGACCCGCCGGTACGACGCCGACGACCCGTATCTGGTTGTCGCCGCGGACAAGGGCACGGCCACCTTCAGCGACATCGCCAACGGCATCGCCGTCGACTACGGGTTCTGGCTCGGTGACGCGTTCGCCAGCGGCGGCTCGGTCGGCTACGACCACAAGGCCATGGGCATCACCGCTCGCGGCGCCTGGGAATCGGTCAAGTACCACTTCCGCGAGCTGGGTCTCGACACGCAGACCCAGGACTTCACCGTCGTCGGCGTCGGCGACATGTCCGGCGACGTGTTCGGCAACGGGATGCTGCTCTCCGAACACATCCGGCTCGTGGGCGCCTTCGATCATCGGCACATCTTCCTGGACCCCGAGCCGGTCGCGTCGACGTCGTTCGGCGAGCGGCGGCGGCTCTTCGACCTGCCGCGCTCCTCGTGGGCCGACTACGAGACGTCCTTGATCTCGGAAGGCGGTGGCGTCTTCGCGCGCACGCTGAAGTCGATTCCGATCTCCAAGCAGGTCGCGGCCGCGCTCGGGCTCCCCGTCGGCATCACGACGATGACGCCGAACGAGCTGATCCACGCGATCCTGCTCGCGCCGGTCGACCTGTTTTGGAACGGCGGGATCGGCACGTACGTCAAGGCGTCCGCCGAGACCCAGGCCGACGCCGGGGACAAGGCGAACGATGCCGTCCGCGTCGACGCGAGCGAACTGCGGTGCAAGGTCGTCGGCGAGGGCGGCAACCTCGGCCTGACCCAGCGGGGCCGTATCGAGTTCGCGCGGGCCGGCGGACGGATCAACACCGATGCAATCGACAACTCCGCCGGTGTCGACACGTCCGATCACGAAGTGAATCTCAAGATCCTGCTGAATCGCGCCGTCACCTCGGGCACGATCACGGTCGACGAACGCAACGACCTGCTCGCCGGCGTGACCGACGACGTCGCCGCGCACGTGCTGCGCGACAACTACGACCAGAACGTACTGCTCGGTATGGCGCGCAAACTCAGCCCGGCATTGGCGTCGGTGCATCTGCGGTTCATGCAGGAGCTCGAGAAGGCCGGCGAGCTCGACCGGGCACTCGAGTTCCTTCCGTCGGACGCCGAGATGGCCCGGCGCGAGGCCGAGGGCATCGGGATCGTCTGCCCCGAGAACGCTGTGCTCGTCGCGTACTCGAAGATCACACTCACGCAGCACATCGAGGACTCCACGCTGCCCGACGAGCCGTGGTTCCAGCATGCCCTGGCGGGCTACTTCCCGCCGACGATCGCCGACCGGTTCGCAGGCGAACTCCCGCACCACCCGCTGAAGCGCGAGATCATCACCACCGTCGTCGTCAACGACATGATCAACCGGGCCGGGACGACCTTCGTGCACCGCGCGATGGAGGAGACGGGCGTCGACATCGGGCAGGTGGCGCGGGCCTACGCGGTCGTGCGGCGGGTGTTCGATCTGCCGCCGCTGTGGGCCGCGATCGAGGCGTTGGACAACCAGGTGCCCACCGACGCGCAGCACGCCGGCTACCAGGAGATGCGCCGCCTGATCGACCGGGCGACGCGCTGGCTGGTCGACGTCCGGTTCCCGATCACCGACGTCGCCGCCGAGATCGAGCGGTACGAGCCGGTGGTCGCGCAGCTCGGGGCGCGCTGCCCCGACCTCATGCGCGGTGCGGAGCGGCAGACCCTGTTCGACGACGCCGAGAAGTTGGTCGAGCTGGGGCTGCCGCGCGAGCTGTCGCTGCGGCTGGCCGAGCTGCTCAGCGCATTCCTGCTGCTCGACGTCGTCGAGATCGCGCAGAGCACCGGCTGCCCGGCCGGCCGGGTAGCCGAGTTGCACTACGCGCTTTCCGAGCGGCTCAGCGTGGACGACCTGTTGACGGCGGTCACCGACCTGCCCCGCGACGATCGGTGGTCGACGCTTGCGCGCTCCGCGGCGCGTCACGACGTCTACGCGGCGCTGGCGGCGATCACGACGGCGGTGCTGCGAACCACTGACGACTCGCTCGGCGTGGACGCCCGTATCGACGTCTGGGCCGACGCAAACGCCGAACGCGTCGAGCGGGCCCGGGGCACCGTTCGGGCGGCGCTGGACCGAGACGTCGCCGATCTCGCGACGCTGTCCGTCGCGCTGCGGGTTCTTCGCGGCCTGTCGTCCTGAGCGGGCTCGGGCCAGGGTCGTTTCTTGGCGCGCCTCTTAGATCGTGTGGTCGACGGGGACGCGGGCCCAGACCTGTTTGCCGCACCCGGCGCGCTGCACGCCCCAGTCGGCCGCGATGGCCGCGACGATGGCCAGCCCGCGTCCGCTGGTCGCGTCGTCCCCGACCTGCTTTCGCCGCGGCAGGCCAGCGCCGCAGTCGTTGACCCGCACGATGACCGTGCCATCCTCGAGCTGCCACGCGACGTCGAGGTTGCCCTGCGCGTCAGCCTGGGCGTGCACGACGGCGTTGCCGACCAGCTCGCTCGCGACGAGAACCACATCATCGACGGAGTCGCGGGTGATGGCGTGCGCGGTCAGGTCAGCCGCGATCTCGCGGCGGACCTGCGCAGCACTGGACGGGTCATGCCGAACCAGCAGCATGCCCACCTCCGAAACTCCGCCCTACTCGTGACGATCCGTGACATGACGGGTTTGCCCCGACGGGAAGGACCGCTAAACAGCAGGTGCACGCGGCACGGCCCGAGCTGCGCGCGTCACGCGAGGGCACGGTCCAGCTGTGCGCCGACCTCACGATGCCGATCGGTGATGATCGTGTCGACACCGAGGTCGAGCACGAACTGAACGTCATCGGGGGCATCGACCGTCCATACATAGACAGGGTGACCGCGGGCGTGTGCTCGCGCGACGAAGTCCGGATCGGTACGCAGTAGATGCAGCCCCGGCCCGGCAATGGTCACGCCGGCCGGCAGCATGCCCTCGCGACGCAACGGATAGAACCGCTCCATCAGCAGGACGGTGGGGACGTCCGGGGCCAGCAGCTTGACCCGGCGTACCGCGGTCGGCGCGAAGCTCATGACCACCACCCGACCGGCGAGATCGGCCGGGTGCCGGATCGTGGTCGGTGGCCCCGGGCGACCGGCCCAACCGAAGCGCGCCAGCATGTCGACCAGCGTCTTCTCGACCAGCCCGGCGTAACGGGTCGGGTGCTTGGTCTCGATGAGCACCCGGACGTCCCGGCCGGCGTCGTGGACGAGCCCGAGCAGCATCTCCAGCGTCAGCACACCGCCGGCGGTGTCGATCCGATCGGGCGCGACGCCCGCGTGGTACGGCGCGTCGGACAACAACTCGTCCGCCGACGTCGGCAGCTCGCCGTGCCAGGACGAGAAGTTCAGGCGCTCGAGGTTGGTCAGATCGAGATCGCTGATCACCCCGCGACCGTTCGAGGTGCGGTTGACGGTGCGGTCGTGCACGCAGACCAGGTGACCGTCGCGGGTCATCCGCACGTCGCACTCGAGCGCGTCGGCGCCGGTGTCGATGGCCAGTTGGTAGGAGGCCAGGGTGTGCTCGGCGATGACCGACGCCGCGCCGCGATGCGCGGCGAGCATGGGACGCCTCGGTGGAACGACAGCCGTGCGGCGGTCCCGCGGCCTCACGTCGGCCATGGTGCCTGCCCCCGGTGGACGGCAGGTGACGACGGGCCGGACGAACCGTCCGCGCTACCGTGCGACGGCCAGCGGCCGCACGGATCAGACGACGCTCGGCGGCACACCGCCGTCGGCCTCCATCGGTCGATTCGCGGCGGCCCAGGCAAGCATGCCGCCCTCGAGGTTCTTCGCGTCGTAGCCCTGGTGGCGTAGCCAGGCCGTGACCTGCGCGGAGCGCCCCCCCATCTTGCAGACGACGACGATCGTGGCGTCGGGGGTCAGCGCGCCGGGGGCGTGGCGCAGCTCCTGCGGGACCTGGTTCATCGGGACGTGGCGCGCACCAGCGATGCGACCCCAGCGCCACTCGTCGTCCTCGCGGACATCCAGGATGACCGCGTCCGCCGACAAATCCTCGACGCGGACGGTAGGGACGTCACCGGGCATCACGCGCTTGACCCTAACGTCTCATTTGATCAGCTTGGACAGCCGGCGGTCGGCGAGCTCGCGGCCGTCGGTCTGGCAGGTGGGGCAGTACTGGAAGCTCCGGTCGGCGAAGGAGACCTCGCGTACGGTGTCCCCGCACGTCGGGCAGGGCAAGCCGGTGCGGGCGTGCACCTGCAGCCCGCTGCGTTTCTCGGATTTGAGCGTGGCCGCGCGCTGGCCGACGGAGCGGGCGACGGCGTTGGTGAGGATCGTGGCGATGGCCTCGTGCAGCCGCCCCGCTTCGCCGTCGGTCAGCTTGGATGCGTTCTTGAACGGCGACAGCCGCGCGGCGTGCAGGATCTCGTCGGAGTAGGCGTTGCCGATACCGGCGAGCACGGTCTGGTCGGTGATCGCGCGCTTGAGCTGCGCCCGCTGCGCGGCGAGCAGGGTGGCGAGTTCGTCGCGGCTCACGGCCAGGGCGTCCGGGCCGAGGCGCGCGATGCCAGGGACGTCCAACGGATCGCGCACCAGGTAGACGGCGAGGCGTTTCTGCGTCCCCGCCTCGGTGAGATCGAAACCGCTGACCGGGCCGTCGGGGAACTCCGGCGCGAGGTGGACGCGCACCGCGATCGGGCCCTTGCCGCCCGGGCGTGGCGGCGCCGGCGGCAGCGATTCGCGCCAGTGCAGCCAGCCGGCGCGGGACAGGTGGGTGACGAGGTGCAGGACCTCGCCTGCAGTCTCGGAGGCGACCACGAGATCGAGGAACTTGCCGTAGCGGGCAGCATCCACGACGAAGGCACCGTCGAGCGCGCGGAGCGGCGGGTCGAAGGTCTTGACGGCGTTGATCGCGGCGACGTCGACTCGAGCGACCGAGCGGCCAACGGCCCGGTCGCGCAGGAACGTCGCGAGCGCCTGCACTTCCGGCAGTTCGGGCATGAGGCCAGCTTAATGCGGTTCCGCTGTCCGGGTGGCCGCCCGGCGGTCAGTTCAGCGCGTCCATCGGAAAGGTGACGCCGGACGTGCTGTGGCAGCGGTAGCCGTGCGGGTTCTTGGCCAGGTACTGCTGGTGGTAGCCCTCGGCGTAGTAGAACACGCCCAGCGGCGCGATCTCAGTGGTGACCGCACCATGCCCCAGGCCGCCCAGGGTGTCGCCGAATACCTGGGCGGCGCGCAGTGCGACCTCACGCTGGCGCTCGCTGGTGGAATAGATGCCAGAGCGGTACTGCGTGCCGGTGTCGTTGCCCTGGCGCATACCCTGCGTCGGGTCGTGGACCTCGAAGAACGCGGCGACCAGCGATTCGTAGGTGGCCTGTTCTGGGTCGTACACGACCAGCACGGCCTCGGTGTGACCGGTCTTGCCCGAGCACACCTCCTCATAGCTGGGATGGGGCGTGCTGCCGCCGGTGTAACCGACCGCCGTCGTCCAGACGCCCGGGTGCTTCCAGAAGATCTCCTCGGCGCCCCAGAAGCAGCCCAGCCCGAACACCGCCTGCTCGTAGCCTTCCGGGAACGGCGGCTTGATCGGGTGGCCGTTCACGTAGTGGGTGTCGGGCACCGTGAAGTCGTAGTGGTCGCGGCCGCGCAACGCACGCTCCGGGGTGACGAGCTGGGTCCTGGTGCGGGAGAACAGCATGCATTCGAGGCTACGCACGACGTAGGCTCGATGCCACGGCCCGCGGTTACGGTCGTCATACGCATTGCGGTCGGTGCCTGTCGGGGCCAAACGGTGCTCGGCGCGCCCCAATGCTCGGGCAGAGATTGCCGGGCACAGATTGCTTGGGCAGAGGAGGAGAGCTCATGACGCAGTGGGGTCTCGACACGCTCTTCAATCCGGCCAAGCGGCACATGGACGAAGAGAAACAGCGGATGCAGTCGACCCGCGAGGAGGTCGGCGACAACTCCGGCGGAAAGCGCATCGATCTCGCGTCCGGCAAGGTCACGATCAAGCGCGCGGACGAGACGAGCGAGGACGATGCGGCCGGCTCGAAGCCGTTTCCGGCCGACGGTTTGAAGTCGGTCCCAGAGTCCAAGTCGGACGAGTCTCCCGGTGAACTTGGGGCGAAGTCGGCCAAGGAGCCGAGCGCGGCCGCTATCCGAGCTGCGAAGCGCCGGGGCCGCGAGCCGCGCTGACCGGGCCCGTCCCTCGACTTGCTCGACACTGCATCGCCGTCCGGCGCGACACGCCGAGATCTTGCCGCCCGTGACTCAGCGTCGGCGGCCGGCTCAGGATTCCTGCACGTCGGGCGTCCATGACCCGCCGTGGACACGCTGGACGAAGTCGTTCAGGACCGGCGCGAGCACCTGCGGGAACCCGGCCAGCTGGACGGCGACGCTGAAGCGGTCGGTCGTCACCGCCGAGGCGGGGTCGTTCTCGTCGACGACCATCCGCTCACTCAGGGTCAGGACCTGGAAGCTCAACCCGCGCGCAGTCAGGAACCCGGTGACCTCCTCGACCTCCTTCTCGTCCACCGTCTGCACGAATACCTGACCCTGCAGCCATCCGGTCATGTCCATGCTGACCATCCTGCTCCTACGTCCGTGCACTTCCTGCCCGCCGTATTCCGTCCCGGCCGCGCGCATGGGAGGCGATGACTCGCGTTTCGTGCGGCCTGGTGCCAGGGTGAGGGTCATGCCGTGCGACGTGACGAAGTGCCCGAAATGAACATTCTGCTGATCGGGCCGCCTGGCTCGGGCAAGGGGACGCAGGGGGAGCGGCTCGCCGAGCGGCTCGGACTCGAGCACCTCGCCGCCGGTGATCTCCTACGCGCCGAGGTTGAGCACGAAACCGCGCTGGGCAAGCAAGTCAGCGAGCTGATGAGCAGGGGCGAACTCGTCCCGGACGCTGTCATCATGAGCCTGCTGATGCCGCGAGTGCGCGAGGCGTCGGACGCGAACGGCTACCTGCTCGACGGGTTTCCGCGAACCATGGAGCAGGCCGTCGAGGCGCGCAAGCTCTTCGCTACCACCAATGCCGCACCGGACGCCGTCGTCTACCTCGACGCGCCGCGCGACGAACTCGTGCGGCGCATCCTGGCGCGGGCCGAGGTTGAGGGCCGCGCCGACGACAATCCCGAAACCGTCGAGAACCGGTTGCGGGTATTCGACGATGCGACGAGCCCGTTGGTGAGCTATTACCGCGACCGCGGCCTGTTGCACGTGATCAACGCCGACCAGGACGCCGACGCCGTCACCGACGACATCGTCGCCGCCTTGGAAGCAGCCGCGCCCGCCTGATCTGCCCTACCTTTCCGTCCCTGCGCCCAGCCGCCCGCCGTCCCTAGGTGAACGGCAGAGGTCGCCACTGAACGGAGAAGTCGCCGGTAGCCAGGCTCAATCGGAGCTGTCGTCCCCATCCCCGGAATCCGGGTCCGGGAGCTTGCGCTTGACGATCTTGCCGGCGGGGTTGCGCGGCATCTCGTCGATGAAGATGATCTCGCGCGGCACCTTGTACCGCGCGAGGTTGCTCTTGACGTGGTCCTTGAGCTCCTGCTCGTCGACGGACGCACCATCGGCGAGCACGACGTAGGCGCGCAACCGCTTGCCGTACTTCTCGTCGTCGACGCCGACCACGGCGGCTTCGGAGACCCCGTCGTAGGTCGCGAGCAGCTCCTCGACCTCCGCAGGGAAGACGTTCTCGCCGCCGGACACGATCATGTCGTCGTCGCGGCCGTCGACGAACAGCCGCCCGACCTGGTCGACGTGGCCCAGGTCGCCGGTCGACATCAGCCCCGACACCATCTCCTTCGTCCCCCCGCCGGTGTAGCCCTCGAACGCCATCGAGCTGCCGACGAAGATGCGCCCGGATTCGCCCTGCGGGACCTCCTGGCCGTCCTTGTCCAGCAACTTGATCGTGGTCCCGGGGGGTGGCCGTCCGACGGTGCCGGGTGCCGCGCGCATGTCGGCCGGCGTGGCGATGGTGGCGTACGCGACCTCGGTCGAGCCGTAGAGGTTGTAGACGATGTCGCCGAGCAGGTCCATCGTCTTGGTCGCCAGCTCGGTCGGCAGGGCCGACCCGGACACCGCGATGACGCGTAGGGCCGAGACGTCGTGCTCGGCGATCTCGTCTGCGCCCGCGTCGAGCAACCGCGACAGCAAAATTGGCACCGTGATCAGGCCGTCGGCCCGGTGTTCGGCCAGCGCTGACCAGGTGAATGCCGGATCGGTCTTGCGGGCGGTCACCAGCGTGTTGCCGAGCCCGAGCGCGAGCATCGAGGACAGCAACCCCCAGGCGTGGAAGCCCGGCGCGGCGAGCACCACGGTGCGTCCGGACCGCAGTGGGATCTTCGACAGGTAGCCGCCGGGCAGCGCGAGCGAGAGCGCCATGTCGCGAGGCGCGCCCTTCGGTGTGCCCGTGGTACCGCTCGTCAGCAGCACGATCTTCTGCTTCTTCGACGGCCGAGGCGGCCGCGAGGTCGAACCGGTCGCGATCAGACCGTCAAGAGTGTCGGCCGAGGTGTCGCCGTCGGTCCAGGCCACGTACTTGCCACCGGACAACGAGACGGATCCGGCGACGTCCGCGAACTCCTCGTCGTGGATCAGTGCCTTGACGCCCTCGCGCTCGCAGACGTCGCGCAGCTGCGGGCCGGCGAAGTCGGTGTTGAGCAGCAGCGTGGTGGCGCCGAGCTTCGCACCAGCGAAGATCGACTCCCAGAGCCCGCGGTGGTTGCGGCACATGATTCCGAGGCCGTCCCCGGCCTGGAAACCCTTGTGGATTAGGGCATTCGCCAACGCGGTGCTCGCCCGGTCGAGTTCGTCGAAGGTGATCGAACCCAGCTCGTCGACGATCGCCACCCGGCCGCCGTAACTCGCCGTGGCCAGTGACACCGCCGCACCGGCCGGTCCGTACTCGGTCAGGTCACGCAGCGTGCCGAGCAGCTTGTGTGGCGGCGTCTTCGCCACCCCGGCGCCGCGGGCCTGCAGCAGGGTTGCCGCGAACCGCGCCTCCAGCTGCGCCCGTTCTGCCAACTGTGCTGCCGTTCGGAAGATGTCCACACAGCTGTCCTACCAGCGCGCGGCCACTTCGCCCAGCGGTGGTGCAGGGAAAACCGGTGTGCCGGTTAGCATGGTCGGCTGGACACGACGGAGCGGAGCACCTCGATTTGGGCAAGGCAAGCGGCTTCGTCGCGGCATCGGCTCATCGCGTGACGTCCCGAGTCCTGGCCGGTTCTCGCAGCCGAGTCGTGGCCGACAACGTCCTGGCCGCGCTGGTGCAGCTTCCGCTCGTCGTCATGCGGGCGCTGTACGCCCTGCTCAAGCGGCTGCCGCAGCGGGACAAGGTCGTGCTGATGTCGAGGCTGCATTCGCGAACCTCCGCGGACTTCGACCGGCTGATCACCGAGCTGCGGCAACAGTCACCCGATACTGCCGTCGCCGTACTGAACCACCGCCGCGGCAACATCTTCGCCGTCGTCCCGCAGACCCTGTCGCAGATGTACCACCTGGCGACGTCGCGCTCGTGCATCACCGACAGCTACATGGCGACGATCAGCGTGCTGACGCACCGGCCCGACCTCGTCGTCGTGCAGGTGTGGCACGCCCTGGGCGCGATCAAGCGCTTCGGACGTGCCGCCCTGGACAGTCCCGAAGGCCGGCCCGGCCGGTTCGCCGAGGCGATGAACATGCATCGCGGTTACGACTGGGTGCTGGCCGGCGGCCCCGGGATGGTCGGACCGTTCGCCGAGTCGTTCGGGGTGCGCCCGGAACAGGTGCTGCCGATCGGCACCCCACGCATCGACATCCTCTGTGACGAGCTGGTCACCGGCCGGGTCAAGCACCGCCTGTGTGCTCTGCACCCCGAGCTGGGCCGGCGGCCGCTCGTCCTCTACGCGCCGACGTTTCGGATCGGCCGCCCGGTCGAGGTCGAGCCGCTGCTTGACGCACTGGCCAGGCACGATCTGGACGTCGCGCTCACGCTGCACCCGCTCGACACCCGAGACTTCGGCGGCCGGCCCGGCGTCATCCATGACCGCGCGGTCTCGACGCAGGACTGGCTCGCCGTGGCCGATCACGTCATCAGCGACTACTCCGCGATCGTCTTCGACGCCGCCGCGATCGGCACGCCACTGTATTTCTACCTTTACGACCTGGACGACTATGTGCAACGGCGGGGCCTGTTCGTGGACGTCGCCGATCTGCCCGGGCCGGTCTCGCGGGACGCCGGCGAACTCGCCACCAGCGTCGCCACCGGCGCAGGATCCCGCGATCGCGTAGCCCGCTTTCGAGAGCGCTACCTCGTCGTGGCGGACGGCGGCTCAGCGCGACGGATCGTCGAGCTCGCCCTCGGCACCCCCCCTGCGGACCTCTCCTGAGAACGGAGCTGTGAAAAGCGGCGGCCGCTGAGCTCACCCCGCCGAGTCGGTGGCCTCGATCGGGGTGTCGTCGTCGAGGGTGTCGGTGTCGATCTCGTACTGGCGGATGACGTCGGCGACCGGGCCGTCGGCGCGCAGTTCACCGCCTTCGAGGTAGATGCCACGCTGGCAGAACCGCGTGAGATCCGGCGCGGAGTGCGACACCAGGAACAGCGTCTGACCCTCGCCGAGGAGCCACTCGATGCGCTGGTAGCACTTCCTTCGAAACGCCTTGTCACCCACAGCCAGCACCTCGTCGACGAGCATGATCGGCTCGCGCAGCCGGGAGACGACCGAGAACGCGAGCCGCACCCGCATGCCGGACGAGAAGTGCTTGAACGGGGTGTCCAGGAAATCGGCGATCTCGGCGAACTCGACGATCTCGTCGAAGCTGTCGGCGATCTCTGCGTCGCTCATGCCGTGCAGCCCGGCGACCAGCCCGATGTTCTCGCGCGCCGTGAGATCGCCGACGAAGCCGCCGGTGATGGCGATCAGCGGGGCGACGCCGGCCCGGACGGAGACGGTGCCTTCGTCGGGGATGAGCACGCCCGCGATCAGGCTCAGCAGGGTGGACTTGCCCTGCCCGTTCCGGCCGACGACGCCGACGGCCTCGCCCTGGTGGATGTCGAACGAGACGTGGCGGAACGGCCAGAACTCGTCCTTGCCGATGCCGAACTGACCCTTGAACAGCAGGTCGCGGATACTGCGGTGTCGTTTGCGGTTGCGGGAGAACTGGATGCCCACGTCCTGCAGCGACACGACCGGTTCGCCCTGCGGTGTACTCGTGGCGCGCGGGGCGTCACCGGTGGTCTCATCGGTGGTCATCACATCTCCTTGAGCACTTGCCGCTCGAGGCGGGTGAAGGTGAACACGCCAAGCACGAAGATCACCAGGATGACCACCGCCGAGTGCGTCACGTACGCGCCGTGGAACTCGTGCGGGAAGAACCCGGCCCGCGCCAACGTCATCGGCCCGACGGCCGGGTTGTACTCGTACACGGCCGAGAACTCCGGGTGCGGCTTGATGATCGAGTTGACGCTGTACAACACCGGCGACAGATAGAAAAGCACGCGCAGGACGATCGGAATGACCCGCTCGGTGTCGCGTACCAGCACCGTGACCGGCGCGAGCAGCAGCCCGAGCCCGGTGAGCAGCACGAACATCATGATCCAGGACAGCGGCAGGAAGACGATGCGCCAGTTCGGCACGCGCAGGTAGGCAAACGCGAAGACAACCAGGACCGGCAGGGCGAGAACGTACTCGACGAACTTGGAGAAGACGACCCGCAACACCCATAGCTCGCGGGGAACGTTGCTCGAGCGCACCATCTGCGCTTCGGTGATCAACGACTTGGCGGTGGAGGTGACGCCGGCCTGGAACCACGACCACAGCAGTTGCCCGGTCAGCAGGAACAGGATGTAGGGGCTCTCGTCCTTGTTGCCGCGGTGGAAGATCTTGGTGAAGATGAACCAGAACACGAGCGTCATCAGCAGGGGGTCGAGGACCGTCCAGAGATAGCCGAGAAACGACCCCGCGTAGCGGACCTTGAGGTCACGCTTGACGAGCAGCTTGAGGATGCGCCGGTACTGGACGATGCGTAGTCCGCGCTGCAGGACGGTGAGCTTGCTCGACCCGGACGCGAAACCGTCCGCGCGGTGGTAGAGACTCGCGCTCATCCGGGACTCCTCGGCCTGCGCAGGGACGCGTTAGCCCGCACGAGGTCATCCGGGGTGTCGACCTCGACGGCGTCGATCGACGATATGTCCAGCGCCGTGAAGCGCACGTCGTCGAACTCGATCGCGAGTTCGACGCCACGCTCGAAGTAGTCCTGGTCGTCGACCTCGTCGAGGCGGCGCACCAGGGCGGCCTTGTCCTGCGCGGCGACGTAGTTGATGCCGACGGCCTCGCCCAGCCCACCGGTCACTGTCTTGGACAACTCCCGGATCCGCCCCTTCTCGTCCACGGTGTACTTGACCTCTTCGTCGGCGACGCTTGCGGTATTGACAGCGACGAAGGACCGATTCGCACCGATCTCAGGAAGCGTAAGAGCCAGCAGCGCCTCGTCGAAGACCACGTCTCCGTTCATCCACAGCACACCGCCGTCGTTCGTAGACCGCAGAACCCGAAGCAGGCTCTTCGAGGTGTTCGTCTCGTCGTAGGCCTCGTTGTAGACGAAGACCGCCTCGGGGTAGGCCTCGATGATCATCTCGAGCTTGAATCCCACCACCACGTAGACCTGCGGATCGCCGAAAACACGGGCAATTCTGTCGAGTTGGCGGCCCAGGATGGTGTTGCCGTCGTCGAGGACGGCCAGCGGTTTCGGATGCGGGCGACCGAGCCGGGTGCCGCGGCCCGCGGCGAGGATCGCAACCTGCTGCCTCATCGTGCGACCCCGACGCACGACGTGGTGAAGATCGCACCGATCGGGCCGCGGACGCAGGCCGGTGCCGTGAGCATTCCCCGAACCTATCGCTCCGCTGAACGGGCCCGGAAATATCAGGATGCGCTGGCAGCCGTCCGGCCGGGCACTTCGGAGTTAGGGGGTGGCTGATACCCGCTGGGCCATCGCAGGATGACACATGCGCCACCGGTTGGGTTGTTGGTTGCGCGGGCCACGCCCCGGTGCCGGATCATGATCGCGCGCACGATGGACAGGCCGAGCCCGCTGCCGCCGAGCTGGTCGTGATGTCCGGGCGGCCGGCCGCGCGCTGAGTCCCCGCGGGCGAAGCGCTCGAACGCGTGCTCGATGAACCCGGGCGGGAATCCGGGGCCCTGATCGGTGACGCGAAGCTCCAGGTCGGGGCCCTGCACAGCAAGATCGATGAGTACCTCCCCGCCGGCGGGGGAGAAGCGGACGGCGTTCGTCAGCAGGTTCTCGACCGCACGCCTGATGCGATCGGCGCTGCCGGTCGCGGGCGCGAGTTCGGGTGCTTCGACGCGCAGCTGTACCTGACGCGAGCGGGCGGCCGGGGACACGGCTTGAACCGCCGCGCGGGTGACCTCGGCCGCGTCGAAGGGCGCGCCGTCGGTGACGTCGGAGTCGGTCTGGACGCTTAGGAACAGCATGTCCTCGGTGAGGCGGACGAGTCGGTCGGTCTCCTCCGCGACGACATCGAGGGTCTCGGTGAGTTCCGCCACGGTGCGGCCGGGCTGACGGCCGAGTTCGAGCTCGCCCTTGAGAATCGTCAACGGGGTGCGCAACTCGTGCCCGGCGTCGCCGACGAAGGCGCGCTCGCGCGCGACCGCGTCGTGCAGGCGGCCGAGCAGACCGTTGAACGTCTGCGCAAGCCGGGCTATCTCGTCGCGGGTCTTGGGCACCGGCAGTTCGGCACCTACGTCGCCAGGACGCACGCGGCTCACCGCGCGTCGCATGCGCTCGACGGGGTGCAGCGCAGCGCGGGTGAGCAGCCACGAGCCAGGACCCACCAGCAGCAGGACCACGATGCTGAGGATGACCAGTTGATGCGCGGCGCGGGAGACGGCTTGGTCAACGACGTCGCGGCTGATCGCCACGACGACAACGGTTCCGTCGCCGTGCCCGGAGGGCCGGGCGAGCAATCGCATCGGTTCCGGACCGGAATCCTCGCCCTGTTGTAGGTAGACGGTTGCGTCGATTATCAGCGTGCGATGGCTGGCCGTGGCGACCTGGCTCCGCGAGATCAGGGGCATGATCGCGCCGACGGGTCGGGAGGACCGCAGGACGGTGCCGTCGCGGGCGAGCAACTCGGCGGTGATGCCGTTCGCCGAGCTCAGGTGCCGTGGCCGGTGCGCCGTCCCGGTGCCTGGAACCGTCGATCGCGTCTCCGCGCTGATGGCCGCGCCGCGCGAGGCCAGCGCGCTGGTGAGGCTCGTCTCCAGACCCGACTCGAGTCGGCTGACGAACAGGAAGCCACCCCAGACGAGAAGCACCAGCGTCGCGGCGGTGAACAGGCAGGCCAGGCGTAGCCGGATCGTCACGGGCGCACCGTCACTCCGCGCTGACCTCGTCGAGCGCGTCAGCCGAGTCTGCGGCCGCGTGCGGTTCGGCGCAAAGCCGGTATCCCGCGCCGCGGACGGTCTCCAGCTGCTCGAGCCCGAACGGCCGGTCGATCTTGCGCCTGAGGTAGGCGACGTACTGGTCGACGACATTGCTCCCGCGGTCGTAAGCGAAGTCCCAGACGTGATCGAGGATGGCGGTGCGGCTGAGCACTTCGTCCGGCCTGCGCAGGAACAGCGCGAGCAGCGCGAACTCCTTGGCGGACAGATCCAGCTGCACGTCGCCGCGCCAGGCGACGTGGCCTGCCGGGTCGAGGCGCAGCGACCCAGCCGAGAGGACGGCGGGCCTGGCCGGGGCACCCCGGCGGACCAGAGCGCGGATGCGCGCCGACAACTCGTAGAAGCTGAACGGCTTGGCCAGGTAGTCGTCGGCGCCGCAGTCCAGGCCACGCACCCGGTCGCTGATCTCCGATCGCGCGCTGAGCATGAGCACCGGTGACCAGCGTCCCGCGTCCCGAAGCCGGTGGCAGACCTCGAAGCCGTCGATGCCCGGCAGCATGAGGTCCAGCACGACCGCGTCGTAGTCGACCTCGCTCGCCTGCCAGACGGCGTCGATGCCGTCCCCGGTCACGTCTACTGCGTAGCCGTCCTCCGTCAGGCCGCGGCGCAACATGCTGGCCATCCGGAGGTCGTCCTCGACGACAAGCAGGCGCATTCGGCCACGGTAACCGCGCGCAGATGTGGCGCAGATGTGAACACCGAGCTCCGACGGGCTGAGTCCCACATCGTCCGTACATGAAGTGCCGGGGATGCTCGATGCAGAGATCAACAAGACGGAGCTGAAAAGTCCGATCAGAGGGGCGATCCGATGACTGACATCCTGGCGCATGCGAGAGCGACGAGGCAATTCGTCGCACCGGGCGCGGACCGGCTGGACCTGGCCGCGATCACACCAAGCATGGACGGCGTTCACGACGTCTCGACGTTGCGCAGCCGCGCTCGGCTTGCCGGCCGATACGGGCGCACCGGAGTCGCCCCATTCATCGCGAACCCCGATGTCGAGGTGATCGACCTCGTCGACGGTGTGGCCGCTGCCGGGTTCTCCCGCGTGCGGCGCTGGGCGGTGACCGCGGGCGACATCGTGGCACCCGAGGCACTGGCCGAGGTCGCGCTCTCGCAGTACCTCGGCGCCCTGCGCGAGCGCAGGCTGCGACCGGCTTTCGTCGCCGTGAGCGACCCCGACCCGTACCGGCGGCGCGACTTCGACGTGAGCGAGGTCGCCGATGAGGCAATCCTCGATCTGGCGACGTTCAGCCTGAAGGGCTCGAAACGCGCGAACCTTCGGCACTCGGTGACCTCCGCGCGGCGAGCGGGGCTGACCGTCGCGCCGTACGCGCCGTGGCTGGCCCATCAGATCGCCGACGTTTCCCGCGAATGGCTGCTGACCAAGCGAGGCGGCGAGCTCGGCTTCACCCTGTCGCGCCACGACGATGTCGCAGGCCAGCTCGGCGATCAAGAAACCGACCTGTGGGTCACGCTGGACGACACCGGCACCGTTCAGGCCTGGTGCACCTGGCGCCATTACCTCGGCGGCCAGGCGCGGGTTATCGACGTGATGCGCCGTCGCACGGGCGCGCCCAACCCGGCGATGGACTTGCTGCTCGCCACGACGATCGAGCACTACCGGGACGCGGGACTGGCACGGGCCAGTCTGGCCAGCGTGCCGCGCGAACACGGCGCGGCGGCCGAACGCATCTACCCGTGCCGCAGTCTGCGCGCCTACAAGCAGAAGTTCGACCCGGTGTGGGAGGCCCGCTGGATGGCCGTACCAGCGAAATGGCGGCGACCGTTCGCCCTCGCAGCCGTCAGCTCCGCCTACTGCCCAGGTGGGATGTATCGTGCACTCCGTCGTAACCACTGAACCGCCCGCGGCCGGCTCGCGAGCCACGATCGGCGCACTGACGCGCCAGTGGTCGGCGGCTGCTGCGGCCGCTGTCCGCCGGCGGCCGCCGGTGGTCACGGCCGCTCTGATCGTCTGCATCGTGGCGACCTACCTGCGCCTCGAGGTGGGCGGCCGACTGCCGATGCTCAGCTACGACGAGCACGCCTTTTCCCCGCGCGGACTCGTCCAAGGACAGTTCGTCAAGCTCGTCGAATCGACGATCCTGACGAACTACCCGTGGATGGTGGTGAGCATCTCCGGGAGTTTGCTCGTCACGCTCGGCACCTACGAGGTGCTGGCCGGCCATATCCGGGCCGCAGTACTGGCTGTGATCGGGGCCGTGCTCGGCCCGGTGGCGGTTACTGCCGGTCTCGGTGTGCTGGTGGCCCTCGGCAGCAGCTGGGCCGATGCGCGTCTCGGGACGCTCGACATCGGCGCGTCGGCGATCATCGCGATGTCGTCGGGTGCGGTCGCCGGTCGCGTGCGTAGCCGTTGGTTCACGGCCGGTCTCGTGCTGTTCCTGCTGGGCGGGCTGCTGACCCATCACCGCATCGCCGACTGGGAACACCTGCTGGTCTTCGGTCCGGGCTACCTGGTGGGCCGCTTCGGCGGGGCCGCTCGCGTCCGGCCGGCGCGGTCCACGGCCCAGCGGATGCTGGCCTACGTCATCCCGACCGCGGCCCTGCTCGTGGCCGCAGTGGTGGCCAGCTCGTGGTTGCTGCCATCGCCACCGGTGTTGCGGAACGCTACGGGCATGGTCGTCAGCCCCGCCCGAATCGTCGACACGACCTATCCGTCACCGGCCTTGGGTGGGGCGAATCGGCGCGTGGAGGTGTTGCTGCCGCCCGGGTACGACAGTGAGCACGTCCGGTATCCGGTCGTTGAACTGCTGCACGGACACCCCGGGAAACCGGATGACCTGTTCGCGCTCGGCGACGTGCAGAAATCGTCCGCGGACGCGGGCATCGCGCCGTTCATCGCCGTCGTCCCCGACGGCACCGGCCCGCATATCGCCGACAGCTGGTACGCCGACGTGGCCACCCAGAAGATGGGCACCGCGGTCAGCGTCGATCTACGGGACTGGGTGGCCCGCATGTATCGGATCACGGACTCGTGGAGCTACGCGGGGCTGTCCTCGGGCGGGTTCGGGGCCGCCTACCTGCCGCTGGTCGACCCGGCTCCGGTGCACGCGGTCTGCGGGTTGTCCGGGGACTACACCGCGGCCATGACGACGATCTTGCGGCACGCGCCCGCCGGCGCCCAACGCAAGGCCAGCCCGATCGATCATCTTGCGACCGCCCCCCATCTCGTCTTTCTCGCCTACGGCCGAGCTGAGAGCCGCACCCGGGATCACGCGGCGGTCCGGTACGCGACGGCGTTGCGTCGCTCGCATCACGACGTCGTCGTGCGCACGTACCCGGGCACGCATCAGTGGCCGGTCTGGCGACCTGCGTTCCGGGACTGTTTCCGCACGATCCTCCCGAGCGGACGTTAAGGCCGGCTCATCCGGACGTGCGGGCCCACAGCCACGGCAACATCTGCCGGAACGCCGGGCCCCACACCTTCCAGCTGTGCCGCCCCGGAATGGTGGTGGCGTGCACGGTGATGCCGGCGCGGCGCGCCGCTGCGGACAAGAGGCCCTGCGCGGCGTGCGTCGCCTTGTCCTGCGCGCCGCATTCGAACCAGCCGCCGAGTGACGGGTAGGCGTGGAGTCGCATCAACGAGAGCGGTTCGTGCTGCTCGTAGGCCTGCCGCGACCCGCTGAAGAGCAGCTTGATCGTCAAGCTGGGGACGCCGCGGTCCTTCACGGTGGGTCCCGCCAGGCCGGAGAGATCTCCGAACGCCGAATAGGAACCGGTGTGGCGCAGCGCGAGCATGATGGCGCAGGTGCCGCCCTCGGACAACCCCGCAACCGACCAGCGACGCGGATCGCGGCTCGCCGGGAAGTGGCTGAGCACGTACCCTCGAACGTCGGTGGTGAGGTAGCGCTCCACGTCGCCTCCGCCGGGCGAGCGGACGCACTCGGTATCGCCGTGCAGCGTGCCGTTGATGTCGGGCATCACCACGATCGGGGCGAGCCCGCCGTGGGCGGCGGCGAAGGCGTCCAGCGTGGCTGCCGCGTGCCCGAGGTCCAACCAGTTGGTGGTGGCTCCGGGCGTGCCGTGGAGCAACTCGATGACCGGCAACTGCCGGCGGGGATCGGCTCGCAGCACCGGTGGGAGATAGATCATGGCCGGGCGCGACCGGAAACCCGAGGACCCGCCGGGGATCGTTCGGGTGAGTACGGTGCCGCGGGCGGGCGTCCCGTGTGCCGTCGACGACACGTCGCTTCGCCCCGCCCCGCGGGTCTGGCTGGGCACCTGCGAACTCCCGGTGCAGCCGGCGACAACCGCGCAGCACGCGGCTATCGCAATCCCGGCAAGGACGGATCGACGCCGCCATCGAGGGCCTGATCGGGGGCGAGAAACGATGCCGCTCGCTGCGTTGGTCGAGGTCGCTCGCCGGTGGCTTGTCATCCGGCTCATTGTCGGCCACTGCCGCTCAATACGCCGAATCTCTGCCCGTCGGGCGATCAGCATGCTGACAGAAAACCAGCGTCAGGGCGTCGCGTGGAGCGTGTGCCGCCCGTCGGTGGCCAACCGGGCGCCTGCGGTGACGGCGGCCCGGGTCGCCGCGCTGACGCCGGTTTGTGGACGCACCAGGATCACGGCATCGCCCGACGTGAGGTAGCGCCGCAGGTCCCGCTGCCATTTCGCGTTGAGCGTGCGGGGCTGGTGGTGGCCGTGAATGACCTTCGGACGGTCGATGCCGTAGGTACGGCCGGTCACGTCGACCCAGTTCGGGCAGCCGCGGGACAGCCCGTCGCTGAGCGCGTTCAACTCGATCAGCGCGATCGGCGCGTCAGCTATCACGCAGCGCACCTTGGCCGCGGCCGCGCGCAGTCGGTGGTTGGGGAACGGACTGGTAATCGCCGGACCGCGCGCCAGCCAGGCCAGGGTCGAGACGGTGACGACGACCAACGGCACCACGATCGCCGCGGCGACGCCGGCACGCACAGTGCGCCGTGACGCGAGGGACCGTCGCAACAGCACTGTCGCGGCCGCAGCCGTCGTGAGGCAAACGGGGACGGCGGCGAAGTCGCCGTAGTAGAAGGCCCAGCGCGGGCTGGCGATCAGGACGGCGACCTGGACGAGGGCAAGCACCGCCGGCAACCTGGCCGCGGGCCGCGTCCAGGCGAGCGCGCTGGTGACCAGCACGAACACGACGATGGCGCCCGCCAGGACGAGCTGTATCGGCACGGACGGAGCCGTCGACGTCACGATGCCGCTGAACGGATACATCTTCGAGACCAGCAGGCCGGACCCGCGCGGGCGCCGGAGTTGTTCGATCAGCACCATGCTGGCCATCGAGTGGGGCGCGGCGAGCAAGAACGGCCCGTCGATCAGGACGAACGACGCGACCGTGCCGGCGAGCAGCGCACCGAACCGGCGCGCGGACCGGTCCAGCACGAAGTACCAGATGAGGACGACCGCGAGCGGGGCAAGCCAGGTGATCTTGGTGCTCGCGGCCGCGCCGAACGCGAAGCCGGCTACTGCCAGCAGCAGCGGACGCGGCTTGCGCCGGTCGGCGGTGAGGGCCAGCAGCCCCAGCAGGGTCAGCAGGTTGGCCAGGGGCTCGAGCCGCACCGATGTCTCGGCGATCACCGTGGTGTACCAGAACGCGTAAGCCAGGCCGCCGAGGATGGCCGGCGGGCGGGCGAGGCCGAACCGGCGCGCGACGACGATGACGAGCATCGCGTTCACTCCGGCGAGCACGATGAACGCCGCGTTGGCGATCATGAAGCCGGCGTGGTCACTCGTCACCGCTCCTAACGCGGCGAACGGGGTAACCGCCAGCATGAGCGACGGTGGGTGCAGTAGCACGAAGTCCGCGTACGGCATGCGGCCGTGGATCAGTGCGTCACCAGCGGCGTAGTAGACGCCGGCGTCGTAACCGGTGTAGCCGCCGAAGCCGCCCGGGCTCATCGCAACGGCGAGGTAGCGGACGGCGACCGCGACGGCGAAGATCAGCGGCAGCTCGGGTGCCAGGCTCCAGGACCGCCGCCGGGCCGGCTCATCGAAGGTCGACGGCGGCGACCTCGTCGGGGCTCCAGGCGGCACGGTCGGAACCGTACTGACCCGAAGCTGACAAGTTCTTGACCAATGACGGCGCCCCCACGTTCCGCTCGGCCGCGGTCGCGTTCGCCTGCCCAGGCGCGACCGTGGTCGCAGCTGCCGCGGCGCTTCAGGCCGTCAGCAGGCTCATCTGGAAGCTGTAGCGCGCAGCTGAGTAGATGTGATCGCCGTGCTCGACGATCGTGCCGTGGTCATCGAAGGCCGTGCGTTGCATCGTCAGCAACGCGGCACCCTTGCGTTCGCCGAGGGTTCGCGCTTCCGACGCCGCGGCGGTCCGCGCGCCAATGACCTGGGTAGCCGAGTGCAGGTGAATTCCCGCGCGGCGCAACAGGTCGTACAGCCCGTAGGTCCGTAGGTCCTCGTCGCTGATCGTCAAGCGTTCGGCGGACAGGTAGTTCGTGAGCCGGGCGATGGGTTGGTCGAGCGCGCTACGCAGCCGGACGACGGCGATCACCGGTGCGCCCTCGGCGACGCCGAGCAGTTCGGCGACGTCGGCCGAGGCCGCCTGCACCGAATTGCCGAGCACGTCGGTGGTCGGGCGTTGCCCGCTCGCTTCGAGATCGTCGAACAAGCTGGTGAGTTCCAGCGAGCGCCGCACCTTCGGCGACACCACCCGGGTGCCGATCCCGCGATGACGCACGACCATGCCCTTGTCGACCAGGTATTCCATCGCCTTGCGGATCGTCGGCCGGGAGAGTGCGAGCAGACCGGCCAGCTCGACCTCGTTCGGTAGCCGCATGCCCGGCCTCAGCTCGCCGGCCACGATCGCGCGCTCGAGTTCCTGCGATACCTGGAAATAGAGCGGGACCGGGGAATTGCGATCCAGCGTGATCGCCCGTGGCAGCGGTGCGGGCTGCGGCCGGGATGACATGCCCTAAGCATGTCATGACTAAGTTACATGGGCTATTGCATGTTTGTCAGGACAAAGTCTTGACAGGGGCAATCGGGGGCGAGTTGTATGACACACACCTGATGGAGGCATCGAAGTGAAGACAGTCGAACACTGGATCGGCGGAAAACGAACAGCAGGAGGCTCTACTCGGTTGGCGCCGGTGTTCAACCCGGCTAGCGGGGCGCAACACGCTCAGGTGCTGCTCGCGGCGGGGGACGACGTGCATGCGGCGATCGCCGTCGCCAAGGATGCCTTCGAGACCTGGTCGCAAACCTCCTTGAGCCAGCGCGCGAAGGTGCTGTTCGCGTTCCGGGAACTCGTGCACGCCCACATCGACGAGCTCGCCGAGCTCATCACCGACGAGCACGGCAAAGTGCTGTCGGACGCGGTCGGTGAGGTGCAGCGCGGGCTCGAGGTCGTCGAGTTCGCGTGCGGCATTCCGCAGCTCCTCAAGGGTGAGTACTCCAACGAGGCGTCCCGGGGCGTCGATGTGTTCTCCTTCCGCGAGCCGCTCGGCGTGGTCGCCGGCATCACGCCGTTCAACTTCCCGGTCATGGTGCCGATGTGGATGCACCCGGTGGCCATCGCCTGCGGCAACACCTTCGTCCTCAAGCCGAGCGAGCGCGACCCGTCCGCGTCGATGCTGACCGCCGAGTTGTGGCAGCGGGCGGGCCTGCCCGACGGCGCGTTCAACGTCGTGCACGGCGACAAGGAAGCAGTCGACGCGATCCTCGACTCCCCCGACGTCGCTGCGGTGTCGTTTGTGGGCTCCACTCCGATCGCCCGCTACATCCACGAGCGCGCGTCCGCCACGGGAAAGCGGGTGCAGGCGCTCGGTGGTGCGAAGAACCACGCGATCGTGCTGCCGGATGCCGACATCGAGTTCGCCTCGGACCACCTCGTCGCGGCGGCGTTCGGCTCCGCGGGCGAGCGCTGCATGGCCATCTCGGTGGCGGTCACGGTCGGCTCGGCAGGCGATGCCGTCGTCGATGCGGTGACAGTCAAGGCGGCCGAGGTCGCCGTCGGCTCCGGACGTGATGCCAGCAGCGAAATGGGCCCGGTGGTAACGAAGGTGGCCAAGGAGCGCATCGTCAGCTTGATCGGCACCGGCGAGGAACAGGGAGCTCGACTCGCCGTCGACGGTCGCGGGCTGGTCGTCGATGGCTTCGAGGACGGCTTCTTCGTGGGCCCGACGGTGCTCGACGACGTGACGACCGAGATGGATGTGTACACCGAGGAGATCTTCGGCCCGGTGCTCGCGGTACTGCGCGTCGGCACCGTCGATGAGGCGATCGCGCTGGTCAACGCAAACCCGTACGGCAACGGCACGTCGATCTTCACCTCGAGCGGCGATGCCGCTCGCCGGTTCCAGCGCGGTGTGCAGGTCGGCATGATCGGCATCAACGTTCCGATCCCGGTGCCGATGGCCTACTACTCCTTCGGCGGCTGGAAGGACTCGCTGTTCGGCGACAAGCACGTCCACGGACCGGAAGGCGTGTCTTTCTACACCCGCGGCAAGGTCGTCACCTCGCGCTGGCCCGAGCGTCACCACACCGCAGATGCCAGCTATCACTTCCCGACCGCCAGCTGAGGTGGCGGCAATGGTCCTTCCGGAAAGAGGAGCGACATGATCAGTCGAATGCCCCGTCGATGGCTCGGCGTGCTCGTTGTGCCCTTGCTGCTCGCGTCAGCCTGCAGCAGTGCCAATTCCGTGAACGTGCAACACGGGAAGGCCGGCGGCGGCAAGGGCGGCTACAAGTACAAGATCGCGGTCATCACCCATGGTGGTCCGGGCGACGCCTTCTGGAGTGTCGTCAAAAATGGTGTCGACCAGGCCGGCAAGGACCTGGGCGACACGATCGGTTACCAGAGCAGCGCCGACCCGACGACGCAGGCCCAGTACCTTACGGCCGCGGTGAATCAGAAGCCGGACGGCATCGTGGTCTCGATGGCCAACCCGCAGGCGCTCAAGTCCGCGGTGGAAGGCGCCACCAAGGCCGGCATCCCGGTGATCGTCATCAATTCCGGCGTCGCTCAGTGGCAGCAGTACGGAGCGCAATCCTACATCGGCTCGGACGAGGGTGTCGCCGGTCAGGCCGTAGGCACAGAGCTGAAGAAGGACGGCAAGAAGAACGTCATCTGCGTGATCCACGAGGCCGGGAACACGTCGCTGGAGCAGCGCTGCCAGGGCGTCGCCAAGACACTCGGCGGCAAGGTGACGAACCTGCAGGTGGACATCAACAATCTGCAGGCGGCACAGTCCACGATCGAGTCCAAATTGCAGCAGGACAAGTCGGTGGACGCGCTCGTCACCCTGAACGCGCAGGCGGCCTCCTACGCCGAGAAGGCGATCACAGCGGCCAATTCGTCGGCCAAGCTGGCGACCTTCGACCTGAACGCCAGCGTCTGCAAGGACGTCATGGCCGGCAAGATCCTCTTCTCGGTGGATCAGCAGCCGTACCTGCAGGGTTACCTCGCCGTGCAGATGCTCACGCTGTACAAGACCAACTTGAACGTTCTCGGCGGCGGTCAGCCCGTCCTGACCGGCCCTGCGCTGATCACCAAGGCCAACGCGGCCGCGGTCCTCAAGCTCGCCGCAGCTGGCACCCGATGACGACCGCAGTGATCGGGGTGGACGAGCGGATCGCACACGTCGGCATCCTTCGCAGCCTGCTCCTCAAACCCGAGTTCGGTGCCCTCATCGGCGCGGTCGTCATCTATGTCTTCTTCGCCGTCCAGTCCGGGCCGTTCCGTTCGCTGTCCGGGGTGGCCAACTGGCTCGATGCGGCCTCGCTGGTCGGCGTGATGGCACTGCCCGTGGCGCTGCTGATGATCGGCGGCCACTTCGACCTGTCCGCCGGCGTGCAGACCGGTACCTCAGGTCTGGCGACAGGCATCATGACGACCTACTGGGGGCTCAACATCTACGCCGCGCTGGTCGTGTCGCTGCTGTTGATGCTGGTGATCGGTTTCATCAACGGGTACCTGGTGACCCGTACCGGCCTGCCCAGCTTCATCATCACGCTGGGCATGTTCCTGGCGCTGCAAGGAGTGAACCTCGGCATCACCAAGCAGGTCACCAACAGCGTGCAGGTCAACAACCTGGACCTCGTCCCCGGGTATCACGTCCTGAATGACATCCTCGGCAGCACGGTGACGATCGCCGGACAGGGCTTCCCGATCACCGTCGTCTGGTGGATCGTGTTCACCGCCATCGCCTCGTGGGTGTTGCTGAAGACCCGGTTCGGCAACTGGATCTTCGCCACCGGCGGAGCTCCGGCGGCGAGCAAGAACGTCGGCGTGCCGACCGACCGGACGACGATCGCCCTATTCATGATCACTTCGGCGTTCGCGTGGTTTCTCGGCAATTCGCTGATCCTGCGAGGCGGTACCTTGCAGGCCCAGTTCGGCATCGGCAACGAACTGATCTTCATCGTCGCGGCAGTCATCGGCGGCTGCCTGCTCACCGGCGGCCTGGGCTCGGCGATCGGCGCGTCGCTCGGAGCGTTGATCTTCGGCATGACCCAGCAGGGCATCGTCTATGCCGGTTGGAACTCCGACTGGTTCAAGCTCTTCGTCGGGGTCATGTTGCTGCTGGCCGTGCTCGCCAACCAATTCGTCCGTCGGCTAGCCGAACGGTCCAGGAGGTAGCCCGCTATGACTGACATCGAAGTCGAAGAAGTCGCAGAGAGCTCCTCCGCAGACGGCGCTCCGTTGCTCGAGATGCGCAACATCACCAAGATGTTCGGCAGCGTGATCTCGCTGTCGGAGATCTCGACCACCGTCCGAGCCGGCGAGGTTACCTGCGTGCTGGGCGACAACGGTGCGGGCAAGTCCACTTTCATCAAGATCCTCTCGGGCGTGCATCAGCAGGACGCCGGCGAGCTGCGCATGGACGGCAAGCCCGCGTCCTTCCGCTCGCCGCGCGAGGCCCTGGATGCCGGCATCGCCACCGTCTTCCAGGACCTGGCGATGGTGCCGCTGATGGCGATCTGGCGGAACTTCTTCCTGGGCTCGGAACCGACCAAAGGCTGGGGCCCGCTGCGCCGCTTCGACGCGGAGAAAGCCAAGCGGATCACCCGCAGCGAGATGGCCGAGATGGGCATCGACATCCGGGACCCCGAACAGCCGGTCGGCACGCTGTCCGGCGGCGAGCGCCAGTCGGTGGCCATCGCGCGCGCCGTGCACTTCGGTGCCCGGTTGCTCATCCTCGACGAACCGACGTCAGCGCTCGGCGTTCGGCAGGCCGGCGTCGTCTTGAAGTACATCGCGCAAGCCCGAGACAAGGGCCTGGGCGTCATCTTCATCACCCACAATCCGCATCATGCGTACCCGGTCGGCGACCGATTCCTGCTGCTCAAGCGGGGAAAGAGCCTGGGTGACTTCGCCAAGTCGGAGATCAGCCTGGCTGAGCTGACCGGCCTGATGGCCGGCGGCGCCGAGCTGGAACAGCTCGCTCACGAGCTCGAGCGCGACGCCGACCAGGGCGGGGTGAGCGACATAGGACGAGAGCTGCTCGCCAACTCGAAGACGCGCGACTGACATAGATCAGTGATCGCAAGGGGTAGGTAATGCCAGTCTCCGTTGGGGTGCTCGGCGTCGGTGTCATGGGCGCCGAGCACGCCCGGCTGCTGGCACATGTCGTGGCCGGCAGCGAAGTCCGCGCGGTGTTCGACGTAGACCGGGGCCGGGCTGCGACGGTAGCCGGCGCATACGGGGCGCAGGCGTTGGACGATCCGATGGTGCTCGTCAAGGACGACGCCGTCGACGCGGTGCTGATCGCGTCCTCGGACCGCACTCATGAGCAGTTCGTGCTCGCCTGCCTTGCCGCCGGCAAGCCGGTGCTGTGCGAGAAGCCGCTGGCGCCCGATGTCGCCGGCTGCATGCGCATCCTGCAGGCCGAATCGGATATCGGCCGCCGGCTGATCAGCGTCGGTTTCATGCGGCGGTACGACCCTGGCTATGCCGACCTGAAGCTCGCCCTGAGCGACGGCAGCATCGGCCCGGCGCTGATGCTGCACTGCATTCACCGCAATGCACGCTCGGCCGGGCAGCCGTCGTCGGAGCTGATCTCCGGTTCGGCGGTGCACGAGATCGACATAGCCCGCTGGCTGCTCGGCGAGGAGCTCGTCTCGGTCACGGCGCACAGGCCCCGTCCGTCCGAGCGATCAGGTGGTGCGCAGGATCCGATGCTGCTCGTCTTCTCGGCGGCCAGTGGAGTGCTCGTCGACGTCGAGGTGTTCGTCAACGCCGAGTACGGCTACGACGTGCGCTGCGAGCTGGTGGGTGAGCACGGCGCGATCGCGCTGGACACCCTTCCGCCGACCACGCGCCGGACGTCGGGCCAGATCACGCGCACGGTGCCCGCGGACTGGCGCGCCCGATTCCGGGAGGCGTACCGGCGAGAGCTGCAGGCGTGGGTGGACGGACCCGACGCCGACGACTACGGGCAAATGGCCACGGCATGGGACGGCTACGTCGCGGCCGGGGTAGCCACGTCGAGCATCCGGGCGCTGGAGACCGGCCACCCCCAGCAGATCGAGCGGCGCGAGATGCCGGCGTTGTATCGATGACGTCGATCGAGGCACTCACCGTCGGGCGGGTCGGGGTCGACCTCTACCCCGAGCAGTCCGGCGTGCCGCTGAGTCAGGTGACGAGCTTCGCGAAGTTCCTCGGCGGCACGGCGACCAACGTGGCGGTCGGCGCGGCCCGGCTCGGGCGCCGGGCCGCGGTGCTGACCAAGGTCGGCCCGGACGACTTCGGCGTCTACGTCCGAAGTGCGCTCGCCGCGTTCGGCGTCGATCCGAGCTACGTCGGAACCGCTGCCGATTTGCTCACGCCGGTCGTGTTCTGCTCGCTCGATCCGCCGGAGGACCCACCGCTGTTGTTCTACCGGCTGCCGACTGCGCCGGATCTCACGCTCACCGATGCCGACGTGCCGTGGGACCTGGTTGCCGACGTCCCGCTGCTCTGGGTGACCGGAACCGGAGTGTCGGTCGAGCCGGCGCGGACCACCCAGCTCGATATGCTCGCGCGCCGCGGCCGACCGGAGCCCGCATCCGGCCGGTGGACAGTGCTCGATCTGGATTGGCGACCGATGTTCTGGCCGGCACCCGAAGATGCCAGGCGCGAGTACGAGCTGATGCTCGACCACGTCACCGTGGTGGTTGGGAACCGGGCCGAGGTCGAGGTCGCCGTCGGCACGGCTGAGCCGGAGGAGGCCGCCCGACGGCTGCTCGATCGCGGCGTCGAACTCGCGCTGGTGAAGAAGGGGGGCGACGGGGTACTCGTGGCCACGGCGGACGGCATGACCACGGTCGCCCCTGCGCAGATCCATGTGGTCAACGGTCTCGGTGCCGGCGATGCGTTCGGCGGGGCGCTCGTCCACGGCCTGCTCTCGGGCTGGGATCCGGTGCGCTGTGCTGAATACGCCAACGCGGCCGGCGCTCTCGTGGCCTCCCGGCTCGCCTGCGCGGACGCGATGCCCACGATCGAGGAACTCGACGCGATGGTGTCCGCGGGCAATCTTCACGAGGGAGCGCGCTGATGATCGCGATCGACGACGCGAGATGGCTGGAGCTGCTGAGCACGCGGACGTTTCGACCCGGTGCGGTCGCCGAGGCGTACGCGCGGCGCAAGCGGCCCGCGGCACTGCTCAACGAACGCGGCACGATGTTCCTGGTCGCCGCCGATCATCCGGCCCGTGGCGCGCTGAAGGCCGGCAGCGACCCGATGGCCATGGCCGACCGGCGAAGTCTGCTGGCTCGACTGATCACCGCGCTGGACCACCCGGATGTCGACGGCGTGCTCGGCTCGCCGGACGTCATCGAGGAATTGCTCTTGCTCGGCGCGCTCGAGGGAAAGATCGTCATCGGCTCGATGAATCGAGGCGGTCTGGACGGTGCCACCTGGACGATGGACGACCGGTTCACCGGCTACCAGGCCGCGAGCATCGCATCGTGCCGCCTGGAAGGCGGGAAGATGCTGCTGCGGATCGACGACGAGGACGCCGGCACAGCACCCACCTTGCAAGCGTGCGCGCACGCCGTCACCGAGCTCGCGGACCACAAGCTGATCGCGATGGTCGAGCCGTTGCCGTACCGACGCGAGCCCGACGGCACGCTGGTGCTGCAGCAGGACGCGGCGTCACTCGCGCGTGCGGTCACGGTTGCCTCCGCGCTCGGGACGACGAGCGCCTACACGTGGCTGAAGACGCCGGCGTGCGACGACCCGGATGTGGTCTATGCCGCGACGACGCTGCCCTGCGTTGTGCTCGGTGGTGTGCCCGGGCCGGATCTCGACGCGCAGGTCGAGTCGTGGAGCAAGACGCTGCGCCAGCCGGTGGTACGTGGCCTCGTGATCGGGCGGACGGTGCTGTATCCCGAGGATGGGGATGTGGCCGGCACGGTCGACGCGGCGGCGAAGGTGTTGCGCGCGGCGACGGAAGGCGTGGACTCGTGACGCTGCACCTGCCCGCTACCGGGGCGCCGATCGCCGTCACGCCGGAATCCGCCGGCTGGCAGTTCAGCGGCCTGCGGGTGATCTCACTGACGCCCAACGAACCGCAGACCCTGTACACGGAGGAATCCGAGGTGTTCGTGCTGCCGCTGGCGGGTGCAGTCACGGTCACGGTGTCCTCCACCGACGGTGCTCTCGAGGCCACGATGGGCCTAGCCGGCCGAGAATCGGTGTTCAGCGGCGTGACCGATTTCGCCTATGCGGGACGCGACAGCACGCTCAGCGTCGTCAGCCTTCGCGGCGCCGAGATCGCGCTGCCCTCGGCACGGTGCACCAACAGGCGCCCGCCCGCCTACGGGGCCGCGCGGCATGTGCCGGTCGAAGTCCGTGGCGCCGGGCCGGCCACGCGGCACGTGGTCAACTTCGGCACGCCGGGCGTCTGGGACCACGCCGAGAAGTTGATGTGCTGCGAGCTGATAACCCCGCCGGGCAACTGGTCGAGCTACCCGCCGCACAAGCACGACGCTACCGAGCCGTGCGACGTCGCGAACGAGGAGATCTACTACTACCGGATCGCCGGCCCCGACCAGATCACCCCGAGCCGCAGGGGGTTCGGACTGCACCGCACGTACACCGGGCCCGAGCACGCCAGGGACGGCCTGACGGAGCTGGACGAGTCGGTCGAGGTCCGCGACGGCGACGTCGTGCTGATCCCGCACGGCTACCACGGGCCGTGTGTCGCCGCGCCGGGTTACCCGATGTACTACCTGAACGTCCTGGCCGGGCCGGGCGAGACGCGGTCGATGGCCTTCTGCGACGACCCGGCGCACGCCTGGATCCGCGACTCCTGGAGTGCTACGTGACCGGGACCGTCCGACTCACCACCGCACATGCTCTCGTCCGATGGCTGGTGGCGCAACGCTCGGAACTGCTCGACGGCACAGAGGTTCCCTTGTTCGCGGGTGTCTTCGGCATCTTCGGGCACGGCAACGTGCTCGGTCTCGGTACCGCCTTGTACGCGGTGCGTGACCAGCTGCCGACGTGGCGAGGCCAGACGGAACAGGGCATGGCCCTCGCCGCTGTCGGATACGCGAAGGCCGTGAACCGGCGACAGGTCATGATCGCGACGTCGTCGATCGGACCGGGCGCGCTGAACATGGTGACGGCTGCGGGCCTGGCCCACGCCAATCGGCTACCGGTACTGCTGTTGCCCGGTGACACCTTCGTGGGGCGGGCACCGGATCCGGTGCTGCAACAGGTCGAGCAGTTCGGCGATCCGACGATCACCGTCAACGACGCGTTCCGTCCGGTGTCTCGGTACTTCGATCGGATCACCCGTCCGGAGCAATTGCTCGCCACTTTGCCCCAGGTGGCCCGCGTCCTCACCGATCCGGCCGACTGCGGACCGGTGACGTTGGCGCTGCCGCAGGACGTACAGGTCGAAGAGTTCGACTTCCCGCTGGCCGTGTTCGAGCCGCGCGTGCACCACGTACCGCGCCCCCGCGCTGATGTGCAGTCGCTGTCCACCGCGGTGGAGATGCTGCGGGCGTCACGGCGGCCGCTGATCGTCGCCGGTGGCGGCGTGCGGTACTCCGGCGCAGGGGAGCGCCTGCTCCTTTTCGCCACGGAGTTCGGCATCCCAGTGGCCGAGACGGCTGCCGGGCGAACGGCGGTGCCGGAGCCGCACGCACTTAATGCCGGTCCGTTGGGGACCATCGGTTCGGCCTGCGCGAACGCGCTCGCGGCCGAGGCAGATGTGGTGCTCGCGGTCGGCACTCGGCTACAGGACTTCACGACGTCGTCCTGGAGTCTGTTCCGAGACGACGTTCGGCTCGTCACGATCAACGCCGCGCGCTTCGACGCGGTGAAGCACGCTGCGCACGCGGTTGTCGGCGACGCGCGGGAAACCCTGGCCGAGTTGGCGCCGTCGCTCGTCGGCTGGTCCGCCGACGAGCAGTGGGCGCAGCGTGCCGCGGCCGAGCGGGCGCGTTGGGACGCGCACATCGACCGGCTGCGCGCGGATGGCGCGCAGGGGAGCGCCCTTACCTACGCGCAGGTGGTCGGTGTCGTGAACGACGCGAGCGGCCCAGACGACTACGTGCTGGGCTCGTCGGGCGGGATGCCCGGTGAGCTGAACGGCGGCTGGCGCACCGGCTCGGCCGCAGCCGGGCCGACGATGGATCTGGAGTACGGCTTCTCATGCATGGGCTACGAACTCGCCGGGCCGTGGGGCGCCGCGATGGCCCGCGCGCGCACGCATCCGGACGGGATGGTCACCGCTCTGCTGGGCGACGGCTCGTACCTGATGCTCAATTCGGAGTTGTACTCGGCCGCGTTCAGCGGGCACCCGTTCGTTGCGGTGGTGTGCGACAACGGCGGGTACGCCGTCATCCATCGGTTGCAGACCGGGCAGGGAGCGGACGGGTTCAACAACCTGCTCGCCGACTGTGCAGGCCCGGGCGCGAAACCCGGGGGGGTGCGAGTCGACCTCGCTGCTCACGCGGCCGCGCTCGGCTGCGCTGTCGTGGACGTCGCGGCCGGAGCGAGCGTCGAGCAGCTGCGTGCCGCCTATGCCACAACCAGAGAACGGGCGAAGCACGAGGGTCGCCCCGCCGTGCTGGTGTGTCGAACCCATCCGTCGTCCTGGACGGAATCCGGCGGATGGTGGGAGGTCGGCGTCCCGAGCCGTCTCAGCGGACGAGCTGCCTACGACGAGGCCAAGCAACGCCAGCTGCGCTGGACGGTCTGAAGCCTCGGTGCAGCGTGCTCAGCCCGCAAGTATGCGCGCGGCGTCGTGGGTGTAGTTGGCGGCGAGCAGCGCGGCAAGGTCCGCGCGATCCTCTTCGAGCAGCATGTTGACCCGATAGGTGTAGCAGTCCCCAAGTTCTTGCAGGCGGGTGTCTACGTCCAGCGTTGTGTTCATGTGATGTCTTCCTGGTCGGGTGGCGGGGATCTCCCGCCGTCATCGAGTAGAACGTAAAGGGGTTTGTAAACGCTTCCGGGAACGAGCGTGGGATCGGCCACTGTGGAGCCTGGTCGGGGCGGATTGCCGTCTCGCTCAGGCCGTACGTCGGCGGTTACCCCGGGCGCGGCACGGTGATCCAGCGTCGCGTCTGCGCCGACTCCACCATGGCGTCGAGGATGGCCGCGCTACCCACGGCGTCGCTCAGCGTCGCTCCGCGGGGCTCGCCGACAGCGATCGATTCGAGGAAGGCCGCAGCCTCGATCACCTTCAGGTCGTCGTAGCTCATCGCGATACCGGCCGCCGGCTGGAACGCCGCGAGCTCGCCGTCACCAGGTCCGACGAACACCGTGCTGACGGTCTGGTCGAGATATTCGCCGCCCGTGCTGACCGCGAGCTCGCCCATCCGGCGGAAGTCCCACGAGAGCGCACCCGCGGTGCCGTGGATCTCGAAGCCGTAGTTGCACTGGTCGCTCACGCTCACCCGGCTCGACTCGATGGAACCGCGCGCACCACTGGCGAAGCGGAGCAGACAGTTGAGGTAGTCCTCGTTCTCGACCGGGCCGAGTATGCCGCCCGTCGCGACGGCGAAGTGGCTGCCGGCGCCGGTGGGTCGTGGGCGCTCGGCGATGAAGATCGCGGTGTCGGCGACGAGCGTGTCCACCTCGCCGAGCAGGTAGCGGGCGAGGTCGATGCCGTGCGAGACCAGGTCGCCGATGACTCCGGGGCCGCCCCGTGCGTGATCGAAGCGCCAGGACAGTGCGCCCTGCGGGTGAGCGGCATAGTCGGCGAACAGCCGGAACCGCGCGTTGGTGACCCGGCCGATGGCTCCGGCCGTGACGAGGTTCCGGGCGTGTTGCACGGCCGGTGCGTTGCGGTAGTTGAAGCCGACCGTGCTCTGCACACCATTTGCGATGCCCGCCTCCGCCACTGCGCGGGCATCCATCGCGGAGAGTCCGACCGGCTTCTCGATCCACAGGTGCTTGCCCGCCTCCGCCACCGCGGTTCCGATCTCGCGATGCAGGAAGTTGGGGGCGGTGACGCTGACGGCGTGCACGCGGTCATCGCGCAGTACGTCCTGCCAGCGGGCGGCCGCGGTCTCGAAGCCGTAGCGGTCGACCGCGTCGGCCCGCCGGTCGGCCTCGGCGTCGGCGACCAGCACCGGGCGTGGCGCGAGGGCGAGCGCCGGGTAGTGGTGGCGAACGCGTGCATACGAGCGGGCGTGCACCTGTCCCATCCAGCCGAAGCCGATCACGGCGACACCGAACGGCTGCGGGGTCACCTCATCCTCCCGCGGAGGTGAGGAACTCGATGCTGCGGCGCACATCGCTCACCGGGCCCTGCTCGGCCGGGGGTTCGTCGTGCAGCGCGCAATCCTGCTCGAGCACGTACCACCCGCTGTAGCCGACGCCTTCGAGCGCGTCGACGATCTCGGCGATGTCGAGGTCGCCGTCGCCGAGCGGTGTATAGAGGCCGGCGCGAACTGCATCGATGTAGCTGCTGTCACCCGCCGAGACCGTAGCCGCAACAATGCGATTCACGTCCTTCAGGTGCACGTGGGCGATCCGGTCGGCGGCGAGGTCGAGCAGCTCCGATGGCTGCATCCCACCGATGACCAGGTGGCCGGTGTCCAGGCACAGCAGGATGTCGCTCGAGTCGAGCAGGCGCAGCACGGAGGCGCGATCCTCGATGGCGGTACCGACGTGTGGGTGCAGGGTCGGTGTCATGCCGTGCGCACGGACGACCCCCTGCAACCGATCGAGATTGCCAAACAGGACGTTCCACTCGCCGTCGGACAGCCGGACCTTGTGGTCATAGTTGCCGCTCGTCGACCGGGCGGCGAGGACGACGATCTCGGCCCCTCCCGCGGCCAGCATCGCAATGGCCTCGGTCGCTTCGGTGAGATCAAAGGCGGGGTCGACGTGCAGAGGGACGGGCAGGAACCCGCCGACCAGGTGCATGTCGTACTGGCCGAGCTGGTCGCGCACATCGCTCGGCTGCGCGCCGAGGTAGCCGGTCGGGCCGAGTTCGGTGGCCGTCAGCCCGAGGTCGCGCATCTCCCCCAGCACGCGGCCGGAAGCCAACTCGTGCCCCCAACCAGGGGCTTCGCAGACCCCCCACGAGATCGGGGCGCCGGCGATCCGGCCGGCGATCGACGCAGTTGTCATTGGACGGCTCCTCAGCTCAACGATCACGGTTACTAGAGCGCTCTAGAAGACCAAGTATGCTGTCGATGGCCGGCTGGTGTCAACGCGAGGCGAAGGGTCCGATGGCGAAGGTGGCGAGAGGTTCGCGCGGGCGGCTCGACCGACGCCCGACCCTCGAGGATGTCGCCGCGCGGGCCGGTGTTTCGCGCGCGTTGGTGTCGATCGTGATGCGGGCGGCACCCGGCGCGAGCGACGCGACGCGGCAGCGAGTGCTCGCCGTCGCCGAGGAGCTCGGCTATCGCCCGGACGGGCGCGCGCGGCTGCTGGCCGGCGCCAGAACGCGGTTGCTCGGCGTCACCCTGGCGCTGAACAATCCATTTCACGCCGACGTGGCCGAGGGCATCTACGCCGCCGCCGAGCCGCTCGGCTACCAGGTTGTGCTGAGCGCGGTGACACACACTCGTACTCCGAGCGAGGCCATCGAGACGTTGTTGTCCTACCGCTGCGAAGCGGTTCTCCTGGTCGGCCCGCTCGTCCAACGCAAATCCCTGGGCGCCTTGGGTGAGCAACTGCCGGTGGTCGTGGTCGGGCAGCCCGCACCGCACCCCGCGGTCGACGTCGTGCGGGCCGCGGACGCCGACGGGATGCGGCTCGCCGTGGATCACCTCGTCGAGCTCGGTCACCGGCGCATCGTCCATGCCGCCGGCGCCCGGGCCCCCGGCGCGGCCGTTCGCCGGCGCAGCTATCGGACCGCGATGACCGCGCACGGTTTGACCGACCAAATCAAGGTGCTGGCCGGCGGAGAACGGGAAGAGGACGGCGCGGCGAGCGCACAGACAATGGTCGAGGAGGGCCTGCCCGATGCGGTGATCACCTACAACGACCGGAGCGCTGTCGGGCTGCTCGATGTCTTCGCCCGCTCGACGATCGCGGTGCCCGGCGCCGTGTCCGTCGTCGGGTACGACGACAGCCAGGTCGCGCGCCTGCCGTACCTGCGGCTGACGACCGTCAGCCAGGACATCCCCACCCTGGCCGAACTGGCAGTGGGACGCGCCGTCGCCCGCTTGCAGAACGAGCCGGTGGCCGACCGCGAACTGATCCTTGCCCCGCACCTCGTCATCCGGGGCACCACCGGTCCGGGCGCATAGCCGCGGTGGCCCACGGCTCGGAAGCGTTACCTGACCCGAATTCTGAGGCTTGCAATGGTGGGCCGGCAACGGTGGAGTTGAACCGGCTGGCTCACAATGCCCTAGGGGATGAGTTCCGGCATGAGGCAGTGCAGATGGCATTGGCTAGCGATGAGTCCAGGGCGTCGGTGGCGCGACGGCTGGGGGTGAACGAGACGACGCTGCGCAACTGGGTCGCCAACGAGCTCGCCGAGCAGGCGAATCCGTTGTCGGTGAGCCCGTCGGAGAGGAGCTGCGCCGGTTGCGACGTGAGGTCGAGGAGCTGCGGATCGAGAAGGAGATTCCCCGGAAAGCAGCCACCTATTCGCCCCAGGAGACGATCCGGTCTGCCGCGTGCACGCCGAGCTTGGGCGGGGGCTGGCACTGCAGCCGCACAAGTGCTCTCGTCTAGCTGCAGATGTGGAGGTATGAGGTAGCGCCCGGTCTGGCGTGGAAGGTGACGTCGTGGCCCTTGTTGTCACGAAATACGGCGATCTTCGGCGTCGGGAGAGTGATGGTCCCGGACTGGTAAGGGTTGCCCCATCCGGGCGGAGGATTTCCTTGGCCGTCGTCGAGGGGATGATCGGCCAGGAAGAAGGTGCTGTCGACGCGTGCCTCGCGGATGCCGCAATGCGTGTAGAGCGAGTACGTCGCTCCGCTCGCCGTCGGCGATACGGCCGCTTCCGCGCTGCGCGCCGTGGTGGCGGCATTGCCCGCAGCCGAGGTACTGCATGCGGCCACCGACGTGAGTGCGCAGAGGGCAAGCACACCGGCGGTTCGGATTGGACGCGGACATTTGTGCACGGTCTACCTCCTAGACACTAAGACGGTAATGGGGGCCACGCGCGTTCCGTGCGGGGGAGGGACGCTGCGCCCCGGGGGTAGGGGCCGATCCGATCTGCGCGCCTCGACGTTGCCGCCGGTGTGCTCGATCGACCGCTTCCTTCCCTTGACGACCGAGATGGCTTGGGGGGAGCGCCACCAACGAGCGCCCCACGGCGCCCGTATTCCGGAGCGGTGGTGAAGTGTGAAAGGTGCTGTGGTGCACCGGCGGTGCGCGGTATCAGTGACTGAATGCGTTTCCTGGCCGGTCCCGGGACACTCTGAATGTGGGCAAGGGGGGAGTTGAACCCCCACGTCCTTTCGGACACACGGACCTGAACCGTGCGCGTCTGCCATTCCGCCACTTGCCCGGCGCGTTACCCGAAGGACGCCTGAAACAGCAGGCGCAACGGTAGCACGCAGTACCGGCTCGAATTGGGGCCTCGCACAGCGCCGCCCGATAGACTCCACCGACCGCGTCGCCGACGCGCTATCGATCATGCGCGAACGCGTGAACCGACCCGAGGAGGACGCCGTGAGCTTGGCCCAGCGGTTCGAACGCCGCCTCGAGGGCCTCGTGGGCGGTGCCTTCGCTCGCGTCTTCAAGGGCCAGGTCGAGCCGGTCGAGATCGGCACCGCATTGCAGCGCGAGGCCAACGACAAGCGCAACGTCATGGGCAACGGTCAGGTTCTCTCGCCCAACCGGTACCGCGTCACGCTCTCGCCCTCCGACCACGACCGCCTCCTGCCGTGGGAGAACCAGTTGACGAACTCGCTCGCCGAGCTCGTGCAGGAGTACCTCGACGAGAACCGCTGGCAGACCATCGGCGACATCGAGGTCTACCTGGCCCGTGACGACGAGTTACACACCGGCGTGTTCGGCGTGGCCTCGCGAATGGAATCCGCCGCGCCGCCGCGCCGCCGCCCGCACGACTCGCTGTCGCTGCCGATCGTGCCGGGCCTGCCGCCCGGGGAATACCCCGCCCGGGCGCACGAACAGCAGCAGGCCTACGCGCCGCCGGCACCTATGCCGGCGATGGCTCCCCCCGCAGCCCCACAGAATCCGGTCCCGGGCTTCACGCCGCCGCCGCAGGCCTACCAGCAGCCAGCGTTCGCGCCGCCCCACCAGCAGCAACCCCCGGGTTTCCAGCAGCCGCAGCAGCAGTCGCGCCGCGCCGCGGCCGCCATGTTGATAGTCGACGAGAGCAACCGCCGCTTCGACTTGCGCAACGGCAGCAACGTCATCGGCCGAGGCACCGAGTCGGATCTGCAGTTGCTCGACCAGGGCATCTCACGCCGCCACGTCGACATCCAGTTCGACGGGAACTTCGCCACCGCATACGACCTCGGCTCGACGAACGGCACCACGGTCAACGGTCACGAGATCAGCAGCCAGATGCTGCGCCATGGGGACGTCGTCCGGGTGGGCCACACCCGGATCGTGTTCCACCAGGAACGAGGGTCGTGAACTCCGCTCTCGCGCTGCAGCTGATGCGCTTCGGTTTCCTCGTCCTGCTCTGGCTGTTCGTCCTCGCCGCGATGCGGGTCATCCGCGCCGACCTGCGCACCAGCGGACAGCCTCGATTCGGCGTGCCGCCACCGGCCCGCCGGCGCGGACGCAGCTCACCCGAGCAGCCGCGCCCCGCGCCGGGCGCGCCGTCCCAGCTGCTGGTCACCGAGGGTGGGCTCACCGGCACGCGGATCGGGCTCACCGGCGCTGCGGTGCTCATCGGGCGGGCCAACGACTCGACACTCGTGCTCGAGGACGATTACGCCAGCACCCGGCACGCGCGCATCAGCCTGCAGGACGGTCGGTGGGTGGTCGAGGATCTCGGCTCTACCAACGGCACGTATTTCGGCCAGCGCAAGCTCGACGGTCCGGTGCCGATGGAGATCGGTGTTCCGCTGCGCATCGGCAAGACGGTCCTGGAGTTGCGCTAGTGGCTCTGTACCTGCGCTATGCGGTGCGCTCGGACCTCGGTCTGGTGCGCACCAACAACGAGGACTCCGTCTATGCCGG
>JBPCOE010000039.1:0-24141 GCA_051000605.1 Jatrophihabitans sp.
GCCGCGATCGAGACATACATCGACGCCTGGAACGAACGCTGCCAACCATTCATCTGGACCAAGACCGCCGACGAAATCCTCACCAAAGCGACCGGCGGTCAAAGATCATCGTTCACGCGACACTAGGTTTCCGCTGTTCCGGTGGCGGCGGACTCGCCCCGCTGGTGACTGGCGACTTGGCAGGATGACTGGCGACATTATCTGCTGACTCGCGAGACCTACCTCGACAGTCAGCCATTTCCTCGCCAGTGAACACCCGAAGTCGCCAGTCAACGCCGCAAGTTGCAACCGGTCGGCGTGTCGTCGGCGCGCCTGACCCAAATCGCCTCCCCGCCGTTCTAACTTCGCATCAACACCCCAGGTTGACATAACAATAACCATTTACTTGAGGGTGAGGGTTTCTCCCAGGCCCGCCAAGTTCCCGAACCACCGCATCTCCCCAGGTCAAACAGGAACCCGACCCCCAGCCCTCCCATCGCTTCAGGAGCTACAGCCATGACAGCACCGCACAACTACCTGGCGGTCATCAAGGTCGTCGGCGTCGGCGGCGGCGGCGTCAACGCCGTCAACCGGATGATCGAGGTCGGCCTGAAGGGCGTGGAGTTCATCGCGGTGAACACCGACGCCCAAGCCCTGCTGATGAGCGACGCCGACGTCAAGCTCGACGTCGGTCGCGAACTCACCCGCGGGCTCGGCGCCGGCGCGCAGCCCGATGTCGGGCGCAAGGCTGCCGAGGATCACCGCGACGAACTCGAAGAAGTGCTCAAGGGCGCCGACATGGTGTTCGTGACCGCCGGCGAGGGTGGCGGTACCGGTACCGGCGGCGCTCCCGTCGTGGCCGCCATCGCCCGCAAGCTCGGCGCGTTGACCATCGGCGTGGTCACCCGGCCGTTCAGCTTCGAGGGCAAGAAGCGCGCCTCGCAGGCCGATGAGGGTATCGAGCAGCTCAGGGCCGAGTGCGACACCCTCATCGTCATCCCGAACGACCGCCTGCTGCAGATCTCCGAGCAGACCGTCTCGGTCATGGACGCCTTCCGCAGTGCCGACCAGGTGCTGTTGTCCGGTGTGCAGGGCATCACCGACCTGATCACCACGCCGGGCCTGATCAACCTCGACTTCGCCGACGTCAAGAGCGTCATGAGCGGCGCCGGCTCGGCCCTGATGGGCATCGGCGCGGCCCGCGGCGACAACCGGGCCCGCCAGGCGGCCGAGATCGCCATCGCCAGCCCGTTGCTCGAGGCGAGCATGGAAGGCGCGCACGGCGTTCTGCTCTCGATCTACGGCGGGTCCGACCTCGGCCTGTTCGAGATCAACGAAGCCGCCACGCTCGTCGCCGAGGCCGCCCACCCGGATGCGAACATCATCTTTGGGGCCGTCATCGACGACACCCTCGGCGACGAGGTCAAGGTGACCGTCATCGCGGCCGGCTTCGACAGCGGTCAACTGCCGTACAAGAAGGTCGACATCCGGCGCGAGCCCGCCGCGCCGGCCCGCACCGCGCCCGCGGGGCCGGCCTACTCCCCGACCTACCATTCGCCGTTCCCCGAGCCGGCCGCCGCGGGCACGTCCTACCGCGGCTCGTCCTATGGCGAATCCCGCAACGAGCCCTACCGTCCGGGGCCGGCGCCGCAGCCGGGCGGCTACGACAACGGCTCCACCTACGCGTCAGGGGCTACCAACGGTTCGCGTCCGGCCTCTCTCGATCTCGACGATGAGCTGGACGTGCCGGACTTTCTGAAGAACTGAGCAGTGGATCGCGCAAACGCACCATGACCGACCGCGATGCCGAACTGGTGAGCACGCTCGGCGCGGTGCGCGCGCGTATCGCCGAAGCGTGTGCGGCGGCGGGTCGCGATCCGCGCGACGTCGCGCTCATCGCCGTCACCAAGAATCGACCTGCCTCGGACGTCGCGACGCTAGCTCGTCTCGGCGTGCTCGACGTAGGCGAGAGCAAGGACCAGGAGGCCCGGGCCAAGATCGCGGCACTCGCGGAGTTGGCCGACCCGCCGGTCGGACTGCGCTGGCACGTCGTTGGGCGGCTGCAGACGAACAAGGTGCGCAGCGTCGTCACCTACGCCCACGCCGTCCACTCCCTCGACCGTCCGAGACTCGTTCGCGCGCTGGCCGACGCCCTCGCGGATCGCGAACCGGGTCACGCTCCGCTCGAGGTGTTCGCGCAGGTCGCTCTCGACGCGAACCCCGAGCGCGGCGGTGTCGCCGAGACCGACCTCGATGCGCTACTTGAGCTGATCGCGAGCCGCGAGCAGTTGCAGCTGTGCGGTCTGATGGCAGTCCCGCCGGTGGAGGCCGACGCCGATGCTGCCTTCGCGCACCTGGCCGAGATCTCGGACCGGGTGCGCGCAGTCCATCCGTCGGCGGACTCGATATCGGCCGGTATGAGCGACGACCTCGAGGCAGCGATTCGCCACGGCGCAACACACGTGCGTGTCGGC
Organism: Jatrophihabitans sp.; assembly: GCA_051000605.1. GTDB lineage: Bacteria > Actinomycetota > Actinomycetes > Mycobacteriales > Jatrophihabitantaceae > Jatrophihabitans. The sequence goes on from JBPCOE010000039.1 coordinate 2,454, forward strand.
ACGGCGTTGCTCGGCCGCCGCGACCCGACTTTCAGCTAGCGTCGGCGAACAGGTTTCATTTCTCGAAGGTTCTGGAGGACCAATGCCCGGAGCGATGCACCGAATGGGCGTCTACCTCGGCCTCGTCGAAGAGGACGAGTACGCCGACGCAGACCCCGACGGTTACGGGCCGCCACCGGACCGTGCACCAGCCGGGCGCGAGACCTACGCCGAGGGGCGCTACCCACGCGAAAGCCACGCCGAGATGACGAACTACGACCATCCCGAGCGTTCCGGCGGGGCCACGACGCAAGTCGCCTACGCCGACGAGTACGAGCCGACGTACCAGATCACCGCTCTGCACCCGCGTACCTACAACGAGGCGCGCACGATCGGCGAGCACTTCCGCAAGAGCACGCCGGTGATCATGAACCTCACGGAGATGGACGACGCCGACGCCAAGCGCCTCGTCGACTTCGCGGCCGGCCTGACGTTCGGCCTGCACGGTCGGATCGAGCGCGTCACTGCCAAGGTGTTCCTGCTCAGCCCCCACAACGTGAGCGTGACCGCGCAGGACAAGGCAAAGATCGAGAACGGCTTCTTCAACCAGAGCTAGCGATGCCGCCTCTCAGGCTGAGCCGCCTCCCCGGCACTGTTCTGTTGCCGTCTCGACCCAGCTCGTTCTCCGGTCTCGTCGTTGCCTACCGCTTCCAGCCCAACGGTCACGAAGCGCTCGCGCGGCGGCGGGCTCTTCGCGAGAGCGCTCATCGCGTGGTGCGTTGCGATTCCGACACCGTCATGGTGTGTCGACGCGTGCTCTCGCGGCCTGGCACCATTGGGCCCGTTGGGACGTTGGGATGACATCGCGGCCACGACTGAGGGAGAGGATCGCTGATGACGCTGTTGTGGGGCGTTGTCGGCTATGTGCTGTGGATCTACATCTTGTTGATTCTGGCGCGGATCTGCCTGGACTGGATCCGTCAGTTCGCCCGATCCTGGCGCCCGGCCGGCACGGCCGCGGTGGGGGTCGAGCTGGTCTACGCAGCAACCGACCCGCCCATCCGGCTACTGCGCCGATTGGTGCCTCCGCTGCAGCTGGGTACTGTAAGCCTCGACTTGAGCGTCATCATCCTGCTCATCGTGTTGATCGTGCTTCGTGCAGTCACTGTGAACTTTGCCTAGCGCGTTCCCTAAGATCGATCGGTACGCTGCTCCACTCCACGACCCGCCATCGTCTCGCGACGAGCACATGAGGTGACCGAATGCCGTTGACACCCGCTGAAGTACACAACGTCGCGTTCAAGAAGCCGCCGATCGGCAAGCGTGGCTACGACGAGGAAGAAGTCGATGCGTTCCTCGATGTCGTTGAGGTCGAACTCTCCCGCCTGATCGAGGAGAACAACGATCTGCGCGCCCGGATGGGTTCCAGTCAACCGGCCCCTGCGCCGGCCACCGCCGCCGGTGGAGCCGACCCGGCCGAGCTCAGCGCCGTCCGCGAGGAGAACGGGCGCCTGCAGAATCGCGTCGGCGAGCTCGAACGGGCGTTGAACCAGGGCAAGAACGGCGCGCAGCAGCAGGTAGTCGCGCTGCAACAGCAGCTGGCCAAGACCGAGGCGCAACTCAACGAGAACCGCGCCCAGCTCGAGCAGGTGCAGGCGCAGGCCACCGAGGCCAGGAAAGCTGCCGCCGACGCACAGGCTGCTCGCCAGCAGTCGGAGGGAGCGAACCTCGACAAGGTCGGTTCGGGGCAGCAGGCGTCGGCAGCCACGCCCGCCGACCACCATCTGCAAGCCGTGCAGATGCTCGCACTGGCGCAACAGACCGCCGACCAGCACCTGGCCCAGTCCAAGGCCGAAGTCGAGCGCTTGATCACCGAGGCACAGGCCAATGCGCACGCCGCGGTTACCGACGCCAACGACCGTTCGACTCGTCAGATCACCGAAGCCGAGGCCCGCTCCAAGCAGCTGTTCGAGGAGAGTTCGGCACGCGCCGCGCAGACCGTCCAGGACGCGGAACAGCGTGCTGCGGCGATCACAGCCCAGTTCGAGCAGCGCAAGGCGGCGCTCGAACGACGTGTCGAAGAACTGCGAACCTTCGAGCGCGAGTACCGCACGCGACTCAAGAGCTACCTCGAGTCGCAGCTGCGTGATCTGGACGCGAGTGGCAAGTCCGATCCGGCAAACCCCGCCGGCGGGGATCTCGCCGAGGCCCAAAAGGGCTGAGCAGGCCACGCTCTACATCAGTGACAGGGCACGACGGGGTGGGCGACCGGTGCACCCCGACACCATCGGGGACGCCCGGTGCCGCCGCGTTCCTACCGGTTTCAGGGAGTGACTCTCGATGGTGCTGATCGTCCTGCTGGCGATTGCGGTCGTCAGTGTGATCGTCGGTGTGGTCACCGCCAGCGCCGTCTGGCTGATCATCTCGCTCGTGGCCAGCGTGCTGGCGTTTGCTGTGCTGGTGCGTTCCTACCTCGGGCTCCGCAAGAAAAAGGCGGCGGCAGAGTCCGCCGAGTCGCCGGCCCAGTACGGCGATGCGGCGATCACGACTGAGGCGGAGTCGGCTCCCGCCGAGATCGAGTCGGCCACGACCGGATCGTCGCCCACCGGTGCTTCTGCGGCAGCGGTTACGCCGGGCTCGTCCGGTATCGCTGAGCCGGCGCCCGTGGTTGCCTCGACCAGTACGGTGTCCGAAGTCCTCGTCGTGGACGGACGCCCCGACTTCCACGCCGCGGGCTGCACGCGGGTCGTGCGTGAGGACACCCTCGCGATCCCGCTCGACCAGGCGGTAGAGGACGGCTTCACCGAGTGTTCGGCCTGCACCCCGACCCAGCAGGCGACGCCCAGGCGGGCCGCACCGGCCCCTGCGTCGAGCGTGCCCGTCTCGTCGGCCGCAGGGTCCCACGCGACGCCGAGCCACGTCGCCGACGGCGCTCCCGCGACGTCGGGGGAAGTGTTCGTCGTCGACGGCTATCCGGACTACCATCTGGCGGACTGCCGCGAACTCCGAGGCCGGGACGCGGTCGGGATTCCGCACGACGAGGCGGTGGAGGACGGCTTTCGTGAGTGCTCGGTCTGCACCCCGGAATCGGCTAACGCGGGACAGATCGCCGACGAGCCGGTAGACACTGCACTGACGGTTCCCGCAGCGGTCCCAATTTCGGCTTCCGCGGCGGAGCCTGCACCACCTGCCCTGGCTGACCAGGGCAAGTCGACGAGCGAACGCGAGGGTGAACCGGTGACCGGTGCGCAGGTGTGGGTGGTCGATGGACGGCCGGAATATCACCGGCAGAGTTGTTCGACGTTGGCGGGGTTGAGCGCGGAGCCGATCGCGCATGACCAGGCGGTCGGGGACGGTTTCGCCGAGTGCCGGGTGTGTACTCCGGAGTCGGCGGGTGCTTCCGAGCCCGCGGCGACGCCGGCGGCGGCCGGTGTCGCGGCGGATTCGTTCGAGGTGTGGGTGGTCGACGGCTTCCCGGAGTATCACCGGCAGAGTTGTTCGACGTTGGCGGGCTTGAGCGCGGAGCCGATCGGGCATGACCAGGCGGTCGGGGACGGTTTCGCCGAGTGCCGGGTGTGTACTCCGGAGTCGGCGGAGGCGACAGGTTCGGCACAGTCGGCGGAGGCGACAGGTTCGGCACAGTTGGATGAGTCGACAGCTTCGGCACAGCCGGCGGCGCAGGGCGAGCGGCAGGTGTGGGTGGTCGACGGATATCCCGAGTTCCACGTCGAAACCTGCACCGAGCTCGCTCGTCTCGGCAACGGCGAGGCGATCCCGCACGACCAGGCGCTCGAGGACGGTTTCCAGCTTTGCACGGTGTGCCAGCCGGACGTTGCGCCTTCGGCGGAACCAGCGGCCGATTCGTCCGCTGCGCCACTCACCCAGGCCGAGCCAGCAGTTGCTGCTGCGCACGGCCCGGGCGCGACCGCGCCGACAGCAGCGGCAGTGGCGCCAGCGGCCGCGAACGATCAGCGCGAGGTTCTTGTCGTCGACGGGCACGCCGACTACCACCGCGCCGGATGTTCCACGCTGGTCGGCCTGGACAGCGAACCGGTGCCCTACGACCAGGCGGTCGAGGACGGGTTCCATGCCTGCGCGATCTGCACGCCCGATCAGGTCGACCTGTCTGACCGGTCTGGCGATGAATCGGTCGCCGCCGCGCCGGTCGAATCGGCTGCGGCGGCCGTTCCCACGCGCGCCGCGGCAGCCGATGAGCAGTCACAGCCTGTGCATACCGGTCAGCCGGCGGAGGTGCTCGTCGTCGACGGCTCGCCGGACTATCACCGCGGCGGGTGTCCCACGCTCGCCGGCATGAATAGTGAGCCGGTGCCTTACGACCAGGCGGTCGAGGACGGGTTCCAGCCGTGTTCGGTGTGCAAGCCCGAGGGTCACGCCGTCGAGTCTGGGCACAGCGACGCCGTCGCCACCGACACCACACAGGCCCACGCCGCAGCGCCGGCGCACACGCCCATGGAGCAGGCCGCGCCCACGCCGCAGCCGGCACGCGAGCGGGAGCAGCGGGAGCCAGTTCGCGCTCCGGCACCCGAGCCCGTTCCGGCACCCGAGCCCGTTCCGGCACCCGAGTCAGCTCCGGCACCCGAGTCAGCTCCGGCACCCGAGCCAGTTCTGGCACCCGAGCCCGAGCCGGCGAGTCACGCGGCGCCGGAGCGCGTCGCGGCCGGGTCGTCCACCGGGAACGGTGCCGACACCGGCACCGATACTGCGCCCGACCAGGTGTGGGTCGTCGACGGTCGTCCGCGCTACCACACGCAGGATTGCCTCATCGTCAAGGGACAGTCGTCCGCGCCGATGGCCAAGAGCGAGGCCGTCGCCGACGGTTTCCTGCCCTGCTCGCTCTGCCAACGCTGACTGGTGACTTCTCGCGTGGCTGGCGGCTTCGCTCGCCAGTCAACGAACTCGCCAGCCACGGAAATCAGCGGATCAGGCCGCTCGTCGTAGCCAGACGGTGAGCCCGAGGTTGTCGTCGGCCGCGCTGAACATCGGCTCGGACGGCTCGCCCTCCTGCACCGACACAGCGAGCACCTCAGCCGCCAGTTGCGCGCTGTGTGTCCGAATCGCCTCCGCAGGCTCGGGCGATCCGCCGACCCGCCAGCACAGCTCGATACGGTCGGTGACGTAGAGACCGGCGTTCTTGCGCGCCTCCTGCACCAGGCGCACGATCTCACGTACCAGTCCGGCCAGCCGAAGTTCGTGCGTCAACTCGAGATCGAGGGCGACGGTGTCGGCGCCGTCCGTAGCGACCGCCCACCCGGAGCGCGGCGTTTCGGCCACGACGATCATGTCGCCGCCGATGGACACCGTTTCGCCGTCGGCCTCGACGGTGGCGTTGCCGGCCCGGTAGGCGCCGACGAGGGTGTCGGGATCGACCGCGCGGATGGCGTTGGCCACGGCCTGGGTGCGTTTGCCGAACGCCTTGCCCAGCTCGCGGAAGTTCGCCTTCACCGACAGGTCGACCAGTTCGCCGGTGTCGCTCAAGTTGGCGAGCTCGACGACGTTCAGTTCGTCACGAACCTGGTTCTTGAGCTCGTCCGGCAGCGACGACCACCCCGGGGCCGAGATCAACGCCTGCGACAACGGCTGGCGCGTCTTCGTCTTGGCGTCGGCGCGGGCCGAGCGGCCCAGCTCGACCAGTCGCCGCACGAGAGCGACCTGCTCGCCGAGCACCGGATCGAGCACCGCGGGGTCGACCTCTGGCCAGGACGCGAGGTGGACCGAGTCCACGGTGCCAGTGCCAGTGGCCGCGTAGAGCGCCGTCCACACGCGCTCGGTGACGAAGGGGATGAACGGCGCCAGGAGGCGGGTCAGGATATTCAGACACTCGTGCAGCGTCGACAGCGCGGCGTCGTCACCGTCCCAGAACCGGCGCCGTGAACGGCGGACGTACCAGTTCGACAGGTCGTCGATGTACGCAGCGAGCGCCTTGCCGGCCCGGGCCGTGTCGAACTTGCTCAGCGCGTCGTCGACCTCGGCGGCGAGCCGGTGCACCTGGGAGAGCGCCCACCGGTCGAGCACCGTCCGATCGCCGCTTCCCTCCGAGCCCGAGGCCGGCACCCAGTCGTTGGCTCGGGCGTACAGGGACTGGAACGACGCCACCGACCAGTACGTCCGGATCACCTTGGACCCGATCTCCTCGAGCGCCTTGTGCCCGATCCGGCGTGACGACCAGGGAGAACCGCTGCACAGCATGAACCAGCGCAGCGCGTCGGCGCCGTGGCGATCCATCAACGAGATCGGCTCGAGGATGTTGCCGAGGTGCTTGCTCATCTTCCGGCCGTCCTCGGCGAGGATGTGTCCGAGGCACACGACGTTGCGGTAGGACGATTCGTCGAACACGAGCGTGCCCACGGCCATCAACGAGTAGAACCAGCCGCGGGTCTGGTCGATCGCCTCGCAGATGAAATCGGCCGGGTAGGCCGCCTGCGCCGCGTCGGCGTTGTGGTACGGCGCGCCGAACTGGGCGAACGGCATCGACCCGGAGTCGAACCAGCCGTCGATCACCTGCGGCACCCGTCGGTACGTCCCGTCCTCACCGTCGAGGGTGAACGTCACGTCATCGACGTACGGGCGGTGTGGGTCGGTCGGCTCGACGCCGGACAGCTCGTGCAGTTCGGCCAACGATCCGACGCAGATCTGCCTGCTCGGATCGGCGTCGTTGCGCCATACCGGCAGCGGCGTGCCCCAGTAACGGTCGCGCGACAGCGCCCAGTCGATGTTGTTGTGGAGCCAGTCGCCGTAACGCCCGTTCTTGATCGTCTCGGGGAACCAGTTGGTGGCCTGGTTCTCCGCGAGCAATCGATCCTTGATCGCGGTAGTGCGGATGTACCAGGACGGCAGCGCGTAGTACATCAACGGCGTGTGGCAGCGCCAGCAGTGCGGGTAGCTGTGCTCGTAGGGAACGTGCCGGAACAGCACGCCACGCGCCAGCATGTCGGCGACGATGATCTCGTCGGCGTCCTTGAAGAAGACGCCGCCGAGCATCGGGACGTCCTCGGTGAACCGCCCCCGGGTGTCGATGGGGTTGACGAGCTCGACCCCGTTGCGGCGAACGGAATCGAAGTCGTCCGCACCGAAGACCGTGGCCTGGTGGACGAGGCCGGTGCCCTCGTCAGTCGTGACGTAGCCCTCGGCCACCACGAAGTGCCCGGGCCCCGGCCAGGGCACGATGTCGAACGGTCGCTGGTACGTCCAGCCGACCATGTCCGCGCCGGTGAACTCGTCGACTACCGACCAGCCGTTGCCGAGCGCCTTGCCGACGAGTTCGCGCGCCACCACCAGCGTCTCGGTGCCGTCCGTCGCCGTGACATAGGTGACGTCGGCGCGTACCGCGACGAGCGCATTGCTCGGCAGCGTCCAGGGCGTAGTGGTCCAGATCAGCATCGCGGCGCGCCCGGCGTAGGGCCCGGAGGTCAGCGGCAACCGCACGTACACCGACAGGTCGACGACGTTCTCGTAGCCCTGAGCCAGTTCATGGTCGGACAGCCCGGTGCCGCACCGCGTGCAGTACGGCGCAACCCGATAGTCCTCGACGAGCAGGCCCTTGTCGAAGATCGTCTTCAACGCCCACCAGACGGATTCGATGTAGTCGGGCGACATCGTCCAGTAGGCGTGGTCGTAGTCGGCCCAGTAGCCCATGCGCTCGCTCATGCCCTCGAACGCGTCGACGTGGCGCTGGACGTTCTCGCGGCACTTCGCGTTGAACTCGGCGATGCCGTAGGCCTCGATGTCGGACTTGCCGGTGAAGCCGAGTTCTTTCTCGACCGCGAGCTCCACGGGCAGGCCGTGGCAGTCCCAACCCGCCTGACGGGGGACGTGGTAGCCCTTCATTGTCCGGTAGCGCGGGAAGACGTCCTTGAACACCCGCGCCTCGACGTGGTGGGTGCCGGGCATGCCGTTGGCCGTCGGGGGCCCCTCGTAGAACGTCCAGGCCGGGCCGTGGGCCGTGGCGTCCAGGCTGCGCTGGAACACCTTGCTCTCGCGCCAGGCGTCGATGATCTCGTGATCCAGCGCGGGAAGGTCGACGTGGGAGCGCAGCGGCTCGTAACCTGCGGGCTTGTCGTTCACTTCGGTGGTGCTCCTTCGAGTCGGTCAGGACCCGAGGGACGATGCGTGCACCGCGGTACCACCCTCGTTGACGATGCCTGGGGGCGCCGCCCACTCGTTGTCGTGCGTCCGGGTCTAGTGGGCTACCCGCTGCTGCTGGTGTCCGTTCTTCCGGTGCTCGGAGGTGATTTCGCCTGCGGCCCTGACCCCCGGGCTCACACCGTCCCCGGGTCGCTTGGGCTGGGATCCGCGACTACTCGTCCTCGTCTGTGCGCTGTCGAGTCTAACCTCGCGCAGCGAGCCGAATGGGATGACGGCCAACCGCAGCGCACATCGGGCCAACGAGCAACTCGGGCCCCGACTCCGACTCGTCGGGGCGCAGAGGCGGATGATGACATTCGTGGCTGGTGATCGGGCGGCGATGGACCGGCTGCGGGAGATCTGCCTGGCGCTGCCCGAGGTGGACGAGCGGCTCAGCCACGGTGCGGTTTCGTTCTTCATCGGCCGGCAGTTCGTTGCTGTCGACGATCACCATCACGGCGCTGACCGACTCGCGTTCTGGTGTCCGGCCCCGCCGGGCGTTCAGGAACAGTTCATCGCCGAGGATTCCGAACAATTCTTCCGGCCACCGTATGTCGGGCACCGTGGCTGGGTTGGGGTGCGCATCGATCTGGAGCCTGATTGGGACGAGATCTGCGAGATCGTGCGCGACGCCTATCGCCAGGTCGCGCCGAAGCGGCTCGTGGCGGCTGGAACCGTGAAGCTCGGCACGATCTTGGTCACCAAGCCGAACATCCATCTCGGCACGACACGCACGCTGGGGTCTGCGCTACCGCGCCGCCTACGCCGAACTACCAGCGAGACGCTCGTAACGGAGACGGCGAGGCCAGGCCCCGACAGACCTCGTCTGATCTTCTCAGGCGAGGCCGTCGGCGGCGTGGATCATTGGACGGTAAGCAGCGATCCAGCCTGTGGGCATTGAAACCGAGACTCGACGCTAGATGCCCTTCTCGAGTTCGGCGACGTCGTCATCGGCGAGGGTGACGCGGGCGACCTTCATGTTCTCTTCCAGGTGCGCGACGCTGGACGTACCGGGGATCAGCAGCACGTTGTCGCGATACGCGAGAAGCCAGGCCAGACCGACCTGGGCGGGCGACGCGCCGATTCGAGCGGCGACGGCCCGCACGGCGGCGTTCTCGGTGACCTTCGGCATGCTCGGGAACGCGGACCCGAGCGGGAAGTACGGCACGTAGGCGACGCCGGCGTCGTGGCAGAGGTTCAGCACGTCGGCGTCCTTCTGATCGACCAGGCTGAAAGCGTTCTGCACGCACACGATGTCCGCCTGCGCGATCGCCTGCTGGACCTGGGCCAGGGTGGCCGTGGAGATTCCGACTCCGGCGATCTTGCCCTCCTCGCGCAGCGCGACCATCTCGGCCAGCTGGTCCTCCAGTGGCACCCGCTGCTCGGCGGAGAGGTCGTGCTCGTCCATCAGCCGCAGATTTACCGCTCCGAGCTGATCGATGTCGAGGCTACGCAGGTTGTCCTCTACAGCCGAGCGCAGCTGCTCGGGCCGCTGGCCAGGGAGCCAGCCGCCCTGCTCGTCGCGGGAGGCCCCGACCTTGGAGACCAGCACGAGTCCATCGGAGTAGGGATGCAGCGCTTCGCAGATCAGCTCGTTCGAGACGTCGGGTCCGTAGAACTGGGCCGTATCGACGTGGTCCACGCCGAGCTCGATTGCGCGCCGCAGCACAGCAACGGCCTCATCGTGGTCGCGCGGCGGGCCCAGCCACACCGGGGCCTGGGAGCTGCATCGCGCCGAAGCCGATGCGGTGCACAGAGAAAGTGCCGAGGGAGTATGTGTCCATGCCCTCGACGTTAGCCGCGGCCGGCTGGCCAGGCGGTGCCCACCGAACGGGAGAGTCCACGCTTCACAATCGGCGGCAGTGACCCGATGACATGCGTGATCGCGCACGCGCATGGTTCGCCTGCATGCACGACCTCGACGCCACCACCATCGCACTCATGTAACCCGCGACCGGCGCCCGCCTGCCGATCCGTCAGCGGGATGCAAGAAATGAATCGTCAAGCTGGATGTCGAAGGTGTCGCTCAGCCCGCGCCGGCCGATATCGGTGACGCGCAGTGCGCGGCTGGCGTCGGTTCTGAGGACCCACTGGAGGTCGGTGAGCCGGTCAAGTAGTCCTCTGCCGAGTGCGCCGGCGAGGTGGTGGCGTTGTTCGCTCCAGTCGACGCAGTAGCGGACTACCGGTCGCCGCGGAGGTAGCTGTACGGCGAACTTGGCGAGGAACTTCTCACCGGCTGGGGTGAGGATGTAGTCGAGGTCGTGGCCGTAGCCGGTGCGCTTGTCGCGAGGCGCCAGGTCGGGGTTGAAGGTACCGTCCCCGCCTTCCAGCTGCCGGTGGTTGATCATGGCGGTCATGAGTCCCACGCCGACTCGGCCGGCGACGTGGTCGTAGCAGGTACGAGCCCGCCGCAGGGCCTGTGCGCGCGTGGCTTGGCGCAGGGAACGGACAGGATGGCTTGGCGCGAGCTGTTGCAGGACTTCGATGAGGTGCCCGACGTCGGGTCCGGCCAGGCGGTAGTAGCGGTTGCGCCCGTGTGCCTCGACAGCGAGCAGCCCGGCCTGGGTGAGTTTGCGCAGGTGGCTGCTGGCGGTGGCGGCGCTGACGCCGGCTTCGTTGGCCAGCCGGCTCGCGGGCAGCGCCCGGCCGCCGTCGAGGGCCAGCAGGATGCTGCACCGTCCTCGGTCGGCAACCAGCGCCCCGATGGCGGCGATATCAGCGTCGCCCCGGAGCACGGCCAAAGATGATGCGGGCTCTGCCAGTGAATGGTTCACGTGTCCACGGTAGGCCGCTGTCGATTCGACCGTCGTCGAAGTATTACGCCGCTAGCGTCGCTGGTATGGCACGAACAGGACCCGCGACGGAGAGGATCCCGACCGTGGCGAACCACGGGCCGCCCGCCACTGCAGACCGGTCGACCGCGCGACAGGCAGACGGCCGGCAACGTGGGCACGGGTGGGCGCTACTGGCGACCAGTCTCGGCTACGGCGTGGTGCAGCTGGACGTCAACGTGGTCAACGTGGTCAACGTGGCGATCAAACCGATCGGCGCGGAACTGGGCGGCAGCATCGGCGGCCTGCAATGGATAGTCACCGGCTACGCCACACCCGCGCAAAGAAGAACACCACCCTGCCTCGCGCTGCACTGGGCGCCCAGGGGCAGTCAGAGCCGTCCCCAAGCCCAGAGCGATCCAACTTCGACGCTCGTCGAAGCTGCATAGGCAGGAAGACGACCGGCCTGCCACCGATGACAGGAGCGACCGTTGATCACCTGCTGCATCCAGTACACCATCGACCCGCACAAGGCTGACGCGTTCACCGACTACGCCACCCGGTGGCCGCCGATCATCGCGCGCTGCGGTGGTGAGCTGATCGGATACTTCCTGCCCAAGGAAGGGGCCAACAACTACGCGCTGGCACTGATCGACTTCCCGTCCCTGGCCGACTACGAGACCTACCGCCGTCGGCTAGCCGACGATCCGGAAGCCAAGTCGAACGTCGCCGACGCGGCCCGCTCGGGCTGCATCCTGGTCGAGACACGATCATTTCTGCAAAAGCCATGACGCCCCGATCAGCCCGCACCAGTTTGTTCCTACTCCGTATCGGATGCAGACGTGCCGTTCGCCGATTCCCGCCAGCGCGCAGGTGCCGCATACCGCGGCCGCCGAAGCACGATAGGCCCTGAATGAGCGAAGCGAACTCGCCGGCGTTCGTTCCTGCGACAGCGCGACCGGCGGCGCGGACGCACTGTGATCCCGGGCGCCGACTCTCGCTCCAATTGTCTTGACGGCGTGACCCGCACGCAGAGCACGCCAGCCTTGTACTCAATCGCGAGAAGTGGTGGGCTTGCCGAACTCATCGCGACAGGAGCTTGCGCATGGCCACCGCCCAGAACCACCCGGAGACCAGTGGGAGTCGCACGCTCGGTAACGGCAGTGGCGTGTGGCGGCGGAAGCCGATCGAGACCGACGACGGCGGCGCGACGGACCTGCAGCGCAGCCTCGGGCTGTGGCAGCTAACGGCCATCGGCTTGGGCGCGATCATCGGCGCCGGCATCTTTACCCTCGCCGGCGGGGTCGCGAACTCGATCGCCGGGCCGGGTGTGACGATCTCGTTCCTGATCGCCGGGGTCGCCAGCGCCTGCGCTGCGTTGAGTTACGCCGAGTTCGGCGGCCTCATCCCGAAGGCAGGCTCGGCCTACACGTACGGCTACGCCGTGCTGGGTGAAATCGTCGGCTGGTTCATCGGTTGGGATCTGTTGCTGGAATACACCGCCATCGTGGCAGTTGTCGCGATCGCGGTGTCGGGCTATCTGAGCTTCCTGCTCGACGGCATCGGCGTGCACCTGCCGCACTGGATGCTCGGCGCGCCCGGCACCGGGAATGGTCACGTCATCGACCTGTTCGCGGTGTTGCTGTGCCTGCTGGTGGCGTTCTTGCTCAACCGCGGCATCCGGTCCTCGGCTCGCATCGAGACCTTCCTCGTGTTCATCAAGGTCGCCATCGTCATCGCCGTGATCGTGGTCGGCGTCTTCTATGTCAAGTCCGACAACTTCTCGCCCTACCTGCCCTTCGGGTTCAGCGGCACGGTGACGGGCGCGGCGACGGTGTTCTTCGCAGTCTTCGGCTACGACGCGATGAGCACGGCAGCGGAGGAGTCGAAGGACGCCCAGCGGAATCTGCCCCGTGCGATCATCCTGTCGCTGTCGATCGCGATGGTTCTCTACCTGCTCGCCGCCACCGTCCTCACCGGCATGCAGCGTTACACCAAACTCAACCCGACCAGCGCGTTCGCCGACGCGTTCAGCGCGGTCGGGCAACCGGCGTTCGCAAAGGTGGTGGCCATCGGCGCGATCATCGGCATCTTCACCGTGCTGTTCTCGTTCACTCTCGGTGCCTCGCGGGTGTGGTACGCGATCAGCCGCGATGGGCTGCTACCAGCCTGGTTCGCCAAGAAGAACGCCAACGACTCGCCCTACCGGCCGACCTGGATCGTCGGAATCGTTGCCGCCGGCATCGCCGGCTTCACACCCATCCTGGATGCGGCAGAATTGACGAACATCGGCATCCTGCTGGCCTTCGTCGTCGTGTCCGCGGCCGTCATCACCCTGCGCTACCGCTCACCGGACCTGCCGCGATCGTTCCGCTGCCCGGGGATGCCGGTGGTGCCGATCATCGGGATCGGCTTCTCGATCTACCTCGTGACCAAGTTGCAGGCGGTCACCTGGCTACGGTTCGTGATCTGGTTCATCCTCGGCCTCATTGTCTACGGCGCCTACGGCTACCGGCACAGCAAACTCGCCACCGTTGGCGCAGGCTCAGGAGCAATCGCCAGCGGCGACGCGCCGGCCGAAGAGTGAGCCATCCGGGTATGAGTGCTTGCCAGTGGCGTCGTCGATGACAGCCATCCGGACCCGGGCCTGCGGTACGAACTGGCGCTCGGCCGAGCCACACTGGGCAGGTGAACCGGGAACCATGCGGTCGTTGGTCGCGTTGGGTATCTGTCTGACGCCCCATACCGTCCGGAGGTCCGCGTGCCAGCTGCCGTCCAAACCGTCCCCGGACTCAGCCAGCAAGCCGAGCGGCTCATCGCTCTCGGCGTTCACGAGATCGGTGGCCTATCGGCCTCAGAGCTTCGTGCTGCGGCGGCAGAGCGTGAAGACGCCGCCGCGCTGCTGGTCATCCACCCCGGTCGGGCGCCCGCCTCAGGGCTCGCCCCACTGCTCGAACACGGTGGGAAGCGTGGCTTCGTCGTCGTGGACATGCCCGATGCCGACGACTTCTTCCCGATCGAACAGGTAACGCTGCCCCCTGGGCCGGTATACCTCGTCGACGGGCTAGACCGAGGCGATCACATGGCGAACTGGAGCCCTGATGAGGCGCTCCCGGCGATTGCCGCTGCCCACAGGACCCCGCTCACGCTCAGCGAAGGGATCCACTGGTTGCTTCAACAGCCTGAGATTCTTGAACGCGGCCACTGCTTCATGACCATCGGGTCTCGCCTGCGCAAGACCAACGGCTCGCTCGACGCCCGTACGCCCGCACTGTGGATCAGCAACGGCACCGGCCGCGACGGACCAGCCAACCGCAACGCACCAAAAGTCGGCTGGTGCTGGGCCGGCAACCGGCACACCTGGCTGGGATTCGCCTCAGCCTCAAGACGTGTCCCGACAACGGGCTGACTCAGCCCGATACTCCCTACCCCACGGTGATGAGCGTTGACTTGTCGACGGTCAGGGGCGAACTTGTCGCCGCAAGCCGTTGGCGGCCTCAAATCGATGGAATCTGCGCGCCGGCCGGCGTTATGGAACGGCGCTCGGCTCGCGGTCTGGCCCGGTCTGGGCGAGTGCGCTTCTTGCGCGAGTTAGTTGGTCCGTGACGTCCGCTGGCGGGAGATCTGCCCTCGCGGGCATGGCATCAGGTGTTGCGTGGCGGTGAGTATGCGGCGCGGGTCAGCCGGTCCAGTTTCGTGACCACCAGCGTGTCCCCGGCCCCGGCCGGCCTCGACGCTGCGCTTCCCGACCTTCGCGGTTTTCATCCGGCCGGGTCGCCCGACGCGGCCGGCTTTGCCGGCATGGCTTGCGCCGAGCTGCTCGTCCACGCCGGCGATGCCGCCCGATGACTCGGACTGACCTTTTCTCCCGATGCCGCCCTCACCGCCCGGGTGCTGGCTCGCCTGTCATCGTTCGCCCCAGCGAGTTCCGGGCGATTGGGATCATCGGCGGGACGTCGACACGATCTGCAACTGGCTGATGAGTCAGCGGGCGAGGGAGATCACGAGGACTGCGACGGCGGCCAGCGAGTACACGCCGATGGCGGTCGTGACGGCGCGGGTGCGGTGCTGCTCGTCCCAACCGCGATGTGCCAGGAACAGGGCGAGCGCGGGCAGGACGAGGATGGCGTGCAGGGTGACGCCGTGCACCCACTTGAGCCCACCTGCCGTGTCGTAGCCGGCTTGCCGGTGACCGGATTTGATCAGTATCTCGCCTCGCGCGATCATCGATGCGCCGATGGCCAGGCCGATCATCAGGAACGCGAATCCGGCGCGCAGGGCCAACCGCAGGTCCGGCGCGGCCTCGATCCGGCCGCGGAATGCGGTAGCGGTCAGGGCGCCAAGGACGGCGATGAGCACGCCGCCGCCGACGGCGAGGTTCATCGCTATCACGGTGTTCAGCGGGGTTCCGGTGTTGAAGTGTGACGGGACGTGTCGCCAGGCTTGGATGGTGATGCCGGCGACTTCCAGGACGCAGTCGGCGGCGAAGATGCCCAGCAACCAGGCCCGCGCCTTCGGGCTGAGGATCAGGTAGGACGCCACCCAGGTGACGGTGATCAGGGTCGTGCCGAAGGACAGGCCGAAGGTGATCGGTTTGCGCCAGGACACCGGCCCGTACAGCGGGCCGCCGTCGATCGCGAACACGCCCACGTGCAGGAGTCCGGAGGCGATCAGCACGGCGCCGATGAGGTAGGAGGCCCGTTCGATGCGGCGCAGCTGTCGCCAGTACGACCGCACGCCGGGGAGGCTCGGTGGTCCGGGGACGGGTGTGGTCGTCGTGCTCATGTCGTCAGCGCCCGGTAAGGAGTTCGACGACGGGAGCGAGCTGTTCGTAGAAGGCGGCGTTGACGCAGACGTAGGAGATGCCGAGGTCATCGCGGCGCCGTTGCAGCTCGTCGACCATCTCCTGCGTGTGCCCGCGCAGCAGGGTCAGCGAGTCGTGTGCGATGAGGGTGGCGGCATCGGCGCCGATGAACTGTTCGGTCCAGGGCGCTACTTCGTCGCCGATCACGAACAGGTTCATCGCGAACTCGATGTCCTCGGCGCGGTCGCCGGCGCGGGCGCGGATCTCGGTGGCCATGTGTGCGAGTTCGGCGCGCGGGGTCAGTGGGCCGGCGGCGACGGTGACGATGTCGGCCTTCTCGGCTGCGAGCGCACGTGCTCGGGGGCCGCCGGCGGCGACGAGCACCGGTGTGTGGAGCTCGCCGTCGAGTCTGCGCAGGTGGTCGATGGCGTCGCTGACGGCGGTGAGCCGCTGGGCCGGGGTGAGCCGTGGCAGGCCGAGTTCGTCGGCGGCCGCGGTGGCGGCGTGCGGCAGGCCGGTGCCGATGCCGAACTCGAACCGGCCGCCGGTGAGCACGGTCATGCTGTGGGCCTCCCAGGCGACCGAGTGTGATGGGCGCAGCGGCGCGGCCAGGACGAACGTCCCCACGCGCACGTCGGCTGCCTCGGCGGCGGTGGCCAGCGCGGGGAACGGAGAGAGAAGCTGCAGCCCGTCGGGCATGAGCACGGTGGCGTAGCCCAGCTCGGCTGCCCGCCGCGCGGTGGCTCGCCACTGGCCGGCGTCAGTGGGGGTGGCGACGACTCCGAAGCGGAACGAGTGTTCGGACATGGGGTGCTTGCTTCCTATCGGGTGCTGCGGCGGGTGCGGGTGAGCAGGACGCTGACTGCCACCAGCCAGATCAGCCCGCCGAAACGAACCACCGGAACCGTCGGACCCAGATTCAGCGACAGCAGTGTCGCGGTGGAGATCATGCCGATCGCGGCGATAACCAGGCCGGTGATCGCCAGCGGGCGGGGCATCAGACCCTTGAGCAGCGAGGGCACCGCGACGCCGGCCACGAGCAGGGCGAAGGGGACGACGTAGCCGACCGCTCCGGTGGCGAAGGCCAGATCGCCCAGCACCCGGGCCACGGCAGCATCGTGCAGGTGTGCGGTTTCGGCGCTGGTCCAGCCGATCAGGCCGCCCAGGGCGAGTGAGGCCGAGGCGAGCACGCCGCCGACGAGGGCCATGGTGGTACCGGCCGCCCGTATGCCCAGGGCGCGCAGGCGTCCGTGCACGGTGGCCGCCCAGATGGCCAGCGGCAGCGCCGCCGCGAACTGCAGGAAGGCACCAAGGCGCAGGGCGGTGCCGTGGTCGAGCTGGTAGTTCAGCACGGTCTGGGCTGCGGCGGTCGGGGTGGGGGTCTTGATCGACACGAGGACTGCGGCCACGGTCAGCACCGCGAACGCGATCGCGGGCACCAGAAGCGGAGGGCCGCCCGGCATATGTACGGCGATGTGAGGTCGCGGTTTCGGCAGATCGTTGTGCACGGTGGTGCTCATGTCAGCTCCTTCAGATCGACGTGGATCGCTTGATGACGTCACTATAACCATTAACAACTAATAACGATTAGTCAAGTGGTATCGTTGGAACATGCCATCAATAGATGCGCCCAGAGGAAGCCTGGGCAGGGACGCGAAACCCAACCGTGGGCCGAACAGCGCGTTCCTGCTGGCTCAACTGGGGGCGCATGCGGCCCAGATATTCGGCCGGCTCGTCGCCGAAGTGGACCTGAGCCCGCCGCTGGCCGGCCTGCTGCGAGCCGTCGCCACCGGACCCGGGCGCAGCCAGCAGGAGATCGCCACACAGCTGGGCACCCCGCCCGCGCGCATGGTCGCGCTGGTCGACGACCTCGACGAGCGCGGACTCGTCGAACGCAGGCGCAACCCGGACGACCGTCGGCTGAATGCGCTCTACCTCACCGACACTGGCCAGAGCACGCTCAAGACACTCGGTCGCATCGCCGGCCAACACGACAACCTGCTGCTCGCCGCCCTCGACCAGACCGAGCGCGAGCAGCTACACGACCTACTGACCCGCGTCGTCACCCAACAAGGCCTCGCTCGAGGGGTCCATCCCGGCTACCGCAACCTTGGCGCACCCAAACGAGACTGAGTGCTGCGGTGCGGCCGAGCCGGGTCCGCCGGCCGGTCACCTCATGGCTCGGTGGGAAGGTCCGCAAGCGCCACCGGCCCGCGAACGTGTTGACCATGGCCGTCCCGGAACACGTCCCTCTGTGGACGGTCAACTGCCGTCTCGCTTGGGATCGGCATGCGCAAAAGGGGGCACCGGTGCTTATCGGATGGGGTTAGCCGGTGAAACTCCTCCCCGCGATGCAGAACTCGTTGCCCTCGGGGTCCTGCATGATCGTCCAACGATGGCTGCCCAAACGGTGATTGCCAACGACTGTCGCGCCGAGCGCGACCAGTTTGTCGATAGCCGACGGGTCAGGATCGACCAAGTCGATGTGGACGCGGTTCTTCGCGCGCTTAGCTTCGGGGACCCTATTGAAGTACCAAGCGGGTTCTTCTCGCGTGCCGTCGGCACCGCCGATTGTCGCGAACTCAGCGCTGCTGCCGGCGTCAAGCGACCGGCCTAGGGCCGACGACCAGAAGCGGGCCGTGCTCAAGACGTCCACGCAATCGAAGGCGAGGTTGCCGATTCTTGCCGCCACGGCCCGATCGTACGGTCCACGATCGACGTCACCGGCACTGACCGCGCCCCGCTCACCGGCGCACCAGTGGCGTTCCGAAAGCCGAACGCTGCGCGCTCGCGATGCGGCGGTCGGCCACGACTACGGCGGGTTGAGCAGCTGCCAATCTTGACCGTCTCGTGTGACGCACCCTTGCGGGCGTCTGCCCCGGTGAGGTCGGCTAACGGACGCCCGTGCCGGTCGCCTTCCCCCTATGGATGACTGGGTGGGTTGGTTTCTTTGTCGGGCTAGCTGCTGGCGGACGGAATGCAGCATCTCGCGAAGAGCTGGTGTCCGACTGTCCCGCGCGCGTCGGGGCTGTCTGCGAAGTTGGGCTTGACCTTGACGCTGGGTCAGGGCTGCACGCTGATGCCATGACCTTGACATCAGCCATCGAGATCGCCGGGCTCGCGAAGTCCTACGGCGACCGTCCTGTACTGCGGGGTGTCGACCTGAACGTCCCCGCCGGCACCATCTTCGCCCTGCTCGGCGCCAACGGCGCCGGCAAGACCACCGTGGTGCGGATCCTGTCCACGCTGCTCAAGGCCGACGCTGGCAGCGCCAGCGTCGCCGGGCACGACGTCGCGACCGCGCCCGCGATGGTGCGCGAATCGATCAGCCTCACCGGCCAGTTCGCGGCGGTGGACGGCGTGCTCACTGGGCGGGAGAACCTCGTGCTCATTGCCCAGCTGAGGCACCTCGCAGAGCCTGGTGCGATCGCCGAGGACCTGCTCGCACGTTTCGACCTGACCGATGCAGGCCGGCGCCGGGTGGCGACCTATTCCGGCGGGATGCGCCGCCGCCTGGACATCGCGATGAGCCTGATCGGCGAGCCACCGGTGCTGTTCCTCGACGAGCCGACCACGGGGCTCGATCCGCAGTCGCGGCTCGAGGTCTGGAAGACGGTTCGTGAACTGGCCGGGCGGGGCACCACCGTGCTGCTCACTACCCAGTACCTAGACGAGGCCGAACAGCTCGCCGCGCGGATCGCGATCCTGCACGACGGGCGGATCATCGCCAACGGCTCGCTCATCGAACTCAAGCAGCTGCTTCCGCCGATCAAGGTCGAGTACGTCGAGAAGCAGCCGACGCTCGAAGACGTCTTCCTCGCGATCGTCGGCCACGACCACTCCGCCACGACAGGGGCCTCGCGATGACCAGCCACGTCCTGAGCGACTCGACCGTGCTGTTGAAGCGGTCGCTGCGACACATCCTGCGTAGCCCGGACACCATCATCACCACCGCGATCACCCCGATAGCCATGCTGCTGTTGTTCGTCTACGTCTTCGGCGCTGCGATCAAGGTGGGCGATGGCAGCTACGTCGACTACCTTCTGCCCGGGGTCCTGCTCATCACCGTCGCCTCCGGTATCTCCTACACCGCCTTCCGGCTGTTCACCGATGTGTCCGGCGGAATCTTCGAACGATTCCAGTCGATGCCGATCGCCCGGTCAGCCGTGCTGTGGGGCCACGTGCTGACCTCGGTCGTGGCAAACCTGATCTCACTCGTCCTCGTCGTCCTGGTCGCCGTGGCCATGGGATTCCGCTCCGGCGCCGGGTTGCTCGCCTGGCTGGCCGTCCTCGGGATCCTGCTGCTGTTCACCGTCACGCTGACCTGGCTCGCGGTCATCCCCGGGCTGACCGCGAAATCGGTCGACGGCGTCAGCGGGTTTTCCTACCCCCTGATCTTCCTGCCGTTCATCAGCTCGGCCTTCGTGCCCACAGCCGGCATGCCCGGCCCGGTCCGCTGGTTCGCCCAACACCAACCCGTTACCTCGATCGTGAACACCCTGCGCAACCTGTTCGCCGAACGGGCCGTCGGCAACGACGGCTGGCTGGCCCTCTCCTGGTGCGTCGGCCTGCTGTTCATCTCCTATGCGCTGGCGATGCGCACCTACCGCCGAAAGATCGCCTGACCTCCACCACCGAGAACCCGACTGAAAGGCGCAACCCATGACCAAGTTCCTGACCACGCTCATCGGCGACAAGCAAGCATGGAAGGCGATGGAGTCGCGGGCGAACGCTCTGCCCCGCGACTACCGGATCGTCTACGGCGAGATCAAGGCCTATCTGTGGAAGATCACCACCGGCGACGGCATGCACACCATCGCCGTCTTGGACGCGATCATCGGAGCCTTCGAGGCGGGCGCGGGCCGGGGCGAGACCGTCGGGCACGCCACCGGCGAGAACGTTGCCGCGTTCTGCGACGCACGCATGGGCGACGCCAGAACCTACCTGGACCGGTGGCGGGGCGCGCTCAACGCCGACGTGGCCAGCAAACTCGCACAATAGGCCGATGCTGACCATCAGCCGGCTCGCGTCCTACGCCGGGGTAACCGTCCGCGCGGTGCGGCACTACCACGCCAAGGGCCTGCTGCCCGAGCCCCAGCGCGACCACTCCGGCTACCGGCGCTACGACGCGGCGGCCGTGGTCACGCTGATCAAGATCCGCACCCTGGCCGATGCCGGCGTACCGCTGGCGCGGACACACGAACTGCTTGCGGCCGGCGAGGAAGAATTCGCGGCGGCGGTCGAAGACATCGACCGCCGGCTGCGGGCCGAGATCCGCGACCTGCAGCGGCACCGCGAGCGGATCGCCCAACTCGCGGCCGGCGACAGCCTGGCGCTGCCGCCCGAGGTCGTCGCCTACCTCGAGCGGATGCGCGAGCTCGGTTTCTCCGAGCGGCTTATCGAGATCGAGCGCGACAGCTGGATCCTGATCGCCGCCCAGCTGCCCGATCACGTGGCGGCCATGATGGCCATCAAGCACGCGCAGATCGAGCATCCGACGCTGCGCCGGCTGTATCTCGACATCGGGGACCTCGCCGACTGCACACCCGCGGACCCGCGGATGCCCGCACTCGCCGACCGAGTCGAAGCCTTCATCGAGGCGGCCGGCGCACAATTCGGGGAAGTAGAGAAGGAACCGCCGATCACTGCGGACCTGACCGCGCTGCTCGACGCGGCCTTCGTCGAAACCTTCCCCTGCGCGACACGCCTGATCGAGCTTCTCGAGGAACGCGGCTGGACCGGCTGGACCAACATCAGACGAACGGACCACGCGAGAACCTCGACGGCGTCCACCGAGGTTGAAAGCCGGATCGCGTAACACCGGATACCACCGCCCGGTCGCGGATCGGCAACCGGTCAGGGCCTACGGCTCTTTGAAAACGTCGTGATCACCGACCCGTCGCCACCGGCAGCGCAACTCACCATCGACGGTGACCAGCTCGAAGGTCGCACGTCCGTCCGGGCTGGCGAACGACCAGGTCATTTCTAGAAT
>JBPCOE010000040.1:0-7398 GCA_051000605.1 Jatrophihabitans sp.
ATATTCTTCACCACGAAGGTGCTCCTTGATCAACAGTCTCAGTGACTCGACATCCCTGATTCTCGTTGACTTGGAGCACTTTTCAGTTGATCACCACGCAGTCACGGTGAAAGCGGCAGGCTAACTCACCGCCCCAGCACGAACCTGGTCCGTACACTCGTGAGACGTGCCCATCCAGTCGCTGTTCCCGCGCCTTGAGCCCCTGCTCCCGCGCGTCAGCAAGCCGATCCAGTACGTCGGCGGCGAACTGAACGCGACGGTCAAGGACTGGGACTCGGTGTCGGTCCGTTGGGCGCTTATGTACCCGGATGCCTACGAGGTCGGCCTGCCCAACCAGGGCGTCCAGATTCTCTACGAGGTCCTCAACGAGCGCGACGACGCCCTGGCCGAACGCACATACGCGGTCTGGCCCGATCTCGAGGCGCTCATGCGCGAGCACGGCATCCCGCAGTTCACCGTCGACGATCACCGGCCCGTCGGGGCGTTCGACCTGCTCGGCGTCAGCTTCTCCACCGAGCTCGGCTACACGAACCTGCTGACAGCGCTCGATCTCGCCGGGATTCCCTTGCACAGCGGCGATCGCGACCTCGACGATCCCATCGTCGTCGCCGGGGGGCACGCGGCGTTCAACCCCGAACCGGTCGCCGACTTCATCGATATCGCCGTGCTCGGCGACGGGGAGCAGGCCGTCGGGACGATCACCGACGTCGTGCACGCATGGAAGGCCGAGGGCCGTCCCGGCGGCCGCGACGAACTGCTGCTCCGGCTCGCGGCCACGGGCGGCAACTACGTCCCACGCTTCTACGACGTCAGTTATCTGACGGACGGTCGCATCGCGAGCGTCACACCGAATCGCGACGGCGTCCCCGAGCGGGTCACCAAACACACGGTCATGGATCTCGACGAATGGCCGTACCCGAAGACCCCGCTCGTGCCGTTGGCTGAGTCGGTGCACGAGCGCATGTCGGTCGAGATCTTCCGCGGCTGCACGCGCGGCTGCCGGTTCTGTCAGGCGGGCATGATCACCCGTCCGGTGCGGGAACGCTCGATCGAGGGCATCGGCGAGATGGTGCGCTGCGGCCTCGCCGCGACCGGTTTCGAGGAGGTCGGTCTGCTGTCGCTGTCGAGCGCCGACCACTCCGAGATCGGACCCCTCGCCAAGCAGCTGGCCGATCGCTACGAGGACGAAAAGATCGGGTTGTCGCTGCCGTCCACGCGCGTCGACGCGTTCAACATCGATCTTGCGAACGAGTTTTCCCGAAACGGGCGGCGCTCGGGCCTGACCTTCGCGCCCGAGGGCGGGTCCGAACGGCTGCGCCGCGTGATCAACAAGATGGTCAGCAAGGAAGACCTCATCCGCACGGTATCGACCGCCTACGGGCAGGGTTGGCGGCAGGTGAAGCTGTATTTCATGTGCGGCCTGCCTACAGAGACCGACGACGACGTGCTCGAGATCGCCGAGATGGCGCACGACGTGATCCGCGCCGGTCGCGAGGCTGCCGGTCATAAGGACATCCGCTGCACGGTGTCCATCGGCGGGTTCGTGCCGAAGCCGCACACCCCGTTCCAGTGGGCCGCCCAGGCCTCGCCAGAGGTCGTCGATGCACGGCTTCGCAAGCTGCGCGCCGCGATCAACGCGAACAAGTCATTGGGACGAAATGTCGGCATGCGTTACCACGACGGCGAGCCGTCGCTCGTCGAGGGCCTGCTCTCCCGCGGTGACCGGCGGGTCGGCGCGGTCATCGAAGAGGTGTGGCGCCAGGGCGGCCGCTTCGACGGCTGGTCCGAACACTTTTCCTACGCCCGCTGGGTGGCCGCCTGCGAGACCGTCGACCTCGACCTCGCCTGGTACACCACCCGCGAGCGCGACGGCGACGAGGTGCTGCCCTGGGACCACCTCGACTCTGGCCTGGACAAGCAGTGGCTCTGGGACGACTGGCAGGACGCGCTCGGGGAGTTCGAGCAGGACGACTGCCGCTGGACGCCGTGCTTCGACTGCGGGGTGTGTTCCAACCTGGGCACCGACATCCAGGTCGGCCCGACGGGACGCTCGCTGCTGCCAATGGTGACCTCTTCGCCGCGGCCGTCCTGATGGCGCGAGAGGTGGGTGAGCTGATGGCGCGGCGCCTTCCCGCGGGCCGCTGCTGCCGGTGACGTCCGGGCCCCGATCGGCGCTCAGGCAGGTAGGAGGCCGTCGACGTACGCGGCGATCTCCAGCGCGCTCGTGGCGGCCGGGGAGGGCGCGTTGAGCACGTGCACCGTCCGACCGTCGCGTTCGATCAGGAAGTCATCGACGAGCGAGCCGTCGCGCCGGACCGCCTGAGCCCGCACCCCGGCCGGCGCGCGGACGAGATCCCCGTCAGCGATCTCGGGCACCAACCGGCGCAGGCTCTCGGCGAAGCGGTGCAGCGACAGGGAACGCCGGATTTCGCCCGCGCCCGCCCGGCCGTGTCTCGCCGCGAGGCGCCAGAAGCCGGAGTAGCCGAGGGCGTCGGCGAGTTCGCGCGCCCGCACCGTGCGCCAGTCGTAGCCCTCCCGGGCGAAGGCGAGCACGGCGTTGGGCCCGGCATGCACCCCGCCGCCGATCATGCGAGTGAGGTGAACCCCGAGGAAGGGGAACACCGGGTCAGGCACCGGGTAGATGAGCCCGCGCACGAGGCCGCAGCGCTGCGGGCGCAGCTCGTAGTACTCGCCGCGAAACGGCACTATGCGCGCGCCCGGACGCCGCCCGCCGAGGTGGGCCACCCGGTCACTGTGCAGACCGGCGCAGTTGACGACCGCATCTGCGGCGATGGCGCCACGGGTTGTCTCGACGGTGGTTGCCTGCGGCTCGTTGTGCAGGCCGACGACGCGCGTGGACAGCCGCAGGTCCGCAGCCTGCAGCTTCAGCCGGCGAACGAGGGCGGCGCTGACGCCCGCGTAGTCGATGATGCCGGTCTCGGGAACGTGCAACGCCGCTACGCAGGACACGTACGGCTCGTGCTCGCGCGCAGCGGCAGGCTCGAGTACGGCCACGGCCAGTCCGTTGCGTCGCCCGCGCTCGGCGAGGGCCCGCAGCGCAGGTAACTGCGCTGGATCGGTGGCGACGACGAGCTTGCCGCATCGCTCGAACGCGACACCCTCGCGCTGGGCGAAGCTCGCGATCGACTCGGCGCCCCGCCGGCACATCGTCGCCTTGCGGCTGCCCGGCCGGTAGTAGAGCCCGGAGTGGACGACGCCGCTGTTGCGTCCGGTCTGGTGCGTTGCCCAGCGTTCTTCCTTCTCGACCAGGACGAGTCGGGCGTCCGGGCGCGAAGCGAGGATCCGGTCGCCGACCGCCAGGCCGATGATGCCGCCGCCGATGACGACGACGCGCATTGCGGTGCCCACCTCGGTGACCTCCTCGTCCGTGGCCGATCGTCCCTGATTGCCCGGGACGCGGTGGCGGTGGCCTTAGACTAGACCGCGCCTCGCGGGCGTGTTGCTGGCCCGGGCCGCAACAATCACACGGGGAGTTCGATGCCAGAATCCATTGCGCTGGGACAGCCGACCTTCGATGACCAGGAACTCGCCGGCGTCGCCGCCGTCCTCGAATCCGGGTGGGTCGCGGGCCAGGGCCCGGTGGCCCGCGAGTTCGAGGCGCGTTTCGCCGACCTGTGCGCAACCGCTGGCGCGCTCAGCGTCAGCAACTGCACGGCCGGGTTGCACCTCGCGATTCTCGCGCTGGGCGCCGGTCCAGGCGACGAGGTCATCGTCGCGGACTACACCTTCCCGGCGACCGGGCACGCCGTGCTCTACACCGGTGCGAAGCCTGTCTTCGCTGATGTGCGACCCGATATCTGGTCGGTCGACCCGGCTGCCGTCGAGGCACTCCGTAGCCCGCGCACGGTCGGAATCATCGGCGTCGACCCGTTCGGGCAGCCTGCCGACTACACGCAGCTGCGTTCGATCGCTGACCGCCACGGCCTGTGGCTGCTCGAGGACGCCGCATGCTCGGCCGGCGCGACCTACCGGGGCCGTCCGACCGGCAGCCTTGCCGATGCCGCGTGCTTTTCCTTCCACGGCCGCAAGGGCATCACCGCCGGTGAGGGCGGCGCGATCACCAGCGACGACGCTGCCCTGCTCGCCCGCGCCCGCAAGCAGCACTTCTTCGGCGTCGAGAGCGCCTTCGCCCGCGCCGGAGCGACCGGCCTGCCGGTCCCGGTCTTCGACGACATCGGCTGGAACTACAAACTGTCCGAGATCGGGGCCGCAGTGGTGTCCGCGCAGCTGCGCAAGTTGCCGCGACTGCTCGCGGCCCGCCGGCACGTGGCCGCCCGCTACGCCGAGCTGCTGGGCGATTGCGACGATGTCGGGCTGCCGGTCGAGCTGCCAGACCGCCAGACGGCGTGGCAGTCCTACGTGCTGACCCTCGCATCGCACCTCGACCGTGGCGAGGTCGCCGCAGAGCTGCGCGTCAGAGGCGTCCAGTGCACCATCGGCACCTACGCCTCTCACCTGCAGCCGGTTTACGGGCCGCAGCCAGGTTGCCCGGTGTCCGCCGACATCTTCGGCCGCCACCTCGCGATCCCCATGCACGCCAACCTGACCGACGCCCAGATCGATACGGTCGCCAAAGCGGTGCGCGAGGCCGTCACCACGGCTTGATCGACCGGCAGGGAGTTCGCCGCGAGCCGCCCAGCAGCCGACGCACAGAGGAGCACCAGCGTAATGACACAACCGAGGACCGTCTTCTTCACCGGAGGCGCAGGATTCATCGGGATGCACGTCGTCCCCATGCTGCTCGAACGCGGTTACCGCGTCCGGATCTTCGACAACATGTTCCGCGGCGACCGGGACAAGGTCGCACAGCTTGTCGCCACGGGTGAGGTCGAGCTGATCGACCAGGACGTGCGCTACGGCGGCGCGGTGCATCAGGCGATGAAGGGCTGCGAGTCGGTCATCCACTTCGCGGCGGTCAGCATCAACAAGAGCGTGGCCGATCCCTACGAAAGCATCGACATCAACATGGTGGGCAACCAGAACGTGTTCGCCGCAGCTGCCGATCATGGGGTGCGCCGCTTGGTGTTCGCCTCGACCGCATCGGTGTACGGCGATCCCGAGCGCCTTCCTATGCACGAGGACGACCGACTCCAGCCGCTCACCCCGTATTGCATCAGCAAGCGCGCGGGCGAGGACCTACTCGGTTTCTACCAGCGTCGCGACGGATTGTCCTGGATCGCGCTGCGCTTTTTCAACGTGTACGGCGAGGGCCAGAAGACGACGGCCTACTACACATCGGTGATCAACCATTTCGTGAAACGCCTGCACAACGGCGAAGCGCCGATCATCGACGGCCGGGGGGAACAGTCCATGGACTTCATCCACGTGCACGACATCGCGCGGGCGACGGTGCTCGCGCTCGACTGCGAGCAGGACAACCTGCCGATCAATGTGGGAACCGGGATCGACACCTCGGTGGCCACTCTCGCGCGCATCCTCATCGATGCTGTCGGCGCCGACGTCGAGCCGCAGTTCAGTGCCCGCGACGTGCTCGTCTCGCGCCGGGCCGCCGATATGGCCAGAGCGCGGGAGGTCCTCGGCTTCGAACCCCGCATCTCGGTTGGGGAGGGCATGACCGACCTGGCGAAGCGAGGGCCGGCATGACGGCTTCCGGCTTCGGTGGCCTGCCGGCGAATCCGTACCACCCGCACGCCTGGATCGTCGGCGACCCCGAGATCGGGCCCGGCACCTGGATCGGCGCGTTCACCGTCGTCGACGGATCCGGCGGGCTGACCATCGGGGCCGGCTGCGACATCAGCTGCGGCGCGCAGATCTACACGCACTCCTCGATGCGTCGCTGCGTGTCCGGGCGCAGTCACGGCGAGGTCGAACGCAGCGCGGGGCATATCGGTGATCGCGTCTTCGTGGGGGCGAACGCCGTCGTCAACATGGGGGTGTCGATCGGCGACGAGGCTGTGGTGGCCGCCGGCGCGGTGGTGACCCGAGACGTCGCGGCACGCACCGTGGTCGCGGGCGTGCCGGCCCGCGTCGTCGGACACGTCGAGATACGCGGGACGGACGTGCGCATCGTTGCCATAGCGGACGCGCCTGCCTGATGCGCATCCTCGTCGTCAACAACTTCTACCCCCCGCGGGTCGGGGGCAGCGCGCACCTGTCCGACGCGCTGGCCCGCGGTTATGCCCGGGCCGGCCACGAGGTGCTCGCGCTCACCGCCGCATACGAGGATGCCCCCGAGACCGAGGAACTCGAGCCGCGGCTACGGGTGGTCCGCCTGCCCGCCGCCGCGATCCCGAAGACGCGGCTGTCGATCAGCTTTGACCTGACGTTCACGCTGCGACCGTCGCTGCGGCGCCGGCTACGGGGACTGCTGGACGCCTTTCGCCCCGAGGTCATCCACCAGCACGGGCAGTTCTTCGACCTGACGTGGGCGAGCGCGATGTACGCCCGCCGACGCGGCATCCCGGCACTGCTGTCGGTGCACACCCGGCTGGAGAATCCGAAAGCCCGCTACCACGGCGTGTTCCGCTGGCTGGACGCGCTGGTCGTAGCACCCATCCTGCGCCGCTACCGCCCCCGAATCGTCGTCATGGACGTCCAGATGGACGATTACATCAGGGCGAGGTATTCCGGCGGCTACCGCGCGCTCGAGTACCTCCCGGTCGGCGTCGACGTCTCCCGAATGCTCGGCGGCGACGCGGAGGCGGTTCGCCGCAGGCACGACCTCGGCGCCGTGCCGCTGATCGTCTCGCTGGGCCACGTCATCCCGCTGCGTGACCGACTCGCGCTCGTCGAGGCCCTGCCGAAGGTGCTCGCCGATTTCCCGCATGCCCGACTGCTCGTCGTCGGTCGGGTGTACTACGACCTGTTCCAACGGCGGGCCCGGGAGTTGGGTGTCGCGCACGCCGTGCTGGCCATCGGCGCAGTTGGTCAGCACGAGGTGCCCGACTACCTCGCCGCCGCCTCCGTCGAGACGCACGACCTGCAGGGCTATGGCATGGGGACGGCGACGCTGGAGAGCATGGCCGCCGGGATCCCGGTCGTCGCGGCCGTCCGGCCGGACAACTTCCCAGGCATCGAGCTAGTCAGTGGGGGCAACTGCGAGTTGGTGGCACCGGACGACCCCGCAGCACTCGCCGACGCGCTGATCTCGCTGCTTCGGGACCCTGCGCGCGCGCAGCGCATCGGCGCTGCCGGGCGCGAGCTGGCCCGGCAACACTTCTCTCTTGCGCTGGTCCTCGAGCAGCACCTGAGCGTCCTGACGGAGATGGTGCGCGAGCGGGCGGCGCGGTCCTAGTGTCGCGTGAACGATGATCTTTGACCGCCGGTCGCTTTGGTGAGGATTTCGTCGGCGGTCTTGGTCCAGATGAATGGTTGGCAGCGTTCGTTCCAGGCGTCGATGTATGTCTCGATCGCGGC
>JBPCOE010000041.1:0-22822 GCA_051000605.1 Jatrophihabitans sp.
GATGTTGCGGATGGACGCGCCGCGGAACGCGTAGATCGACTGGTCGGCGTCACCGACGACGGCGAGTTCGGCGGGCTCGTACGGCGACGCCGGCTCAGGGATCGTCAGCTCGCGCACCAGCATGTACTGCGCGTGGTTGGTGTCCTGGTACTCGTCGACCAGCACGTGCCGGAAGCGCCGCCTGTAGTGGTCGGCGACGTCGGGAAACGTCTGCAGCAGGTGGACCGACGCCATGATCAGGTCGTCGAAGTCGAGCGCGTTCGCGTCGCGAAGCCGCGCCTGATAACGGTTGTAGACATCGGCGAGCACTCGCTCCGCAGCGTTGGCTGCTTTGTCGGCCCAGGCGCCGGGCGTGACCAGCTCGTTCTTCAGGTTGCTGATCTGCGCAGACAGCGAGCGTGCGGGATAACGCTTCGGGTCAAGATCCAGCTCGCGCCCGACCATCGTCATCAACCGCTTGGAGTCGTCGGCGTCATAGATCGAGAACGACGATGTGAAGCCGAGGTATTTCGACTCGGCGCGCAGCAGTCGCACACACATCGAGTGGAACGTCGACACCCACATGGCCCGCGCACGGTTGCCGACGAGCGCGGCCACGCGCTGCTTCATCTCGCCGGCGGCCTTGTTGGTGAACGTGATCGCCAAGATCTGCCCGGGCGTCGCACCCCGCTCCGCCAGCAGGTAGGCCACCCGATGCGTGAGCACGCGCGTCTTGCCCGAGCCTGCCCCGGCGACGATCAGCAGCGGGCCGCCCTCGTGCACGACCGCCGCCCGCTGCTGCGGATTGAGCCCTTCGAGCAGTTCCGAGGGCCGGGCAGGGGTGAACAGTGCGGGCTGACTCATGGCGGCGTCCAGCCTACGGCGACCCACCGTCAATGCCTGTTCTGCGACGTTTCGATCGTGCACGCTGTGGGTAACCCGGCCCCAACCAGCAGAAGGTGGGCGTCAAGCATGACCACGTTAGAGAAGAGTCCTGCATCCGACGGGGCACCCTCGGGCGGCGACACGGGAACGCAGATGCGCCGCCACATCGGTGTCGTCGGCCTGCTGTTCGCGAGCGTCGGTTCGATCATCGGCTCGGGGTGGCTCTTCGGCGCCCAGAAGGCGTCTGGCATCGCCGGCCCCGCGGCCATCTTCTCCTGGGCGATCGGAGCCGTCGCGATCATCCTGATCGGGCTCGTGTACGCGGAACTGGGCACGATGTTCCCGATTTCCGGCGGCGTGATCCGCTTCCCGCACCTGTCGTTCGGCTCGTTCGCGAGCTACACGATGGGCTGGGTCAACTGGATCGCCGCCGCGGCGGTGGCGCCGATCGAGGTCGAGGGCGCGCTGCAATACGCGTCCAAGTACGCGAGCTTCACCACGCACGACGTCAAGACCGACACCTACCCATTGACCGGCCTCGGGTACGTCATCGCCGTCGTGGCCATGGCCTTCTTCGTCGTCGTCAACTACTTCGGGGTCCGCTGGTTCGCCCGCGTCAACAACGTCGCAGTGTGGTGGAAACTCGGCATGATCATCCTGGTGATCGTGGCCTTCATGACGACCTCCTTCCACACCGGAAACTTCTCCAGCCACGGCTTCTCGGTCGGCGGCACGCACGCGATCTTCACCGCTGTCGCCACCGGCGGCGTCGTCTTCTCCTATCTCGGCTTCCGGCAAGGCGTTGAACTTGCCGGCGAGACGGACAAACCCAAACGCAATGTGCCGCTGGCCGTCGTCGGTTCGGTGTTGATCACCGGCGTCATCTACGTGCTGCTGCAGATCGCGTTCATCGCGGCCGTCGATCCCAAGAATCTCGGCACCGAGATGATCAACGGAAAGAGCGTGCCCGGTGGTTGGGCGAATCTGAGCCAACACATCACGGGCAGCGCCGGCCCGCTCGCGGCGATCGCCACCGTCATCGGCCTCGGCTGGTTGGCGACCTTGCTCTACATCGACGCCGTGATCTCCCCCGCCGACACCGGGTTGATCTACACCACCGTCACCGGCCGGATCTCCTACGCGATGGCCAAGAACGGCAACGCGCCGCGAGCGCTTGCGAAGACCACGCGTAGGGGCGTTCCACTCGTCAGCCTCATCGTGACCTTCGTGATGGGTCTGATCGTCTTCTTGCCGTTCCCGAGCTGGCAGCAGCTCGTCGGTTTCATCACCTCGGCCACCGTGTTGTCCTTCGGCTCCGGACCGATCGTGCTGGCCGCGATGCGCCGAGAAATACCCGATCACGAACGACCGTTCCGGATCCCTTTCGGGGACGTCATCCCGTTCGTCGCCTTCTACGCGGCGAACATGATCGTCATCTGGGCCGGCTGGGACAAGAACTGGCGGCTGTTCGTCGCGGTGCTGCTGGGCTTCGTCGTGCTGGCGATCTTCCACCTGACGGACCGGGCCAATATGCCCGCGATGCAGTGGAAGGCGGGCGCGACCTGGGCGCTGCCGTGGTTCGCGGGCCTGGCGCTGATCAGCTACCTGAGCAGCTTCCCGTCCCCGGCACTCGGCAACACCGGCGCGATCCCGTTCGGGTGGGACTTCCTGGTCGTCCTCGCGCTCAGCGTCGCGGTGTGGATGATCGCGCTGAAGGTCCGACTGCCGCAGGCCGAGGTCGAACGCAATATCGAAGAAACCACGGCAGAAGCCGCTGAGGAGGAAGCCGAACTCGGCGCGGCTCCCTGAGCAGCTTCGGGTGATCCGGCCACAACCAGCCGAGGGTGAGCGCTAACGATGACGACGTTGGAGAAGAGTCCGGCGGGAGCCGAAGGGGTGCCCGCCGGCGGCGCAGGTGATGATCACAACATGCGCCGCGACATCGGCGTGGTCGGCCTGTTGTTCGCCAGCGTCGGTTCCATCATCGGTTCCGGCTGGCTGTTCGGCGCACTGACCGCCGCCCAGATCGCCGGGCCGGCCGCGATCATCTCCTGGTTCGTCGCCGCCATCATGATCATCTTCATCGGGCTGGTGTTCGCGGAACTCGGGACGATGTTCCCACTGTCCGGGGGCGTGGTGCGTTTCCCGCACCTCGCGTTCGGGTCGTTCGCCAGCTACACCACCGGTTGGATCCTGTGGGTCGCGGTTGCGACCACGGCGCCGATCGAGGTCGAGGGCGCGCTGCAGTACGCGACCAAGTACGCGCCGTTCACCAGCAAACACATGCCGAGCGGCGCCACGAAGCCGATCCACACGCTGACCGGCCTGGGCTACGGCGTCGCCGTCCTGGCCATGGCCTTCTTCGTGATCGTGAACTACTTCGGCATCCGCTGGTTCGCCCGGATCAACAACGTCGCGGTGTGGTGGAAGCTCGCCGTCATCAGCATCGTGATCGTCGCCTTCTTGGTGACGGCGTTCCACAGCAAGAACTTCAGCGACCACGGGTTCGCGACCGACGGCATGCACGGCATCTTCACCGCCATCGCGACCGGCGGCATCGTCTTCTCCTTCCTCGGTTTCCGGGCAAGGCATCGAACTGGCCGGTGAGACCGACAACCCGAAGCGCAATATCCCGATCGCGGTGATCGGCTCCGTGCTGCTGACCGGCGTGATCTACGTGCTCCTGCAGGTCGCGTTCATCGCCGCCGTCAGCCCCGGCGATCTCACGTCGTCGAAGGGTTGGGAGAAGCTCAACTTCGCCAACGACTTCGGGCCGCTCGCGTCGATCGCCTCGCTGATCGGACTGGGCTGGCTGGCCACCGTCCTCTACATCGACGCGATCGTGTCTCCGGCCGACACCGGCCTGATCTACACGACCGTCACCGGGCGGGTGTCCTACGCGATGGGCCGAAACGGCAACGCGCCCCGCGCGCTGGCCAAGACCACGTCCCGCGGTGTGCCGCTGATCAGTTTGATCGTCACGTTCGTCATCGGATTGATTGTCTTCCTGCCGTTTCCCAGCTGGCAGCAACTCGTCGGCTTCGTCACGTCGGCGACGGTGCTGTCCTTCGGTGCCGGAACGCTGGCGCTGGGCGCCCTGCGCCGGGAGCTCCCCGATCACGAGCGGCCGTTCCGGGTCCCGTTCGGCCACGTCATCCCGTTCCTGGCGTTCTACTCGTCGAATCTCATCGTCTACTGGGCGGGGTGGGACGTGAACTGGAAGCTGTTCGTCACGATCGCGTTCGGCTTCGTGTTGCTGCCGATCTTCCTGGCCACGAGCAAGGGCGACAAGCCGAGCATGGACTGGCGTTCGGGCGCCAGTTGGACGGTGCCGTGGCTCGCCGTGCTGGCCTTGATCAGCTACCTCGGCAGCTACCCCGACAAACCGACGAAGGGCAACCTGAACGTTCTCGGCTTCGGCTGGGGCTTTGTCGCGATCCTCGCCCTCTCGGCCGTCGTATACGTCGTGTCCTTCCAGGTACGTCTGCCGCGGGAACGGGTGGAGGAACACGTCGCCGACATCGTGGCCGAAGCCGAATCGGAGCACGCCGATCTAGAGGCCGCGCACTGACCGTGTTGCCGCGGGGTACATACCCGTGTCACCATCGACACGTGACCAGCAACGTTTCGCGATTTTTCTACGGGTACCGCACTCCGGTCCCCGTCGCTGGCTGATCCACCAACCAACAGACGCCCCGGGCCGCAGCCCGGGGCGTTTGTCGTCTCGGCCTCGGACCGGCCGTTCCATCCAGCCGAACAGAAGAGGTAATTCGATGCCCGTCTCCACGGACTCGACCGAGCAGGTCGATCAGCACGCTACCGACGCCGCGGCCGCCATCACGCTTCTGCGCGACCAGATCGACAGCCTGGACGAGGCGATCATCCGCCTCGTCGCCGAGCGGGCGAAGCTCTCCGCACGAGTGCAGACCACCCGCATGAACGCAGGGGGCACCCGGGTCCAGCTCGGGCGCGAGCGCGTGATCATGGACGCTTACCGCAGCGCACTGGGGCACAACGGGCCCACCCTCGCCGACGCCGTCCTGGGCGTCTGCCGCGGGTCTCGCTAGAACATCCGGCGATCGGCCGCCCAGCGCGTGAGCTGGTAGCGGTTGGAAAGTTGCAGCTTGCGCAGGACGTTCGACGCGTGCGTCTCGACCGTCTTGATCGAGATGAACAGCTCGGCGGCGATCTCCTTGTACGCATAACCGCGAGCCAGCAGCCGGAGCACTTCACGCTCGCGCGGGGTCAGGTGGTCGATGTCCGGATCGACCGACGGCGCGAGCGGCGCGTCGCGGAACGCGTCGAGCACGAAGCCGGCCAGGCGGGGGCTGAACACCACGTCACCGTCCGCGACGCGCGCGACGGCGTCGGCCAGCTCGTCGGCGGAGATCGTCTTGGTGACGTAGCCCCGGGCACCGGCCCGGATGATCGCGATGACGTCCTCGGCGGCGTCGGACACCGACAGCGCGAGAAACCGAGTGCCCGGCAGGGAAGTCCCGATCGCCTCCATCACCGCCAGGCCGCCGCCGTCGGGCATGTGCACATCCAGCAGGACGACGTCCGGTGCGTGGGCCCGGATCACGCCGATCGCCTCAGTCACCGTGCCCGCCTCACCGACCACCTCGAGCCGGGCGCCGAGTTCAGAGCGCACGCCCGCCCGGAACATCCCGTGATCGTCCACCAGCACCACCGTGGTACTCACCGATTCCGCCTCTCCGCACACGTCGCTCACGCCGTCCTCCTTCCGCGGCCAAACTACGATGCTGGTGGGAGCCCCGCGAGCGATCCGGTTACGCGACGATCCACGGATGATTCAGGTTCGGTAGGCGTCCGAGCGATGTCGGATGGCGGTGGTAAGCAGTTCCACCGAGAGCATCGACATATGCGTCTTAGCTATCAAACGATGACGTACATCTATTTCGGTGCCGGAGGCCGCACCGCTCGGCTGTCGGCCGCCCGGGGCATCCGCAGCTGCACCTCGGTGCCGGCGCCCGCCTCGGTGCGGAACCGGACGTCGCCGCCGTGCCGCTCGACGCGGTCGATGATCGAGCGGCGGACGCCCTGCCTGTCGTCGGCGATCTCGTCCAGATCGAATCCGACGCCGCGGTCCTTGACGAAGACGTTGATCTCGTCGGCCTCGACCTCGGCGTACAGCGACACCGACTCGACGCCCGCATGCTTGGCTGCGTTGACGAGCGCCTCTCGGGCGGCGGCGACGAGCGCGGCGACGCCGTCGTCCAGCGGTGCGTCGCCCACGACCACGACCCCGACGAAGATCGCGTAGTCGTCCTCGACCCCGCCCGCCGCGGCCCGCAGATGTGCATCGAACTGGCCCGACACCGGCGAGGCGTAGAGCAGCGTGCGCAGTTCGCGTTCCTGCCCGCGAGCCAGCCTGGCGACTTCGCGCGGAGAGTCCGCGTTGCGCTGGATCAACGCCAGCGTCTGCAGGACCGAGTCGTGCAGGTGTGCGGCGATGTCGGCTCGTTCCTGCGTTCGGATGCGCTCGGCGCGCTCGTCCGTCAGCTGGGTGACCACTCGCACCCACCAGGGGCCGGTCAACAGCGCGAGCCCGACGACGGTCACGATCATCGCGAGCACACCGTCGCGCACCGCTGTCACATCTGCCTTGGCGAGCACCAGGATCGCGCCGCTCACCACGAGGGCGGTGCCGGCCACGAGCCGGACCCGTCCGACCCGGCTGCCGGCGAGCAGCGACGACCGGGACAGCGACAGCAGCCGCCCGCGCTCGGGCTCGGAGGCCTGCCGCCAGATGAGCGCCCCGCCCAGGGACGCCAGCAGGATGGGCACGAACAACCCGGCCTGCGGCAGCGACGAGGCCGCGATCACGACACACGCGACTGCGGCGACCACACCGAGGACGACCTCGAGCCCGCGCGGCAGGCGAGCGCGACCGGCGTGCGGATCGATGGGCAGCACAATCAGGTACGCGCCGTACAGCGCAACTCCCAGACCACCGGCCAGAGCCAGCACGATGAACGCGGACCTGACCAAGCGCACGCGCGCTCCGAGGTGCTCGGCGATCCCGGCGGCCACCCCCATCACCCCCAGGTCGGGACGCCGGTACAAGCGGCGCGGAGCAGTCGTGGTTAGGGTCACTCGACCATGATTGCCGTCGTGACCCGGACTGCGCATCAGGCCGTCCCCCGAGGTGAAAGATCAGGGTCGGCCTCAGGGCGCTACCGGATGCGTCCGGACGCCTCAAAGCGGCAGCCTCGACGCCATGACCACGACTGATGCCCCCACGGCTCCCATGACCCCACCTGCCCCGCCGACCCGCGCGCTGCGGCGCCGCCGCGACGGACGTGTCGCCGCCGGCGTCTCGGCCGGTCTCGGCGACTATTTCGCCGTCGACCCGGTGCTGTTCCGGGTGCTGTTCGCGACGTCCGCCTTCTTCGGTGGCGCCGGTGTGCTCGGCTACGTCATCGCCTGGGCCGCCATCCCGGAGCAGGGCACGACCAACGCGCCCGTCGACCGCTTCATCGCCGAGCTCAGGCGACGTCGGGTGCCGATCTGGGTCGCGGCCGTCGTCGCGGTCCTCGTGTTCTGGGCGCTGGCCTTCTCGTGGTGGGCGCCCGGACCGTTCTTCCCGGTCATCGTCGTGGTGATCGTGCTCGTCGTCGTGTTCGGCCGCCGTCGCAATGTCACCGGCGAACGCACCCAGGTCGCCGAGGTCGCTGGTGAGGCGGCGACGGCCGCCTCCGAGTCGCCGGAGTGGGTCGCGTCCACCCGCTCCTGGATCGCCGAAGCGAAGCAAGCGAGCCGCGAACGTCGTCGCCGCGCCTTCCCCGTCCGCATCGGAGTCCTCGTCGCGCTGGCGGCCACGCTCATCGCGCTCGGAATCGTCGACGCGGTGACCGGCGTGCGGCTGCCCGTGTACTTCTGGGTCACCGCCGGCATCGTCACGCTCGGCCTGCTGGCCGGTGTCGTCTTGCGCCGCACCCCGTGGTCGATGGTGCCGCTGCTGATTCCGGCCGTCGCCGGCATGATCGCCTTCGGCAACTCACCCGCGTCCCTGCACGACGGCGTCGGGCAGACCGATTGGACGCCGACGACCGCCGGAGCCCTCCAGTCCGACTACCGGCTCGCGTTCGGTCAGGGCACGCTGGACCTGCGTAACCTCCCCACCGCGAGCGTCCCGCGCATGGTGCACGTGACGATGGCGGCCGGCCGGATGCACGTCCTGCTGCCGTCCACGCTCGACGCGACCGTCCACGCCCACGTCCGGATCGGTGTGATCGACGTGGACGGGGCCCAGGTGGCCGACTCCCACGACGACAGCGTTCATCGCACGGGCGGCTACGACATCGAGCACACGGTGCCTGCGCCGGCCGGGGCAAGCGGTGCGCCGATCACGATCGTCGTCCACCTGGCCGACGGCAGTGTCAAGATCGATCACCACTAACCGCGCAGATCAGCCCGCCGCGCCGGCCGGGGTCGTGGTCGCGCTGAGGCCCTCGAGCTTGAGGGCCTTCATCGCGTAGTCGTTGGTGAACGTCTTGGCCAACGTCACGCGACCAACGTTCACGCCCAGTGTCTTCTCCATGGCGTAGACCGTCTTCGGGCCCCCGGCCGGCATGATGCCGTCGGGCAGGAACTGGCCCTTGTCCGAGGTCAGACCGTCGATGTACTGCTGCTTGCTGATCGTGGCGTTCGACACGAACTGCGGCGGCAACTTGTTCGCGATGTCGGCCGCCGAATGGGTGCTGATCCAATGCATCGTCGCGACCAGGGCGTCCACGACCTTCTGCACCGCGTCCTTGTGGGAGTTCACCCAGCCCGCCTCGGCCAGCACACCGGCCGCCGGCCACGCACCACCCAGAGCGGCGGTCGCACCACTCGTCGTGGCGAGGTCGATCGTCGAGGTGGCCAGGTGCTTGGACTCCAGCGCGCCGACCGTGGGCTGCGTGGTCATGACGCACTGTGCCGAGTTGCGCTGGATGGCGGCGATGGCCGTGGAGCCGGCGTGCACGGCGATCGTGTGGTACTGGCTGTGCGAGACGCCGTGCTGCGCGGCCAGGAACTGGGTGAGCTCGTCGGTGCCCGAACCCAGATCCGTCACTCCGAGGGACTTGCCCTTGAAATCCGCCGCCGAGTGGACGCCGCTGTGCGTGCCGCACATCTCCCGCTCACCGGGAGCCCCGGACAGTTGCACGACGTTGACGACGTTCTTGCCCTTGGCCTGGAAGTCGATGGTGTGGATGTACCACGCCCCGGCCATGTTCACCTGGCCCGACGCCATGGCCTCCTCGGCGCCGACACCGCCGTTGCTCTCGGTGGAGAGCTGGACGTTGACCCCGTACTTCTTGTAGAAGCCGAGATTTTGGGCCAGCTGGTAGGGCAGGTAGATCTGCTTGTCGATGCCACCGACCATGAGCTTGACGGTGGGACCCGAACCGGAGTTCGTGCCGCCTGAGCCGCTGCTCGAGCACGCGGCGGCGCTCAGGGCAAGCGCCCCCGCTGCGGCCACGCAGATCGCGCGTTTGAACATGTCGAAAGTTCCTTTCGTTGGGTGATGGGTCTAGATGGCTTGGGCGTCGGAGCGGCTGGGCGGGCGCCAGGCCAGGACGCGTTTCTCGACCAGCGTGAGGAGGTACTCGGCAGCGAGGGTGACGACGGCCATGATCGTCATGCAGGCGAAGACGGTGTCCGGGTCGAAGTTGCCCTGGGCCTGGGTGATGATCAGACCGATCCCGTGCTGCGCCCCGAGCACCTCGGCGACCAGCGCACCGATGATCGCGAAGCCGAAGGCCGTGTGCAGGCTGGCGATGATCCACGTCAATGCCGAGGGAATCGTGACGTGACGCGCCACCTGCAGCGGTGAAGCGCCGAGCACCCGAACGTTCGCCACCAGATTCTGGTCGACCTCCCGGACACCCTGGAAGGCGTTGAAGAACACGATGAAGAACACGAGGACGGCCGCGAGCAGCACCTTCGGGAAGGTCCCGAGGCCGAACGCGACGACGAAGATCGAACCGAGAATGATGCGAGGGATCGAGTTGAGGATCTTGATATAGGGGCCGGTCACCTCGGCCAAGAACCGGTTCTGGCCCAGGAGGAGCCCCAGCACGATGCCGGCGCCGGTGCCGAGCAGGAAACCGTAGAGCGCCTCCTTGATCGTGATCCAGAGGTTCAGCCAGATCGAGCCGAACGCGGTCCCGTTGCGGTACAGGCTCACCAGGCTGTGCCAGATGCCCGACGGTTGGCCGTAGAAGAACTTGTCGACGATGCCCACCGTGGTGAACAGCTGCCAGCCTCCGACGACGACGACGGCCAAGACGACGCGGCCCAACCAGACCAGTTGCTTGCGGCGCCGACGGGCCCGCCGGCCGGCAGTCTGGATGCTGATGTCGATTTCGCTTGCTTCCGCCGGGGCCGCAGGCGTGGCGGTCATGGCGCTCATGCCGCACCCGCCGTCTGCGCGTAGGCGCGCACGACCTCGTCCTTCAGCGACTCCCAGATCTGGCCCTGCAGCTCCAGGAACCGGGGTTCGTGGCGGATCTCCTGCACCTCGCCCCGCGGGCGGGGCAGGTCGATCTCGAAGCTGTGCTTGATCGATCCCGGGCTGCTGGTCATGATGAACACCCGGTCCGCCAGCGCCACGGCCTCGTCCAGGTCGTGGGTGATGAACAGCACCGAGGGGCGCATCTGCTCCCAGAGGCCGAGCAGCTCGGTCTGCATGATGGCCTTCGTCTGCACGTCGAGCGCGCCGAACGGCTCGTCCATCAGCAGGATCTTCGGCTCGTTGATGAGCGCCGCCGCCATCGCGACCCGCTTGCGCATGCCCCCGGACAGCTGGTGGGGGTAGCGGTCCTCGAACCCGGTCAACCCCACCCGACGCAGCCAGTCCCGCGACAGCGCGATCGCGTCCTTCTTGGCCATTCCACGCAGCGTGGGGCCGACCATGACGTTCGCGAGCACGCTCTTCCACGGGAACAGGGCGTCGGTCTGGAACATGAAGCTGACGTCCTTCGTGATGCCGCGCACCTCACGGCCACCCACCCTCACCGATCCCGCGCTCGCCCGATCCAGGCCCGAGACCTGCCCGAGCGTGGTGGACTTGCCGCACCCCGTCGGGCCGACGATCGCGCAGAACTGCCCCGGCTCGACGGTGAAGGTCACGTCCTGAATGGCGGTGAAGGCTTCGCCCCTCGGCGTGAGGAAGCGCTTGGTCAGTCCCTTGATCTCGATACTGGCTCTTCGTTCGGCCATGTGCCGGCTCCGTCCTCTCCAACCGGGTCGTACTGTGCGAGTGGATGTGATCTGGACCGCAGTACCGGTCCGGGGACAGGTCTACGTGCGGCGACGGCCGGTCCGGAATCATGTGCGGCTTGTACTCGCCACTTCTCGTAGTGCGCGTTGTGCTCATAAAGCTCACGTCCGGCACCCAGTTGCGGCTCGCCGCCGCACGCCGCGACGAGCACACTGTCGACGTGTTGCGCTGGATCCGTCGTCGACGCAGGCTGTCCGCCCAGTTGCTGACCGGCCAGGTCGTCGTGCTCGTGTTGGCCGGCGCTGTCGGCTTCGCGCTCTGGGCCCGCACCGTCCACGGGCAGCTGGACCGGCAGTACGAGCAGCGCGCCCTGGCGATCGCGAGCACGGTGGGCGCGACGCCGGTCGTCGTCGACGCCCTCACGACCCACCGGCCCGCACCGGTCGAGCCGATCGCCATGTCGATCATGCGCAAGGCGCGTGCGTCCTACGTGGTCGTGATCGATCGCGGCGGCGTGCGCTACTCACACCCGAACGTCGCGCTGATCGGGCAGCGGGTGGAGGAACCGGTCGTCGCGTTGGACGGGCACTCCCACGTCGGCATCGACCACGGCTCGCTCGGCACCTCGGCCAACGGCAAGGCTCCGATCGTGGCGCCGGACGGCCGGGTCGTCGGCGAGGTGTCCGTGGGCGTGCTGGAGGCCGATTTCGCCGACGAGGTCACCAGCGAACTGACCAGCTTCGGCATCTACCTCGCCGTTGCGGTGGCAGCCGGGCTGGCGGTCGCGGTGCTGTTGGCGAGGCGCCTCAAGCGGCAGACGTTCGGCCTCGAACTGGACGAGATCGCCTCGCTCGTGCAGGAACGCGAAGCAACCCTGCACGGCATCCGCGAGGGCGTGGTCGCGCTGGACTCACGCGGACGGATCACGCTCG
This sequence comes from Jatrophihabitans sp., assembly GCA_051000605.1. Lineage (GTDB taxonomy): Bacteria > Actinomycetota > Actinomycetes > Mycobacteriales > Jatrophihabitantaceae > Jatrophihabitans. The sequence continues at coordinate 12,028 of JBPCOE010000041.1, forward strand.
TGAACGACCAGGCCCGCGCGCTGCTCGGTACCGCTGTGCGCACAGGGTTGCCGCTGCGCGAGGCGGTGGCGTCGGGGGACCTGAGCGAGCTGATGGAACCGGGCGCGGCCGAGGTGGCCGATCACATCGTGCTGCACGGCGGACGATTTCTGCTCGCCAGCCGGATGCGAGTGTCCGCGGGTGGCCGGGATCTGGGCGCGGTGATCACGCTGCGCGATCGGACCGAACTCGAGGACGCCCTGCGTGAACTGGATGAGGTGCGCCGGCTCACCGACGCGCTGCGCGCTCAGCAGCACGAGTTCTCCAACCGGATGCACGTGATGTCCGGCCTGCTCGAGCTCGGCCACTACGACGAGGCGATCCGCTTCGCCAGCCGGGCTGACGGCGCCACCGCGGGAATGGCCGCCGAGTTGGAGGCCCGGATCAGCAGCCCGCGCATCGTCGCGCTGCTGGTGGCGAAGACTACCGTCGCCCGCGAGCGCGGCGTGGTACTCACCGTTGTGTGCGAGTCGCACGTCGAGATCGACGACGAGCAGGCCGAGGCGCTGATCCCGGTCGCCGGAAACCTGATCGACAACGCGATCGACGCGACCGCGGGCGGCCCGCCCGGCCCGAACGAGGTGAGCGCGGTCGAGGTGCGGCTGGCCGAAGGCAGTCACGAGCTGATCCTGGACGTCACCGACAACGGCCCCGGCATCCCCGCAGGTGCCGCCGAATCGATCTTCGCCGGTGGCTGGACGACGAAGGAACGGGACGACGGCCCGCGGCGCGGCATCGGGCTGGCCGTCGTACGTCAAGCGGTCGACCGGATGCAGGGCCGCATCGAGGTACGCGAGGGCCGGGGCGCCCGCTTCCGGGTAGTTCTGCCGCGCGCACATCAACGGGCCGGCCGTGCATGACCGAGCAAGTGACCGTTCTCGTCGTCGACGACGACTTTCGCGTTGCCGCGCTGCACGCCGAATTCGTCAGCCGCATCGAGGGGTTCACCGTAATCGGCACCGTGCACACCGGAACCGCCGCAGTCGAGACGGTGCGGGCGCGGCACCCGGATCTCGTCCTGCTCGACCTCTACCTGCCCGACGAGGACGGTCTGTCGGTGCTTTCGCGGCTGCGCGAGGGCGACGGACCGCATCCCGACGTCATCGCGATCACCGCGGCGCGCGACCTGCCCAGCATCCGTACCGCCATGCAGCGCGGAGTGGTGCACTACCTCGTCAAACCGTTCCCGTTCCGGACGCTCGCCGACCGGCTCACCGCGTACCGCGCGCTGTGGACGCAGACCCGCTCAAATGCGGATATGGGCCAGAGCGAGGTCGATCGACTGTTCGGGCTGATGCGGTCGGGCGACGGCGCAACCCAGCTGCCGAAGGGTCACTCGGAGCCGACGATGGCGCTGGTGCAGGCGGCCTTCGCGAATACGGACGCGGACCTGTCCACGGCCGAGATCGCCGAGCGCACCGGCATCAGCCGCGCAACGGCCCAGCGTTACCTGTCGCTGATGGTCCGCACCGGCGTGCTGGAGGTGCATCTGCGCTACGGCTCGGCCGGCCGGCCCGAGCACCGCTACCGGCGCGCCCGCTGAGGCAGCGCTACTCCCACTCGATAGTGCCGGGTGGCTTGGACGTGACGTCCAGGACCACCCGGTTGACCTCGCGCACCTCGTTGGTGATGCGGGTCGAGATGGTCTCGAGCACCTCGTAGGGGACGCGGGTCCAGTCGGCAGTCATCGCGTCCTCAGAGGAGACCGGGCGCAGGACGACGGGGTGCCCGTAGGTGCGGCCGTCGCCCTGCACACCCACCGAGCGGACGTCGGCGAGCAGCACGACCGGGCACTGCCAGATCTCGCGGTCCAGGCCGGCGGCCGAGAGCTCGGCGCGGGCGATCGCGTCTGCGCGGCGCAGGATGTCGAGGCGGTCGGCGGTGACGGCGCCGACGATGCGGATGCCGAGCCCGGGCCCGGGGAAGGGCTGTCGCCACACCAGCTCTGCGGGCAGGCCGAGTTGCTCGCCGACGCGGCGGACCTCGTCCTTGAACAGCGTGCGCAGCGGCTCGACGAGCGCGAATTGCAGATCGTCGGGCAGCCCGCCGACGTTGTGGTGGCTCTTGATGTTCGCGGTGCCGGTACCGCCACCGGATTCGACGACGTCCGGGTACAGCGTGCCCTGGACGAGGAAGTCGACGGCCTCACCTTCGGCGACGATCTCGCGCGCAGCGCCCTCGAACGATCGGATGAACTCACGGCCGATGATCCTGCGCTTCTCCTCGGGGTCGCTGACGTCGGTCAACGCGCCTAGGAACTGATCGGTGGCGTCGACGACCTTGAGGTTGACGCCGGTCGCGGCGACGAAGTCACGCTCAACCTGCTCGGCCTCCCCCGCGCGCAGCAGCCCGTGATCGACGAAGACGCAGGTGAGCTGGTCGCCCACGGCCCGCTGGACGAGCGCAGCCGCGACCGCGGAGTCCACGCCGCCGGACAGCCCGCAGATGACCTGCTTGCCGCCGACCTGGCCGCGGATCTTGTCGACCTGGTCATCAATGATGTTGGCCTCGGTCCAGGACGGCCGGGCGCCGGCGATGTCGTAGAGAAAGTGCCTCAGCATCTGCTGACCGTGCTCGGTGTGCATGACCTCGGGGTGGAATTGGACGCCGGCCAGCCCGCGCGAGACGTCCTCGAACGCGGCCACCGGCGCCCCGGCGCTGGACGCGGTGACGGTGAATCCGGGCGGCGGGACGGTCACCGCGTCGCCGTGGCTCATCCAGACCTGCTGGCTGCGCGGCAGCCCGCGCAGCAGCACCCCCGGGTCGATGACCGACAGGGCCGTCCGGCCGAACTCGGAACCGCCGGTGTGCGCGACGTCGCCTGCCAACGCGAGGGTCATGGACTGGAATCCGTAACAGATCCCGAAGACCGGGACGCCGCTCGCGAAGAGCGCAGGGTCGGTGCGCGGCGCATCCGTGACGTACACCGAGGCCGGTCCGCCGGACAGGATGATCGCTTTCGGCCTGCGGGCCAACATCTCGGCGACCGGCATCGAGCTCGGCACGATCTCGGAGTACACGTGGCATTCGCGCACCCGTCGCGCGATCAGCTGGGCGTATTGGGCGCCGTAGTCGACGACGAGGACAGGCTCGGCGTTCATAGCCAGAGTCTAGAAGGCGTACCGAAAGCCGGTGAGCTCCTCGCTGACCTGCCACAGCCGCCGGGCCAGCTTCTCGTCCTGCGCGACCCCGGACACCGTGGCCGGGCCGATCGCGCCGCGGGTCTCGCCGAGGCGGCCGGGACCGGTGTAGGAGCCGGGTTCGGCTTGCGTGGCGGCGTAGAGGCTGGCTCGCGCACCAGCGGCGGGTGACTGCGTCAACGCCTTGAGCACGGGTGGGGCGAACGTCCGCATGACGACACTCGCGCCCATGCCCTGCCGGTTGCTGAACAGTCCGGTGGCCGACAGGCCCGGGTGGGCCGCCGTAGACGTCACCGGGCAATCCCGCGTGCTCAGCTCGCGATGCAGGTGCAGCGCGAACAGCAGGTTCGCCAGCTTGGAGTTCTGGTACGTCTTCTGCGGATGATAGGTCTCGCCGACGTTGCCGTCGATCACGCGCTCGGTGCCGCCGTGGTGGGCGATCGAGGACACGGTGACGACCCGTCCGCCGCGCCCGGCCTCTGCGAGGCGCGGCAGCAGCAACCCGGTGAGGACGAAGTGCCCGAGATGGTTCGTCCCGAACTGCAGCTCGAAACCGTCGGAGGTCGTGCACAGCTTGGGCGGGGCCATGACGCCAGCATTGTTGATCAAGAGGTCCAGCGGTCCGTTCCAGTTCTCGCCGAAAGCACGCACGGACGTGATGGACGACAGGTCGAGCTCGGCCACGCAGACGTCGGCCGGGCCGCCGGCGCGAATTCGGCCCGCGGCGGCATGGCCGCTCTCGACGTTGCGGCACGCGAGGACGACGCGCGCGCCGTGCGCGGCGAGCTGTCGCGCGGTGTGGAAACCGATGCCGGAATTGGCGCCGGTGACAACGGCTGACGTGCCGCCGAGATGAGGCAGGCGCTCCTCGGTCCACCGCACGTCTGAGAAACTTACGCGCCCGTCGGCCGGGTGGGCGAGCGGGCGCGCAAGAATGCCTCCTATGGCCCAGCACAAAATCCGCACCCGTGTCTGGCGCAACGGCGTGCTGGAAAAAGAGGACTTCCCGTTCGCGGACGTGTCGGACTATCTCGAGCAGGACGGCACGCTCGTCTGGGCCGACATCGTGGACCCCGACTACGACACGGTCTGCCAGCTCGCCGAGGAACTCGGTCTTGATCAGCACGCCGTCGAGGACTCGCTGGCCGAGAAGGAACGCCCGAAGGCGACCCGCTACTCCACCCACGTCTTCATGACCGCCTACTCCGTCGTGCACGACGAGGACACGAAGGAGCTCACCGTCGGCCGGGTGTCGGCGTTCAGCACTAAACGCGGCTTCGTGACCGTCCGGCTCGACGAGTCGCTGAACATGGACGCCGTCGTGCGGCGGTGGGACGAGAACGACGACCTGCTGAAATTCGGGCCGCGGGCGCTGATCTACGGCCTGCTGGACGAGCTGGTGGACAACTACTTCGACGCCGTGCAGTCGCTCGACGACGCCATCGAGGCCATCGAGGATGACCTGTTCGCCGAGAACGCAGCGGTGACCCGCGAGGTGTCGCGGACGACCTACCAGCTGCGCCGCTCGCTGGTGCAGGCCCGGCGCGCGATCCTGCCGATGCGCGAGGTCGTCAACACGATCATGCGCCGGGTGACCGCCGATGACCGCGCGCCCGAACTAGAGCCCTACTACAACGACCTCTACGACCACGTCCTGCGGGCGTCGGAATGGACGGAGTCGCTGCGCGACATGGTCACGTCCATCTTCGAGACGAACATGCAACTCTCGGACACCCGGATGAACACGATCATGAAGAAGCTGACGTCGTGGGCCGCGATCATCGCCGTGCCGACAGCCGTCACCGGCTACTTCGGGCAGAACGTGCCGTATCCCGGTTTCTCGCAACACTGGGGCTTCTTCCTCAGCCTCGCGATGATCGTCGGGATCGCGTTCACGCTCTACCTGGCCTTCAAGCGCAAGGACTGGCTGTGACGCCGTCCCAGCTCGTCGTTGCCGCAACCGCCGAGATCGACCGCTGACCACGCCCATCCGGCCGGCGACTCAGTCCAGCGCCAACACGAGTCGTGGCGCATCGTCGATCACTGTCAACTCGGCGCGAAAGATTCGTGGTGGCGCGGACCTCGAGGTCGGTGCGACCAGCAAGGGTCGACAGCGGAAGGTCGACGGACTGGATCACCAGTGCGTACCGTGCCCCGCGCTGTTCGTGACCGCGCAACCCCACGCGCGGCCCGTAGCCGGTGAACGTCACCACGCACGCGACGGCTCCATGTCGGCGAGCACGGCTTGAGCCTCGGCGATCCGCGGGGGTCCGCCATGGCGCTGTGACGAGGGCCCGGCGGTCAGCCGGCGAGGCTGGGCAGCACTCCGGTGAAGCGGTCAGCCGCGGTGAGTCGTTCGGGGGGTACAGCGCCGTAGGACGTGTCGCGTTGGCGCGGGGTGCGGCCGGGCAGGCCGGCGACGATCTCGTGCAGCTGGCCGACGGTCTTGGCCGAGCCGTGCTGGGAGCCTGCCATCCGGCTGATGGTCTCCTCCATGAGCGTCCCGCCGAGGTCGTTGACGCCGCCGCGAAGGAGCATCCGCGCGCCGTCAACCCCGAGCTTGACCCAGGAGCACTGGATGTTGTCGATCCGCCCGTGCAACAGGATCCGGGCCATCGCGTGCACGACCCGGTTCTCGCGGGTCGTCGGGCCCGGCCGGGCGACACCGGCGAGGTAGATCGGCGCGTTCGTGTGGATGAACGGCAACCCGACGAACTCGGTGAACCCGCCGGTCTCGTCCTGGATTCGCGCAAGAGTGCGCAAATGACCTAGCCAGTGGGACGGGTTGTCGACATGGCCGTACATCATCGTCGAGCTGGACCGGATGCCGAGCGAGTGCGCGGTGGTGACGACTTCGATCCACTCCGAGGCGGGCAACTTGCCCTTCGTGAGCAGCCAGCGGACGTCGTCGTCGAGGATCTCGGCGGCGGTGCCGGGGATCGAGTCGAGGCCCGCCTCCTTGGCCGCGCTCAGCCAGTCGCGGATCGAGAGCCCCGTGCGGGCGGCGCCGTTGACGATCTCCATCGGGCTGAAGGCGTGCACGTGCATGTTGGGGACGCGCTCCTTCACCGCGCGCGCGATATCGAAGTACGCGGTGCCGGGCAGATCGGGGTGGATTCCGCCCTGCATGCAGACCTCGGTGGCGCCGAGCTCCCACGCCTCGGCCGCGCGGGTCGCGAGTTCGTCCAACGACAGGGTGTAGGCATCGGCGTCGGCGCGGCGCTGGGCGAAAGCGCAGAACCGGCAGCCGGTGTAGCAGACGTTGGTGAAGTTGATGTTCCGGTTCACGACGTAGGTGACGTCGCCGCCGTTGACGTCCGCACGGAGCCGGTCGGCCAGCGCGGAGACCGCGTCCAGTTCGACGCCGTCGGCGTGCAGCAGGGCCAGCGCGTCGGCGTCCGACAGTCCACCAGGGTCGCGTTCCGCGGAACGCAGGACTGAGGCGAAGTCGGAATCGAGCTTCACCGGTGCCCCGGTCCTGCGCGCCTCGGTGGCGACCGTCGCCCAGTCGCCATAGACGCTGTCGAAGTCGGTGCGGCGGTCCGCCGTGCGGCCCGCGGAGTCGATCGCGGTGTGCAGATCGGTGCGACCGGCGCTGGCCCAGCCGTCCTCGGGTTCCTGCCACGGACGGCCCTCTAGCATTGCCTCCGGACGGGCGAGGCCTTCGGGCCCGGCCAGGGCGGCCACATGCGGCACGATGCGCGGATCTAGCCAAGGCTCACCGGCGGTGACGTACTCGGGGTAGATCGTCAGCCGCTCGACGAGCCGGAACCCGGCCTGCTCCGAGCGCCGGGCGAGCTCGTCGAGCTGCGGCCAGGGCCGCTCGGGGTTCACATGGTCGGGCGTCAGCGGCGACACGCCGCCCCAATCATCGATGCCGGCTTCGAGCAGCAGCCGGAACTCCTCTCCGATCAGGTTCGGCGGAGCCTGGATCCGCATGCGCGGACCGAGCACGAGTCGCGCCATGGCGACCGTCGCGGCGAGGTCGGCGATGCAGGCGTCGGGCATCGCCGCCATGGCGGTGTCGGGCTTGGCGCGGAAGTTCTGAACGATCGTCTCCTGGATGCCGCCGAATGCGCGGTCGATCCGGCGGAGTTCGAAGATCGCGTCGACGCGCTCGGCGGCCGTCTCGCCGATGCCGATGAGGATGCCGGTGGTGAACGGGATGTTCGAGCGGCCGGCGTCCTCGAGCACTCGCAGCCGGACGGCTGGGTCCTTGTCGGGCGAGCCGAAGTGCGCGCCGTGCGGGTCTTCGAACAGCCGCCGCGACGTCGTCTCGAGCATCATGCCCATCGACGGCGCGACCGGCTTGAGCCGCTGGAGCTCCGACCAGGACATGACGCCGGGGTTGAGGTGCGGCAGCAGACCGGTCTTCTCGAGCACCATGATCGCCATCGCCCGGACGTAGGCAAGGGTCGAGTCGTAGCCGTGCGCGTCGAGCCAGTCGCGGGCCGCGGGCCATCGCTCTTCCGGGCGGTCACCGAGGGTGAACAGCGCCTCCTTGCAGCCGAGTGCGGCGCCGTCGGTCGCGATTGCCAGCACCTCGTCGGGCGAGAGGAACGGCGCGGCGACCCGGTTCGGGGTGGTGGCGAACGTGCAGTAGTGGCAGCGGTCGCGGCACAGGCGGGTCAGCGGGATGAACACCTTGCGTGAGTAGGTGACGACCCCGGGGCGCCCGGCGTCGACGAGCCCCTGGTCGCGCACCCTGGCCGCGGAGACGCACAGATCGGCGAGCGCATCGCCACGTGCGCCGAGCAGGATCTCCGCTTCGGTGGCGTCAAGGGTGACGCCGTCGCGGGCACGGCGGAGGGCACGGCGCAGTCCTGAATCAGTCATCGACCGCTACAGCGCTCGCAGGCGCGGCAGTATTTCCGCGCCGTAGAGCTTGAGGAACTTCGCCTGGTCGGGGCCCGGCGCGTGGAAGACCAAGTGGTTGAAGCCGAGGTCGAGGTACCGCTTGATCGCCTGCACATGCTCGTCGGGATCAGTCGAGACGATGAACCGTTTGGCGGTCTGCTCGACCGACAATTCGTCGGCCAGCCGCTGCATCTCGACCGGATCTTGGACACCGGACTTCTGCTCGGGCGTCAGGCCGAGCGCGCCCCAAAATTTTGTGGCCTCGGCTGCACTCCCAGCGTCGTGGTCGAAGGACACCTTGACCTCGATCATCATGTCGATGTCGTCCACCGAGCGGCCGGCCTTGGCCGCGCCCTCAGCGATCGCCGGCATAAGCGTGTCGGTGTAGAGCGCCGGGTCCTTGCCCGAGGTCGTGATCCAGCCGTCCCCCTGGCGGCCGGCGAACCGGGTGGCCGCCGGGCCGGAGGACGCGAGCCAGATCGGTACTTGATGTGCTGGCCGGTCGTAGATCGTCGCCCTGTCGGTGCGGTAGTACTCGCCCTCGAACGTCACCCGCTCCTCGGACCACAGTTGGCGGATCAGCTTCACCGCCTCCCGGAACCGGGCAAAGCGCTCCTTGCCGTCCGGCCACCGGACCCCCAGCGGCACTTCGTTCATCGACTCGCCGCTTCCCAGACCCAGCACGACGCGCCCGGGATACAGGCAGCCGAGCGTCGCGAACGCCTGCGCCACGATCGCGGGGTGGTAGCGGAACGTCGGGGTCAGCACGGACGTGCCGATCGTGACGCGCTCGGTGCGTGCCCCCAACGCCCCGAGCCAGGTCATCGCGAACGGCGCGTGGCCGCCGTCGTGCCGCCACGGCTGCAGGTGATCGCTCACGAACACCGAGTCGAAGCCGTTCTGCTCGGCCAGGACGCCGTAATCGAGCAGTTCCTGCGGCCCGAACTGCTCGTTGGAGGCCTTGTACCCGAACTTCAATCGATCTCTCATCGCGTTGTGGTCACCAGCAGCTCTGCCTTCTGGAACTCCTTGAGGGTGGAATACCCGCATTTGCCCATTACCCTGCGTACCGCGCCGAACAGGTTGCGCTGGCCGCCGGGGTCTGAGGTCGGGCCGACGAGCAGTTCTTCCAGCGTGGGCCGATCGTCAGCGCCGAAATCCAGGACGACCGACCGCGGTACCCGCGGGTGCGCTGCTGTCGCGTCCCAGTAGCGGCCCGCGCCGGGCGATTCGGCTGCGGCGGCCAGTGGCTCGCCGAGCATCACCGCGTCGGCGCCGCACGCGAGGGCCTTTGCGATGTCGCCGCCCGTCGAAAGATCGCCGTACGCGACCAAATGGACGTAGCGCCCACCGGTCTCGTCGAGGTAGTCCCGCCGGGCGGCCGCGGCGTCGACGAGCGCAGTGGCCATCGGGACGTCTATGCCCAGCATCGAATGCGTGGTCGAGCCGAGGTGCGCGCCGTAGCCGATGATCACGCCGGCCGCGCCGGTACGCATGAGGTGCAGCGCTGTCTGGTAGTTCGTCACGCCGCCGACGAGCACCGGGACGTCCAGGTCGGCGATGAAGGTCTTGAGGTTCAATCCAGGTTGGTTGTTGCCCACCACGTGCTCGGCCGAGATGACCGTCCCCTGGATCACCAGCAGGTCCACGCCCTCGGCGATCACGTGGGGGGCCAGGTCGGCGGTGTGCTGCGGCGACAGCCGGACCGCCACCCGCACGCCGGACGAGCGCAGGTCCTTGATGCGAGCGCGCAGCAGGTCGGGCTGCACGGCGCGGGCGTAGGCGTGCTGCAGGTTTGCGGTGTTGTCGCCGAGCCGGGCGAGCTCGCCGGCCGGATCTTCGTAGCGGCTCCACAAGCCTTCGCCGTCCAGGACGGCGAGGCCGCCGAGCCGCTCGATCTCTCTTGCGGTAGACGGTGACACGGTGGCGTCCGACGGCGCCGCGACGAACGGCAGGTCGAACGCGTGCGCGTCGATCTGCCAATGCGTCGACACCATCGCCGAGCCACGCGTACGCCGGTTGGGGACGAGCGCAATCTCGCCGAGGTGATAGCCCCGGCGCGCGCTGCGACCGAGCCCGATCTCCACTGTCTCCGGCATACCGCCGAGTCTGCCGTACGCGACCGGCCGATTCGCAGCAGGACCAAAGCTCAATGTCCGCCTTCCCCCGCCCACGCCTCGACCAGCGCCAATCGCAGCAGGTGAAGTGGGGTGGGCACGGCCGCAGCCTGCGCATCGACTCGAACGGCTCGACGCACGTCGGCTATCGCACGTACCGATTTGCAACGACGACCCGACGCCGCCGTGCGACAGGCTTTTGCGTCGGAGATGAGTAGCCAGGACGTAGGTCGGTGGCGGTTGAGGTTGTGTCGGGTGCGGTCGTCGCGGCGGGGGCGCAGTGGCCGGCGGCGTCTTGGACGTCTTGGAGGGGGACGCCGGCGGCGAGGCGTTCGGTGACGAAGGTGTGGCGTAGCGAGTGGGGGGTGATCCGGTCGGCGGCCGGGATGGCGGCTCTGCGCGCCAGGCGGCGGATGTGCGCGGCGGCGGTGGTGTAGGCGGCTGACCCCCAGGCCAGGTGGCGTGTTTGCGATCTCGTGCCATGCTTTGCGCAAATCACCTAGCCTCGAAACTTAGCTAGTGTCGCGTGAACGATGATCTTTGACCGCCGGTCGCTTTGGTGAGGATTTCGTCGGCGGTCTTGGTCCAGATGAATGGTTGGCAGCGTTCGTTCCAGGCGTCGATGTATGTCTCGATCGCGGC
>JBPCOE010000042.1:0-8076 GCA_051000605.1 Jatrophihabitans sp.
GCCGCGATCGAGACATACATCGACGCCTGGAACGAACGCTGCCAACCATTCATCTGGACCAAGACCGCCGACGAAATCCTCACCAAAGCGACCGGCGGTCAAAGATCATCGTTCACGCGACACTAGCCCTCGCCGGTGTACTGCCCGGTGAGATGCAGGTGCTCGAACTCGACGGCACCACGACGTGGTTCGCCGAGAAGGACGCGTTCGTGGCAGCCGAGGCCGGCGTCAAGTTCGACATCGCGTTCTCGGGTCTGCGGCAGGGGATGTCCGGCGGCGAGGGCTTCGTGCTCGAGAAGTTCACCGGTCAGGGCAGCCTGCTCATTGCCGGAGCGGGCAACTTCATCGAGCTCAACCCGGCGGACTACGGCGGGAAGATCAAGGTCGACACGGGCTGCGTCGTGGCCTGGGACCACCACATCCAGTACGGCATCGAGCGCGTCGGCAAGCTCAACCGGCAGGGCGTCATGAACGCGATGTTCGGCGGGGAGGGCATGTCACTCGCCACCCTCAGCGGCAACGGCCGGGTGATCCTGCAGTCGATGACGATCAATGCGCTCGCCGCCGCGTTGTCCAAGAACGACGCGAAGCGCGACGACACCGGCGCGGGCGGACTCGGCGGCCTGCTGTCTGGCAGCCGCGACTAGCGTGTAGGCGCGCTCAGCCTGAGGCGCCGCTGCTCGACGATCAGACACCGGTCCTCGACGTAGAGCAAACCGGCGTCCTCGGCGATCCGACGCGCTTCGTCGGACGCGATGTGCAGCTGCAGCCAGAGCGCCGTGGCGCCAGCCGCGACCGCCTGCCGGGCGACGTCGGGCGTCTGCGCCGACGGTCGGAACACATCGACGAGACCCACCTGCTCGGGGATCTCGGCCAGGCTCGGGTAGGCCGGCTCCCCGACGACCGTGCCTCCGCGAGGATTCACCGGGATGACCCGCCAGCCGTGTTGTTGCATGTGTGCGGGCACGTAGCTCGCAGCCTTGGCCGGATCGTTGCTCGCACCGACGACGGTGATCGTGTCGTAGCTGCGCAAGATCTTCTCGACGGTCGCGTCGGTGTCGGAGGCCATGCCGTCCACACTACGTTTGACGGATGAGCGGGCTCGGGAACCTCGACTGGCAGGTGTGGACGTCCGAACTCGTGGCGGCGCCGGTGGCAGCGGCTCTCGACGCCTGGGCGCGGGCCGCGGACACCCTCGTCGCGCCGATCGATCCCGAACTGGCCGATACCGCCGCGTTCTGTGCACGCTACGGCGTCGAGCTCGCGGATTCGGCGAACTGCGTGGTCATCGCAGTACGACGTGGGGACGTGACCCGCTACGCCGCCTGTGTCGTGCTGGCGACGACGCGCGCCGACGTCAACGGCATCGTGCGCAAGCGGCTGGACGCGCGCAAGGCGTCCTTCGCGGCGATGGACGACGCGGTCGCGCACAGCAGCATGGAGTACGGCGGCATCACGCCGATCGGGCTGCCCGCGGACTGGCCCGTCCTCATCGATCGCGCGGTCCTCGACCGGCAGACCGTGGTGATCGGCAGCGGGCTGCGCCGGTCGAAGATCGCGCTACCCTCGAGCGCGCTCGTCGAACTACCGGGCGCAGAGGTCATCGAGGGCCTGGCCGGCTGACCCCTGCGTCAGGGCACCGACGCCGGCGGCCGTAGCGGCGCGGGCAGGAAGCGGGCCCCGGCACCGCGAACGGCGACGAAGTCGTCCGGGTTCGAGATCGCACAGGTCCGCAGCGACAGGCACCCGCAGCCGATGCACGAATCCAGCCCGTCGCGCAGCTTCGTCAAGGCGGCGATCTGGTCGTCGAGCCGTTGCCGCCAGGTGCGGGAGAGTCGAGCCCAGTCGGCCCGGGTCGGGGTGCGGCCCTCGGGCAGCGTGGCGAGAGCGGCGGCCACCTCGTCCAGGCTCAGACCCACGTTGCGTGCCGCCCGGATGAAGGCGAGCCGCCGCAGCACGTTGCGCTGGAAGCGGCGTTGATTTCCGGTGGTGCGAGTCGCGGCGATCAAGCCCTCCCGCTCGTAGAACCGCAATGCGGACGTCGCAACCCCGCTGCGGCCGGCTACCTCACTGACGGTCAGCAGATCTGTCGTCCGCATGAGACTTTCTCCGCACCCTTGACTTCAAGTTGACTTCAACTACAACTATGACTGCATGACTCACACATCGCAACCCATTGCTCTCGTCACCGGAGCCTCGCGCGGTCTCGGACACGCCCTGGCCGATGCGCTCGCCGAGCGCGGCTGGCGGCTCGTTGTCGACGCCCGCGACACGTCGGTGCTCGAGTTGCCGAACGCGACGATCGTGCCGGGCGACGTCACCAGCGAGGACCATCGCGCGGCTCTCGTCCGGCAAGTGGGTCCGCGCCTCGACCTGCTCGTGAACAACGCCAGCGCGCTTGGACCGAGCCCGTTGGTGCCGCTGGCCGACCTGCCGCTCGACGCGTTGAGACACGTGTACGAGACGAACGTCGTCGCGCCGGTGGCGCTCATCCAGTTGCTGCTCCCTGCGCTGCGCACGGCCAAGGGTGCGGTATTGAACCTCAGTTCCGACGCGGCGGTCGAGGCGTACGAAGGCTGGGGCGGCTACGGCTCGTCAAAGGCCGCGCTCGATCACGTCTCGGCCGTGCTCGCGGCGGAGGAACCGGCGCTGCGCGTCTATGCCGTCGATCCCGGAGACATGCGCACGGCCATGCACCAGGCGGCGTTCCCCGGCGAGGACATCAGCGATCGGCCCAAGCCCGAGACGGTCGTCCCGTCCCTGCTCCGGCTGCTCGACAGCCGCCCCGGCAGCGGCAGGTTCCGCGCGTCCGACTGGGCAGGCGCGGAGGTGCAGGCATGACCCCCACCCTGGACTTCGAGTTGCCGGACGGCCTGGAGGCGACCGCTCCCCCAACCACCCGTGACGGCGTGCGGCTGCTCGTCGCCCGCCCCGGCGGGCTCGAGCACACGCGGTTCGCGCTCTTCGCCGACTTCCTCGCGAGCGGCGACCTGCTCGTCGTCAACACCTCGGCCACGTTGGCCGCCGCGATCGACGGCACGCGCAGCGACGGCCGCACCGTCACCGTCCACTTCTCGACTGTGCTGGACGACGGTGACTGGGTCGTCGAGGTACGACCGCGATTCGACGCCACCGGCCCGGTGAGCGACGCTCGCCCGGACGAGGTGATCACGCTGCCGGACGGCGTCCAGCTCGCGCTTCGTACGCCGCACCCGACGGGTCAGGCACGCCTGTGGCGGGTCGGGATCGCGGTCGAGGCAGGAGTGCCGGCGTTCCTCGCGCGGCACGGTCGAGCGATCCGTTACTCCTACGTGCCTCGGGCGCACCCGCTCGCCGACTACCAGACCGTGTTCGCCCGCGAACCGGGCAGCGCCGAGATGCCGAGCGCCGGCCGTCCGTTCACGCCCGGGCTGGTGACCGGCCTGGTCACGCGGGGTATCGCCGTCGCGCCGATCACGCTGCACACCGGTGTTTCGTCACAGGACTTCGGCGAACCGCCGCAGCCCGAGCGCTACCGCGTGCCGGCGTCGACGGCGCGGCTGGTCACGATGACCCGCGCCTGGGGCGGTCGGGTCGTGGCCGTCGGCACGACAGTCACCCGCGCGCTCGAATCGGCGGCGGACGAAGACGGGATCGTCCGCGCGGCGAGCGATTGGACGTCCCTGGTGCTCGGTCCGCATCGTCGCGCGCGGGTCGTTGACGGTCTCGTGACCGGCTGGCACGCGCCGGGTGCGTCGCACCTGAACCTGCTCGAAGCCGTAGCCGGCACCGACCTGGTCGAGCGCGCGTACGAGGCTGCGCTGCGCGAGCGCTACCTGTGGCACGAGTTCGGCGACAGCTGCCTGCTGCTGCCCTAGCAGTTCAACAGTTCAGCGCGGGTGCAGCCCGGCCAGCAACGCTTCGTGCAGCAGCCCGTTGCTGGCCGCGGCGTCGTGCTGACGCTGCCATCCGCCGCCGTCCAGGGCGGTGAAGCGGCCACCGGCCTCGGTGACGATCGGCACGAGCGCGGCCATGTCCCAGAGGGAGAGTTCCGGCTCGGCGGCGAGGTCTACGACGCCTTCCGCGACCATCATGTATGACCAGAAATCGCCGTACGCGCGCGTGCGCCACAGCCCGGCGGCGAAGGTCTCCAGGTCCACCCCCCGGGCGCGCCAGCCGTGCAGGGACGAGTACGACATGCTCGCGTCGGCCAGGCTCGCGACCTGCGATACGGCGAGCCGGCCGGGTGCCGTGCCGAGCGCCGATACCCACGCGCCCGCGCCGCGGCGCGCCCACCAGCGCCGCCCGAGCGCGGGTGCGGACACGACGCCGAGCACCGGGTCGTCGCCGTCGAGCAGCGCGATCAGGGTCGCCCACACCGGAACGCCACGGACGTAGCTGTGCGTCCCGTCGATCGGGTCGAGCACCCAGCGCCGCGTCCCGGACCCCCTGGACCCGTACTCCTCGCCCGACACGGCGTCGTCCGGACGAGCCGTGGCGAGCGTGGAGCGCAGCGATGCCTCGACGGCACGGTCGGCGTCGGTGACCAGGCTCAGGTCCGGCTTGGCCTCGACCGCGAGGTCGGTGGCCCCGAACCGCGAGAGGCTGATCTCGTCGGCGGCGTCGGCCAGGGCCAGTGAGAGGTCGAGATCGGCGGCGTCGTCAGGCACGCCCGGAGGCTACCGTCGTGCCGTGATCTCCACCCGCGGCGGCGTGCCGCCATTCCACGTCATGCGCGTGATCGACGCCGTGGCGCGGCGGCGGGCAGCCGGACTGCCCGTGATCGACCTGTCGGCCGGGCAGCCGTCGACGCCGGCACCGGCGGCCGTGCGGCTCGCCGCCCACCGCGCCCTCGACACCGACCGCATCGGCTACACGAACGCACTCGGCCTCCCGCCGCTGCGCGAGGCGATCGCCGGGCACTACCGCGACCGGGTCGGCCTCGACGTCGACCCGGCGAGCATCGCGGTGACGACCGGATCGTCCGGCGGCTTTCTCCTGTCGTTCCTGGCGGCGTTCGACGTCGGCGACACCGTCGTCATGGCCCGGCCCGGCTACCCCGCCTACCGCAACATGCTCGCGGCGTTGGGGTGCCGCGTCGTCGAGCTGCCGTGCGGCCCGCAGACCCGCTTCCAGCCCACCGTCGCCCAGCTCGAAGCACTGGACGCGCCGCCGGCCGGGCTCGTCGTCGCCAGTCCGGCCAACCCGACCGGCACCATGATCGCGCCCGACGAACTTAGGGCCCTGGCGGCCTGGTGCACCGAACACGGCACCCGGCTCGTCAGCGACGAGATCTATCACGGCATCACGTTCGGCGAGGCCGCCACGTGCGCCTGGCGGAATGACCGCAGCTCGGTCGTCGTGAACAGCTTCTCGAAATATTTTTCGATGACGGGCTGGCGGATCGGCTGGTTGCTCGTCCCGGATGACCTGATGGACTCCGTCGATCGGCTGGCCGGCAACCTCGCCATCTGCCCGCCGGCGCTGTCCCAACTCGCCGCGGTCGCCGCGTTCGACGCCTACAACGAGCTCGACGCCAACGTCGCGCGGTACGCCGACAACCGGCGCCGGCTGCTCGAACACCTCCCGTCCGTCGGGATCGACCGCCTCGCCCCCGCCGACGGTGCGTTCTACGCCTATGCCGACGTATCGCGGTGGACGCACGACTCGCTTGCGTTCTCGGCTCGGTTGCTCGATGAGGCCGGCGTCGCGGTCGCGCCGGGCGTCGACTTCGACCCGGTCGAGGGCGCCCGATTCGTCCGGATGTGCTTCGCCGGTGACGGCGACGAGATCGAGCGCGGCGTCGACCAGCTGGGTGCATGGCTCGCAGCTCAACCAACCCTCCGATGAGCCCGAGCAACCAATGGACCCGTTGCCGGGCCCCGCGCACGCGAGCCACCATCGCCCGGTCTGCTCGCTCCGCCGCGACGCCCACGCCTCGGCGTCCGGCACCAGCGCACTCACGTCGTAGGCGCGGTCGTGGCCGGGTTGGGCACCGCAAGTTCGGCTGCGGCTTGAGCCAGCCACTTACCGCGGCGGCCCGTCCGGCGCCGGGACGGACTCGAGAATCTCGACCGGGTCGCCGACCGAGATGGTCACCCCCGGAGTGTCGGGGATGAGGTTCATCCCGAACCAGGTGGCGCCGTCCCAGCGCCGGTGCCGCGCCAAGGTGGCGAGCGGTTCCTTGCCTTTGGCCGTGGTGACCGGGTCAATCATCGTCATGACGCAGCGGTCACAGCCCTTGACCGCGCGGAACTCGGCGTCGCCGACCCGTAGTCGTCGCCACCCGTCCTCGGCCCACGGCGAGCCGCCGCTCACGACGATGCTGGGACGGAACCGGATCATCGGTAACGGTCCCTCGTCGGCGAGCGGGCCGTCGGCGATCAGCTCGTTCAGCGCATCGAGCGACGGGGTGGTCGTGAGCAGCAGCGGGTAGCCGTCCGCGAAGTTCACACGGTCCGCCGGGCCATCGAAGCGTGGGTTCACCGGCCGGCGCGAGGGGTCGTCTAGGTACACCAGCCGGACAGCTTTGCCGACGATCTTGCTGAACCAGGCGTGCGCGTCCGGCGCGGCGAGCGTGGCGTCGACTTCACTGGCGAAGACTCGGACGGGCACCAGGTCGCGGGACGAGGGAACGACGACGTCCAGATCGAGTGCGTCGGGGCTGGTCAGGTGCAGCGCGCCGTCGTGGGCCAGCCGCGGTTCGACCAGCAACAGGCGTGGGTACTCCCGCGCGGTGACGAGCAGGCCGTCGTCGTCGACGATCATCCATCGGCGGTCACCGGCGAGCCCCCAGGGTTCGACGACAGCGGACGTCAGCGCTTGCCCGCGGCAGGACTTCACCGGAAACCGATTGATCGCGGTCAGCTGCAGGGCCACGCGGTCGAGACTAGGCCGCGGCGACCTTGCGCGAGTGCACGTCGCCCCGCTACAACCGGCTCATGTACACAATCGCGGAGCAGGTGAGCGGCTGGCTCGATGCCGGGTTCGAGGTCAAGATCGCGCAGGTGGTTGCCACGAAGGGCTTCAGCTCGCGCGATCATGCTGCCGCGCTGGCGTGGCACGACAACGAGCCGCCGGTCGGGACGCTGCTCGACGCCGTCGCGCTCGGCCCGGTCGACGGCGACGGCCTCGTCGACGTCACCGTCACCGCCGAGGACGCGCGCACCGGTGGCCTTTCCTGCGGCGGCGTCGCAGCGGTGCTCGTGCAGTCGGCCTCGGCGTACCCGGCCGAACTGTGGGACCAGCTGTCTGCGCGCGAACCCGTGTGCATCACCACCACGATCGAGGGCGGCGAACCCGTCGGCACGACGGTGTACTCCGCGGCGACGATTCGCGGCGCACACGAGCTCGGCGATCAGGTACCGAGGCTGTTCGCGCGGGGGACGAGTCTGACCACCGTCGTCGAGGATGACGGCACGACCCGTGCGGTTGTCTGTCTGTGGCCCGTCCCGAGCCTGCTCGTGGTGGGCGACGGTTTGATCGCGACCGCGCTCGCCGACACTGCGGGTCTGCTCGGCTGGAACGCCGCGACGACCAACGATGTGGGCGACGCGGTGGACGCGGTCGCCGACCTGCACCGAGGCGACGCGTTCGTCGTGCTGAGCCACGACCGCGCGGTGGACGGCCCGGCGCTCGCGGCAGCGTTGGCGGGCAACGTCGGGTACGTCGGCGCGCTCGGGTCGCGACGTACGCAGGAGCTGCGGCGCGAGTGGCTGACCGGGCACGGGGTCGCGCCCGAGATGCAGGACCGCATCCACGGTCCGGCGGGCCTGGACATCGACGCGCACACTCCGGGCGAGATCGCGATCTCGATCGTCGCGGAAATCCTCGGTAGCCGAACGTCAGCCGGCGGCGGAGCCCTGCGCGACCGTCCCGGTCCGGTGCATCCGGACGGCATCAACGCACCACCACCGCGCTACGAGCCCGGCACCCCGCGGTTAGCGGCTGACCAGTAGTTGCCGGAACGCCGCGAGCCGTACCGGTGTCGAGTGCCCCTGCGCCACCCAGGTGGCCAGGTGGCAGTCGGCTTCGCCGGACACGTGCTCGCAGCCGGGCAGGCACTGCGTCGCGCCGTCCTCGAGATCGGGGAACGCC
>JBPCOE010000057.1:0-37420 GCA_051000605.1 Jatrophihabitans sp.
CCCGACGGTGAACGAAGCGACTTCGTGGTCCACGCGAACGGCGATCAGGCCCGCGACATCCGCCTCGCCTTCCTGCCGTTCGTGCTCCCATCTGAGTAGGTCTGTCCGTTTTGAGCAGTCCAGATAAACGCGGTAGGCACCGTGGCCGCGGTCGGCTTCGCCGTTGTGCTCTACAAGGTCGTGCGCAGTCCGACGGTGTCGTCGGCGCTGACCTCGCTCGTGAGTTCGGCGTTGCATGCGATCTGATCGTCGAGGCCGCCGAGGCGACGCCGGGATGGTCACCGCCGAACTCGCAGCGTGCCTGCCTGTGCTCGTGCTCATCCTCGGTGTGGCGCTCTCGGCCGTCTCGGTGGTGTCTGCGCATGCACGGGTGCAGGACGCCGCACGAGAGGCCGCCCGGGCCGCCGCTCGCGGTGATTCGGCTGCGGCGCGGCGCCTCGCGTCCGCTGCTGCGCCGGGCGGCCTGCTCGTGGTGTCGCATGCTGGCGACGAGGTGACTGCGCGGGTGCAGGTGATCGTCCATCCGCTCGGGAACATGTTGCCGGCGTTCACGGTCACTGAGCAGGCGGTTGCCGCGGCCGAGCCGGAACCGACCGCCGCGCCGCCGTGACCGCGTCGCCACAGGGCCGGGAGGCCGGGTCGGCGACGATCTGGGTGATCTCGTGTTGCGCGCTGCTGCTGGTGGTCAGTTCGGTTGCGGCATTACGCGCGGCCGCGGTCGTGGCGAGGCACCGGGCCGAGAGCGGTGCCGATCTGGCCGCGCTCGCTGCCGCTGGCCGCATCGGCGTCGACGGCGGCACGGCCGGTGGCGGTACGGGCGGCGGCGGCGCTGCCGGCGCGGACTGGATGGCCGGTATCTCGGCGGGTACCGCCTGTGCGGCGGCGGCGCGGACGGCGGCGGTAAACGGCAGTCGGCTGCGGTCCTGCCGCGTCGAGCTTGCGGCAGACGCCCGGAGCGGGACGGTCAGCGTCTCGGTGCAGGCGACGGTGCACATGCCGGTCGTCGGCACGCAGCAGGTCGTGGCCAGCGCCCGCGCCGGCCGGCTTCCGGCCGGGCTCAGCGGGGTCGGCGAGTCGCAAGCTGGGCGCAGTCAGGGCTCGCCGGGTCGACGAGAGTGACACCCGCGCATGACCGGGTGCGTCAGCTGTGCGGGCCGTCGACGAACCCGCGGCGGTAGGCGTAGATGACGGCCTGCGCCCGGTCGGCGGCACCGATCTTGGCGAAGAGGTGATTCACGTGCGTCTTCACCGTATTCTCGCTCAACACGAGCGTCCGGGCGATGTCGGCGTTGACCAGGCCCCCGGCGATCAGGCGCAGTACGTCCGCCTCGCGGGCGGTGAGCGCGTCGGGCAGTTCGCAGCACGGCGGCCGGTCCGTCGCTGATGGGACGGGATCCTGCCTGGCCGATTCCGCCGCGGCCGAGCCCGGCTCCGGCGGCGATGCGGCCTGCGGATGCTCGGTGGCCAGTGACAGCACCCGCGCCTGGACGTTCGCGTCGAGCACGGTATGCCCTGCCGCGGCGGCGTGCAGGGCTCGTGCGATGTCGGCGCGACCGGCGTCCTTCGTCAGGTAGGCGAGCGCGCCGCAGCGCAACGCCTGCAGGACCGACGCATCGTCGGCCAGCGTCGTAAGCACGACGATCTTCGCGGCCGGATCTGCCGCCATGATCTGCCGCGTGGCCTGCAGGCCGTCCTGGTCGGGCATGTGCAGGTCCATGAGGATGACGTCCGGCGAGAGCCGGGTTACGAGGTCCACGACCTCGGCACCGGAGGCAGCGGCGGCGACCACCTCAATGTCGGGCTGCAGCCCGAGCATGGTTACCAGACCCTCACGCACCGCTGCCTGATCGTCGGCCACGACCACCCGGATGTCGTTCATGTCGGCAGCCACAAGTCCACGGTCCAGGTCTGTTCGACCTCGGCGGCTTGCAGGGCACCGCCGAGCAGGGCGGCCCGTTCGGCAAGTCCGGTGAGCCCGTAACCCCCGCCGGCTGAAGCGAGCGTCAACGTTGCCTGCTCGCACGCACGGACCGGGTTCGAGACGGTGAGCCCGGCGCCGTCGCGATCGACGCGCAGCGCCAGCCGTACCGGCGCGGACGGTGCGTGCTTGCGGCAGTTGGTGAGGGCCTCCTGCGCGGTGCGGTAGACGGTGATCGACACATCCGGAGCGAGCTGGCGCTGCGTTCCTTCAACGACGAGGTCGGCCGGCGTGCCCGTGTCGGCGGTGTGCTCGGCGACCAGCTTGCCCAGCTGCTCGGTGATCGGCGCGGTGTGATCGCGCAGCGCGTGGATCGCTCGCCGGCTCTCGTTGAGCCCCTCGACGGCGAGGGCGCGCGCCCGCGTCACGTGTTGATGCGCGCGCACCGGGTCCGCGCCGCCGTCAATGAACAGCGCGTCGGCCGCGTCCAGTTGTACGGCGAGCGCACCGAGCGAGTGGGCGAGCACGTCGTGGATCTCGCGGGCGATGCGCGCGCGTTCGCTGAGCATCGCCGACCGCGCCAGCTCCGCCTGTGTGCGCGAGGTCTGAGCGACGAGCCGGTCGGCCTGCCGCATCAGGCGCTCGCGGTAGATGCGCCGGTTGAAGCCACCGACCGCGACGCCGACGAGCGCGGCCAGGAACGCGGCGAGGGTGACGGTCGCTCCGCCGACGACGTGTCCTACGGCCATGGTGATTAGGCCGAGTACGAACAGCGTGGCCGCCTGTACCGGGGGCAGCACGAGCGTCGCGGCGAACACCCCGACGCCGCCGAGCGCGATCGCGGGACCGGCCGGATCGGCACCGCCGGCCATGCACCCCGCAGCGACCAGCAGCGAGAGGCTGGCCAGCCGCGCGCCGGTGCGCGAGCCGGGCGTGGTGAGCACCCACCCGATCCAGCCGACCGCGGCGAGGCCGCTGGTCAGCCAGATCAGCGTCTTGACCGAGGCGTCTTCGCCGTCGGGCGAGCGAACCACGATGCCGACGACGACGGCGGCAAGCGCGACGAGACGCAGCGCCCGCCAGAGCGTCGGTCGGTTGTGCAGCGAGAGCGCGTCAAGCATCGGCGCCCCGCCCGCTGTCCCTGCCTGCCTGCCACGGATCCAGTGCGTGCCTCCTACCACGGGGTGAGCAAGCCCGGGCAATTCGGGCAAATGTCAACCCTGGGGGGGACGAGGCGGCGGCCCACCGCGACCTAGCGTTGGCCCGAGGCGGATCGCCATGGTCCGCGACCGGATCGAAGGCGGTGTCCCGATGACCAAGGTCGTCGTCCTGAACCTCATCATGCTGGCCGTGGTGCTCGAAACCGACCTGGGTCGCCGCAAGATCACCGCGCTTCGCGTGGCCCGACCGATCGTGACCGCAGCGATCATCGTGCCGTTCTTCTTCACCGGCGTGACGACGTCGGGCTGGGGCCTGACCCTCGAGGTCGTCGGTGTGGTCGTAGGGGTGCTGCTCGGCCTGGCGGCGGGTTCGCTGCTGCCGGTCTCGTTCGACCCCGCGCGACGGATGGCCGTTAGCCGCGGTGGCGCGGGATACGCGGCGCTGTGGACCGCGCTGACCGCCGCGCGCCTGCTGTTTGCCTACGGCGCGCAACACTGGTTCGCCCGCCCGCTCGGGACGTTCCTGTACGAGCACCAGATCGGTGCCAACGCCGTATCGGACACGTTCATCTTCCTGTCCGTGACGATGCTGCTAACCCGCACCGCACGCCTGCGAGTGGGGCGCACGCGCGAGACGCGCCGCGCCCAGTCCGTGCCGCGCCCGCTGCAGAGCAACTCGGCCGCCACCTAACGCTCGGGCTGCACCGGGCCAGGCCCGACATCGCAAGCCTTCCTGGCCTGCCCCCGCCGACACTACGCAATCGCCCGCCCAAATGCGGTTAAATCGCCAATCTTTTCGCCCGTTGACTTCCCTTCGAACTAACAAAGGACTTCGTGGTGAGCATAATCTCGGTTGAACCGACGGACGAGGCCGCGCAAGCGGTACTGATAGTCCATTCCTGTGAGGTGGTCCGCGCCGGCCTGGCCAGCGTCGCCTCGGCCATCCCGTTCGTCACGAGCGTGGTGTCCGCGCCGACCATCGCAGATGCCCTGCACACCGTCCGCAACCGGCGCGTGCACACGGTGCTCGTCGCCGAGACTTTCGCCGGCGATGAGGTCAGCGCCCTCATCGCAGAGATCGAGCATCGCCGGCTCAAGCACCTGCTCACCGTTCAGACGCAGAAGTCGCTGGAATGCCCGCAGGTGCTCGACCTGCTGCACGACGGCGTCCTGGTCATCGACGATCTCACCGCCGCGACGATGAGCGATGCGCTGCTGCGCGTGGCCCGCGACCAGACCGTGCTGCCTGCGCGCCTCCTGCAGCCGATGCTGCGCGCGTCAGCGCACCGCGAGCTGATCCGAGCCGTGCCGCTGCCCAACCTCACCCAGCGCGAACTGCAGATACTCTCGCTCGTCTCGGAAGGCATGAGCAACAAGCAGATTGCCCGCATCGCCACGATCACCGAGCACGGCGTGAAGCGGCACGTCGCCAATGTCCTCGCCAAGCTCAATAGCCCCAACCGCACCCAGGCTGTCGCCTATGCGCTACAGCACGGCCTGCTCGCCAGCTGACCCACCACACCCCTCGGAGCCCCCGTGACCGACGCGCTCACCCACACCGCTTGCCCGATCACCGACGCGCATCGCGCGGAGGTCCCCGACGCTGTTGACACTTGCCCGGCGCCGCCGATGCTCGCGACCGACCGCGAGACGCTGTTCGACCCGCCGGCCGCGCTACGAGCGCTGCCCCCGATCAGCCCGCTGACCTTCGCCGGCGGCGCGCAGGGCTGGCTGGTCACCGAATACCGGTTGGCGCGTGACGTCCTCGGCGATGCCCGCTTCAGCGCGGACCGCAGCCTCGCCGAGTCGCCGCTCCGCGCGATCCCGGAACGCTTCCGTAAGTTGGGCACGCCGCCCGGGATGTTCAACAGCATGGACGACCCCGAACACGCCCGGTACCGCAAGATGCTGATGCGGCAGTTCACGGTGCGTCGCATGAACGAACTGCAGCCGCGCATCGAGACGATCGTCGCCGACACCCTCGATACGCTCGAGGCACGCGGGGGGCCGGTCGACCTCGTCCAGGACTACGCGCTGCCCATCCCGATGCAGGTGATCTGTGAACTACTCGGCGTGCCCTACGAATTCCGCGCCGACTTCACCCGCTTCGCCGCCGTCCTGCTCGCGGTGAAGTCCGACATCGGCCAGCTCATGAAGACGGTGGACGAACTGCGCGGATTCCTGCGACGGGTCATCGTCGACCGCCGCGCCAACCCGGACGGCGCGCTGTTGTCGGGCCTGATCGCGGAGAACGACCTCGGCGACGAGGAACTCATCAACATCGCCCAGGTGCTGCTGCTCGCGGGTCACGAGACCAGCGCGAACATGCTCGCGCTCGGCACCTTCGCGCTGTTGCAGGCGCCCGACCAGCTCGCGATCCTGCGCGCCGACCCGCAGCTCATGCCCAGTGCGGTCGAGGAACTGCTGCGATACCTGACGATTGCGCACATGGGTCCCGTGCGGGCAGCGCTAGAGGATGTCGAGGTTGCCGGCATCACCATCCCCAAGGGCCGGACGGTGCTGGTGTACCTGCCGGTTGTCAACCGCGACAGCGAGCTCATTGACGACGGCGACCGGCTCGACCTCGAGCGCGACCGCCCGCACCACATGGCCTTTGGCTTCGGCGTGCACCAGTGCATCGGCCAACAGCTCGCCCGCGCGGAGATGGCGATCGGGTTCCAGCGACTGTTCGAACGCTTCCCGTCGCTGCAGCTCGCCGTCCCGCCCGAGGACGTGCGGATGCGTACCGACATGCTCGTGTACGGCGTTCACGAACTGCCCGTGACGTGGTGAACCGGTGGAGTGACCTGGTGAGGTCACCCCACCGACGCCGTGCCGTGGTTGTCACTGTCAGACGGTCACTCGTCCACGCTGCTCGGTGAGCCGGCGACGGTGCAGGAACCACAGCACGCCGGCACCGAGGATTCCCCAGCGCACGGCGGACGGCGGCAGGCCCAGCGCCTTCGTCACGATCTTGCCCACGAGCGACAGCAGCGCCGACACGACCACTAAGACGGCGAGCGGATAGGCGACCCACGGGTAGGCGGAGAAGAAGTGTCCGAGCGAATTGCCGTGCCGCTCGTGCATGCGCGCGGCCCGCTGCGTCGCTCGGTCGATCCGGTCGAACAGGTCGGCGGGCATGTCATACCTCCAGCGTCGGCGTCAATCCGGTGGCGCAGGGCGCCACCTTCGATCGTTGCCGCTACCCGCCCGCACAGAGGTGTCCGTACGCAGTGACCATTCGGCTACCACGCCGGCGTTGCCCTGCGACCAGATTGTGCTTACTGACCATCGAACTGCAGAGGACCTGCCGTGGATTCGGACGACCACACCGACTTCGCTTTCGACACCGCGCCCGTCTTCGCAGTCTCGACGGGCAGATGCGGCTCGACGCTGCTGTCGACGATGCTGCGCACCCATCCCGATGTGCTGAGCTTGTCGGAGTTCTTCGGGCTGCTGCTCAGCGGACCGTTTCCGGCTGGCGTCCTGTCCGGCGAGCAGTACTGGGCGCTGCTCAGCACGCCGCACCCGTTCGTGTCTGCGGCCTACCGGATCGGCAACCCGGTCGAGGAATTCCTGTATGTAACCGGTCCCGGCGCCCGGTTCGACGCCGACACCGGCATCCCGCCGATCGCCGTGACGACGCTGCCCCACCTCGCCGATTCGCCGGACGAGATGTACGACCTCGTTCGCGCGCACGTGCTGAGCCTGACGCCGGCGCCGATCGCCACGCAGCACCGTCGCCTGTTCGGCTGGCTGTGCATCACTCTCGGCCGATCGGTATGGGTCGAGCGCTCGGGCTTCTCGTTACGCCACGTTCCCGAGCTGGTCGAGCTGTTTCCCGACGCGCGGTTCGTCCACCTCTACCGGGACGGGCGCGAATGCGCGTACTCGATGAGCCGAAGTGGAGCGTTCAAGATGGGCGCAATGTGGATGCAGCTGCAGGAGGCACTCGGCTATAACCCGTACCTCGACCAGCCCACCACGTCGACGCCGGTGCGCGATAACTTGCGCGCCTTCATGCCCGACACGTTCGACCGTGCGGCCTTCGACGCCATCGAACTTCCCGCCGCCGATTTCGCAACCATCTGGTCGCAGCAGATCACAGCCGGGCTCGATGCGCTCGGCGCCGTGGACGACCGGCAGGTTCTGCACCTCAGCTACGAGGATCTCATCGCCGACACCGCGCGGACGCTCACCGATGTCGGACGTTTCATCGGCGTCGCTCCGGAGGCGCCTGGGTGGTTGCGCACCTCGTCTGCCATGGTGCGTCCGCGTCCGCCGCGATGGCTGGACCTGCCTGCCGAGGATCGGGAGCGGGTCGAGGCTGCCTGCTCGGACACGATGACGCGGTTGTATCCGTCGGTTGCTGCTTGAGTTTGACAAGCCAGCGAGTCAGGCGCCCGAGCCGCCGATCAGCTGCAGCGCTGAGGTTGGGCAGCTTGCGACTGCCGTCCGGGCTGCCTGCTCGAACTCGCCGGCCGGGAGGTCGTCGAGCAGCACGACAACGACGCCGTCGTCCTCGCGCTGGTCGAACAGCTGCGGTGCGGTGAGCGCGCAGTTTCCGCTGCCGCAGCAGCGATCCTCGTCCGCGACGATGCGCAGCACGCTGGTCACCGCCGGCCCGCTCGCGCTCACCACTGCACCGGGACCCGGTCGAAGCCGACCACGATGAGCCCGGATTTCACCCGAAGCTCGTCGTGCAGGACGGCGAGCGAGAGGGTGGGCAGCCGACGCGCGAGGGTGTCGAGCACGACCTGCAACTCGACGCGCGCGAGTGGCGCGCCGATGCAGAAGTGCGGCCCGGCGCCGAAGGAGAGGTGCTGGTTGTTCTCGCGTCGCGGGTCGTACTGGTCGGCGTCCGGGAAGCGGCGCGGGTCGCGGTTGGCGATCGCGGGGCTGACGATGACCGTCGCGCCTTCCGGAACGGTCGTGCCGCATAGGTCGATGTCCTCGGTGACATAGCGCGGCACACCGAGGCTGGGGTTTGTGTCGAAGCGGATGAACTCCTCGACCGCGCCCGGAACGATCGAACGGTCGGCGACGATCTCGGCGTAGCGCGAGGGTTCGGCCAGCGCCATTGCCATCATCTTGCCGATCATGTTCGCGGTCGTCTCGTGTCCGGCGACGAGCAGCGCGATGCCGGTGATCACCAGCTCGACCAGTTCGAGCCGGCCGTCGTCGGCGTCGGAGATCTGGGTGAGTTCGCTGAGCAGGTCATCGCCGGGGTCGGCCCGCTTGGCCTCGATCAGTCCGGCGAGATACGTCCCGAACTCCATCCTCGCGGCGTCCGCGTCCTGTTTCGAGAACTTGGTGAGCGTGAGGATTGCATCCGACCAGCTGCGGAAGCGGTGATGGTCCTCGGGCGGGACGCCGAGCAGGCTCCCGATCACCCGGACGGGCAGGTGGTCACCGATCGCCGACACGAGATCTGCCGGCGGCCCAGCGGCGATCATGCCGTCGACCAGCTCGCCGGCGATCTGCTGGATCCCGGCGCGCATGCCCTCGACCCGGCGGATGGTGAACGCCTTCGCGACCAGTCGCCGCCAGCGCAGGTGCCCCGGTCCCTCGAACATCGCCATTCCGGCTCCGGCCTGTCGCGAGAAGACGCCGCCGTCCTCGGTCGCAGCGATGCGGACACCGCCGTCGGCCGGCACCTGACGGGTGAACCGCGCGTCGCCGAGCAGCGCCCGCGCCTGCTTGTACTGCGTCACAAGCGTTGCGTGATCGCCGCTCGGCAGTGCGATGTCGACGAGCGGACCGCTCTCGCGCGCCTGCGCCCACTGGCACGGGGGCTGCATCGGCTCGGCGCCAGCGAACGGGTAATGGAACGTGTCTTCCTGGATGGTCATCGGCTCTCCTCGTTACGGTGTGCGGCGCTCACCAGGTGACGGGCAGGTCGCGCGGGCCTCGGATCAGCGCGCCCGTGCGCCATGCCAGGTCGTCCGGATCGACCGCGAGCGAGAGCGAGCCGAAGCGCCGCACCAGCGCGGTGAGCGCGACCTGGATCTCCATGCGCGCCAATGGCGCGCCGATGCAGTAATGCGCGCCGTGTCCGAAGGCGAGATGCGGGTTGTGCGTGCGGCTGAAGTGGATGGACGCGGGGCAGCCGAACGCGTCCGGGTCGAGGTTGCCCGCGTACTTCGGCAGCAGGACGAAATCTCCCGCCGCGATCTCGATGCCGCCGAGCGCGACGTCCTCGGTAGCGCGGATCGGCAGCCCGGCGTACCCGACAGGCACGGCTCGCAACAGTTCCTCGACCGCCTGCGGGACGAGGCTCGGGTCGGCACGCAATTGGTGCCACAGGTGCGCCCGCGACAGCAGCGTGTAGACCTGATTCGTCAGCTGCGACACGGTCGTCTCGTAGCCGGCAATGAACAGCAGCATGATCACCGACATCATCTCGTCGTCGGTGAAGCTGTCGCCGTCCTCGCCGGCGCGGATCAGCGCCGAGACCAGATCGTCGCCAGGGTCGGCTCGCCGCTGCTCGACCACGGCGCGCATGTAGCTCTCGAACTCGTCCTTGATCGCGACGACCTCGCCCGAGTCAAGCGCGGTCACCGACATCAGCGCCTCCGACCAGTGCCGCATCGTCGCGTAGGCGGGTCCCTCGATGCCGAGGATATCGGTGATGATCGTGACCGGCAGCGGCATCGCCACGAGCGCGACGAAATCCGCCGGAGGTTGCGCCGCGGCGAGATTGTCGAGCAGGTTCTCGACAATCTGCTCGGCGCGCGGCCGGATTGTCTCGACCCGCCGTGCGGTGAAGGCCTTCGACACCAGGCGGCGGATGGTGGTGTGCTCGGGCGGGTCGCTGAGTGGCAGGATGACCGACCGCGGCTGGTCAGCCATCCGGTGCGTCGCCGTCGTGACGTCCTGTCCGGCGACGAGGCTGCGGCTGAACCGCGGGTCGGACAGAATTGCCTTCATGTCGTCGTAGCGGGTGACCAGCCACGCCGGCTCGCCGTTGGCCATCGTCACCCGGCTCACCGGCTCGCTCGAACGCAGCGCCGCATAGCGGGCGTCGGTGTCGAGACGCTCGTCGCCCGGGAACGGATACCTGGGCGGCGCGACTGTGGTTGTCATGCTGCCTCCTTCGCACGCCGGAAACGGGCCAGCGCCTGCAGGGTGTAACCGGTCGCGAGTAGGTCGTCGCAGTACCAGAGATCGAGGAAGTACACGCCGAGCACGGTCGGGGTCCACATGCCGTCGGGACGCTGCCGCTCGATCAGCCAGGTCGCCGCCTCGGCCGGGCGTTGGTCGTCAGCCGGGACGCCGGCGCGCAACAATCCCGACAGGGCCCACGCCGTCTCTTCGGCCGAGGACTCGGCGCCCTCGCCGTCGCCCCAGCCACCGTCGGGGTTCTGGTTCGCGCTCAACCACTCGATGCAGCGGCGGGCGGTACGGGCGTCGGCGAGACCGAGCTCACCGAGCACCTCGAGCACCTGCGCCGTGCCCGCCGTCTTGCCGCGGTACCAGAGGCAGCCGATCGAGCCGTCGTCGTTCTGGGTGCGGCCGAACCAAGACACGGCGCGCCTGATCGCCACGTGATCGGCGTCCAGGCCGCCGGCACGTATTAGCGCGTCCACGGCATGTGCGGTGATCACGGCACACGGGGCGTCCAGAGCGACGTGGTTGTCTTTGCAGAAGCAGCTCCAGGAGCCGTTGCGGTTCTGCATCTGCAGCAACCAGCTGATCCCGTCGGCGATCTGCGGGTCGCTCGCGTCGTGCCCGAACCCGGCGAGCGACATCAACGCGTCGGCGGTGTCGTCGGAGTTGGGCCAGCCGGACTCCGACGACCACGCCCAGCCGCCGCTGGGGCAACCGGTCGGCGAGAACGGCGTGTTCCACTGGTTCGACCTGATCCACCGGTTGGTCGAGGTGAGCCGGTCGTCGTCCCTGGCCCCGGCGTCCTGCAGCCCCATCGTCACGAAAGTTGTCGCCGAGAGTTCCAGGTCACGGTTGACAGGCCACGATCCGTCCGGACGCACAGTGCGGTGCAGGTAGCGGACGCTGCGCTCAACGAGGTCGCGCCGCTCACCGGCGCGGGCGAAGGCGAAGCCGATCAGTGAAACCAGCAAAGGGGATTCCTGCGATCCGCCGTCGGGCGGTTCGTATTCGGTGAGCTCGTCGAAGTACGTCGAGGCCGGCCCTTCCGCGGCGCGGAACAGCATCCTCATCGGCCACGAGAACTGCCTGGTGTGGCTCTGCATCACCGTCCAGGCCAAGGTCACCGGAACCACGAATGACACCTTCTGGCGCAGTTTGCGCGGCAGCAGCGCGACGCCGGCGGGCATACGGCGGATGCGGCGTTCGTCGTACAGCCCGGCCAGCGCGAGGAACTGCAGGCACAGGACGTGCAATGCGCACCGGTCCGGATCGGCGACCGCCTCCATACCGCCCACCGACTCGATCCAGCTCACCGCGGACGCGATCTCGGGCTTGGACTCCGACGGCGCGAGCAGGGCCAGCGCCGCGACAGCGAACGCGGTGGCCGGCAGCGACGGCCGGGCGCACGGCGCGTCCCCCCACCCTCCACAGGGCAACTGGTTCTCACGCAGCCAGCGCAGGCCCCGGGTGACGAGCACGGCTGAGCTGTCCGGATCGCTGTAGTGCAGTGCGACGACGGAGGTGGCCGTCGAGATCGCCGCCGAGGGCAGGAAGTCCTGCCACGAGCCGTCCGGGCGCTGTGTTTCCAGCAGCGAGCCGACGGCGGCCGAGATCGAGGACTCCAGCTGCGGCAGCGCAGTCACGAGACCACCGCCACCTGGCGGGTATCGGGTTCGACGCCGAACTCGTGCCGCGCACGCAGGGCCGTCTGGCTGTAGCCGGTGACTACGACGGCAGGCACCCACGTGCAGGCGGCGAGCAGCGGATGGCCGCCGTAGGCGATCGCGGCCGCGGCCAGGGTGAGCCGCTCGAGGCAGAGCACCTCGTGCATCCGGTACGCGAGCCGCCGGGTGAGGTGGGTCCGCACCGAGATCAGCCGGCCAACCACGAACCAGGCCATGGCCAGGGCGGCCGTGAACAGCACGACCGTGCTGAGGCCGACGCCACCCACGTCGCCGAGGCCGACGGCGAAGGCCAGAACGGTCCACGTCGCGACGAGGGTGGTTACGACGTTCACTCCGGCAGGCAGGCCGTGCACGACGGGAAAGGTGCGGTAGCCGCCGGATAGGTCGCCGTCGACATCGCGCAACGTACCGACGAGATTCGATGCGCTGTCGTGCAGCGCGAAGACCACGGCCGCGCCCAGCACCACCGCGCTGATGCGGTCGCTGACGAGCAGCGCGCCGAACACGACCACCAGGCCGGTGAGCGATCCGCGTACCAGGTTGCCGACGAGGCCGCGTGCCTTGAAGAATCCGTTGTACGACAAGCCGATCACGACCGCCGCGGCGACGATGAGCAACGTGTGCCACTGCAACAGCACCGAAGTCACACCACTGACGGCGATCAGAACGATCATGGTGCCGAGCGCGGTACCCGCCGAGATTCGGCCGGACGGAATCGGACGGTGCGGCTTGCTCACGGCGTCCAACTCGCGGTCGAACCAGTCGCCGCCGTAGAGGCCGGCCAACCAGGCGAGCGTCGGGATTCCCCAGGCCGCGGCCAGCCGCAGCGTGACGAATGACCCGGATGCCGACGCCGAGGCCAGCGACGCGCCCGCCAGGCCGACCAGCCCGATGTAGCAGCTGGTGTACGGCCGCCACGTGTCCACGTGCGCCGTCACGACCGTGCCGAGCGTCCTAGCGGTTGGCTGCATCGATGCGCCCCCTCATCCTCGTCGCGCCTGCCCGGGTGGTTCAGCGCCGGACGTTCGACCGACAGAACGTCTCAGTCACCGTCGCATCGACCAAGCGACCTGCCATGGCCCGATCGGCTACCCCCATCGTCCCGGCCGGACGACGCATCCCCGCGCGTCCGGATCCCGGATATTGATCGCATACCTCATCCGCAACGTCGAAATACCTTTGGTGGTGGCCATGACCGTCGTCCAGGTAGACACCCGCATGCCGACGCCGGACGACGTAACCGCGTCGCTCGCGCCATCGCCCACCGCACTCCGGCCTCCCGTAGAGGCGACCCACGCCGACCTGCTCATCCGGCAGCTGTCCGGACGCTGGGCGGACGAGCCGTCTGTGCTCGGCGAGATGTGCCGGCACGCGTTCCTGGCGCCGGGCAAGCTGTTCCGCCCCACCCTGCTGCTCGAGTCGGCGCAGGCCGTCGGCGGCGCGGCGCACCAGGTGCTTCCCGCGGCACTGGGCACCGAGAGCGGGCACGTGGCCAGCCTCGTGCACGACGACATCATCGACGACGACGCCATGCGCCGCGGGCAGCCGGCCGTCCAGGCGAAGTTCGGCACCGGCAACGCGATCGTCGCCGGCGACGCCCTGATCTTCGACCTGTTCCTCTCGCTCGCGCGCTGCCGCGGCACCGGGGCCGCGGACACCGCAATCGTGTCGGCGCTGGAAGTCGTCTCTCGCTCGGGCATCGACCTGTGCCGCGGCCAGAGCCTGGAGTACGAGATCACCTGTGCGGGCAGCCGCGACCTCGCCATGTACGTCGAGATGATCCGGCTAAAGACCGGCGCACTTTTCAGTGGTGCGTGCCGGGCGGGCGCGCTGCTCGGCGGTGGCACGGACGCGCACGTCGAAACGCTCGGTCGCTACGGCGACGAGCTCGGCATCGCGTTCCAGATGTGCGACGACCTGCTCACCTACATCGGCGGCACGGACGACGCGATCGGCAAGTCGCTGCTCAGCGACATCCGCAACCGGCGCATGACGCTACCCATCCTCGTCGCCTACGACGGCGCCGGCCCGCTCGTCGGGCAGCAACTCGACGCCGCGTTGGACGCCGCGATGTCGCCCGAACGCGCGCTCCCCCTCATCGTCGACGCGCTGCAGCGCTCGGACGCGATCCTCCGCTCACGAGTGCTCGCCGCGCGGCACGCCGACGCCGCGATCGCGGCGCTAGGCCTCTTGCCGGCCGGCGAAAGCCGCGATCGGCTCGCCACCTTTGCCCGACTGGCCGTCGAGCGGGTGCGCTGAGGCCGTCATGCCGGACTTCGATGTGGTCATCTGCGGCGGTGGGGTCGGTGGGCTGACGCTCGCCGCGCTGCTCGGACGCCACGGACGCAGCGTGCTGCTCGTCGAGAAGCAGCGCGAATACCGGATGGTGCACAAGGGCGAGCTCATGCAGCCCTCGTCGCTGCATGTCCTCGACGCGGCGGGACTGCACGCACCGTTCGTCGCGTCCGGCGCGCTGCCGGTCAGCGCGTTGAGCTGCCGCCGCCCGGGCGGATCCGAGCTCGTCTCGCTCGACTACGACCTGCTCGACGGTCCGTACCGGAGTGGATTGGTGCACAGCTACCGCGAGATGCTTAACGCCTTCGCCGCCGCGCTCGCGCCGGGCGTGACGCGCTGGACCGGTTGCCGCGCCGAGCACGTGGTGCGCGACGCGGACGGCCGGATCAACGGAGTGCGCGTGGCGGGCGACGTCCCGGACCGACGTTCCGTGGTCGACGTCCGTGCCACGGTGACCGTGGCCTGCGACGGGCGAGGCTCGCGGCTGCGCGACGCCGCCGGCATCGCGGCCGAGTCGACGCGCTACGACCACCAACTGGTCGGCTTCGAGCTGGACGACAGCCCGCAGCTGGGCAACCAGATGAACGCCTACCTGACCGATCGCGGCCTGCGCGCGCTGTTCGCACTGCCGGAGGGACGGGCGCGGCTCTACGTCCAAGTGCCAACGGGGGCGATGCGCGAACTCAGCCGGCCGCAGCTGCCGCGCTGGATCGACGACGTGCTCGCGCACGTGCCGGCGCTCGAGCTGGTCGAGGAATCGCTGCGCCGCTCGCTCACAACCATGCAGGTGCTGCCGGCCTGGCGGTTGAACGCTGAGCGGTGGACGCAACCCGGCTTCGCGCTCCTCGGCGATGCCGCCCATGGCGTGCATCCGATGGTGGGGCAGGGCATGAACAGCGCGATCGCCGATGCCGGCGAACTCGCGCAGGCGCTTGCCGACGACTGGCCCCTCGACGCGGTGAGCGCCGATGCTGCGTTGCGGCGGTACTGCGCCGCACGCCGGCCGAAACAACGGCACGTCTCGCGGCTGAGCCACAACATGGCGGCGTTGCTGACCGGCACGGGCCGGATCAGCCGCCTGCTGCGCGCGAACGTCCTGGCGCACAACCAGGACAACATCCGCGTACGGCGCCGACTCACGCAGAAGATGTCCGGCCATTCCAGCAGATCACTCGGGCCGGTTGACTGGTTGTCCATCTGCGGGCTGCCGGTCACCGACGGCCGGTCCCCCGCCACGTCCGAGCCGCATCCCCTTCTCGAGCGGAGCAGCGCATGAACATCCTGTCCTCTATCGACCAGCCGAGCCGCTTACGCGACCTCGACAACGACCAGTTGTCTGAACTCTGCGATGAGATCCGGTCGGCGATCATCGACACGGTCGCCGACCACGGCGGCCACCTCGGGTCGAACCTCGGCGTCGTCGAACTCACGGTCGCCCTGCATCGGATGTTCGACTCGCCCGCCGAGCCGATCCTGTTCGACACAGGACACCAGACCTACCCGCACAAGCTGCTCACCGGTCGGGCCGAGCAATTCGACACCCTGCGCGTCGGCGGCGGCATGTCCGGCTATGCGAGCCGCGCCGAATCGTGTCACGACGTCATCGAAAACTCGCACGCCTCCACGTCGCTGTGTTACGCGGACGGGCTGGCCAAGGCCAATACGGTTCGCGGCGACAACGACCGCAGCGTTGTCGTCGTGATCGGCGACGGCGCCCTGTCGGGCGGTATGGCGTGGGAGGGCTTGAACAACATCGGCGGCTCGGACGAACGGGTGGTGGTCGTACTCAACGACAACGGCCGCTCGTACGCCCCGACCATCGGCGGCATCGCGAATCACCTACGTGAGCTCAACGACCACACCGCGAACCGGTCGATCTTCGAGGAGCTCGGCTTCACCTTCGTCGGCCCGGTCAACGGGCACGATATCGCCGAACTCGAAACGGCCCTCGGCGCCGCGAAGGCCGTCGGCCGTCCCGCGCTGGTGCACGTCAAGACCCACAAGGGCTGCGGGTACTCGCCGGCCGAGCAGGACGACGACGAGAAGTTCCACGCTCCCGGCACGTTCGACGTCCGCACCGGCATCCGCACCACCCCGGCCAAGACAACGTGGACCGATGTCTTCAGCAGCGAGCTGGTGCGCCAGGGCGAGGAGCGCGACGACATCGTCGCTCTGACCGCAGCGATGCCCGGGCCGACCGGACTCGCCAATTTCGCGCAGAAGTTCCCGGACCGGTTCTTCGACGTCGGCATCGCCGAGCAACATGCGGTGGCCGCGTCCGCAGGCCTCGCGATGGGCGGCCTGCACCCGGTCTTCGCGGTGTACGCAACCTTCCTCAACCGCGCCTTCGATCAGGTTCTCATGGACGTCGCACTGCACCGCCTCGGGGTCACCTTCGTCCTCGACCGGGCTGGGGTGACCGGCGATGACGGCGCGAGCCACAACGGCATGTGGGACCTGTCGGCGTTCCAGGTCGTGCCCGGGCTGCGCATGGCCGCACCTCGCGACGCTGCCACGTTGCGAGAGCTGCTGCGCGAGGCGGTGGCCGTGAGCGACGAACCAACCCTGGTGCGGTTCCCGAAAGGCAGCCCGCCGGCGGACCTCCCGGTCGCGGGCACGGTGGGCGGCGTGGATGTGCTGCGCCGCACCGGCACCTCGGACGTCCTGGTCGTGGCCGTCGGGGCGATGGCCGGAACGGGCCTCGAGGTCGCGGATCTGCTGCACGGACAGAGCATCGGCAGCACGGTAGTCGACCCGCGGTGGGTGAAGCCGCTCGACCCAGGCCTCGCGCAGCTGGCCAGCGGCTACCGCTACGTCGTCGTCCTCGAGGACAACTGCGCCGTCGGTGGTGTCGGCGACGCGGTCGCGCGGCTACTGCGCGATCACGAGGTCGAGATCCCGGTGTGGACGTTCGGGATCCCGGCGCAGTTTCTCGAACACGGCAAGCGTCCGGACCTGTTTCAGCAGGTCGGCCTCGACTCGCGCTTCATCGTCCGCTCGATCACCGAGCGACTCGCCCGGTGCGCCGCCAGCCGCTGGACCGTGCCCGCCGACTGTGGATCCTCCTACGGCCGCGCCGTACTCACGTCAAGGCAGGCATCATGACCAGGAGCGACGCACAGCCCACGCCCACGCGCCGCCGCACCCGACAACTGCAGGTCGGCTCGGTCGGCGTCGGCAGCGACCATCCCATCTCGGTCCAATCGATGACGACCACCCTGACCTCGGACGTCAACGCCACCTTGCAGCAGATCGCCGAGCTGACCGCCGCTGGCTGCGACATCGTCCGAGTCGCGTGCCCGTCGGCTGACGACGCTGACGCGCTGCCCGCGATCGCACGCAAGTCGCAGCTGCCGGTGATCGCCGACATCCACTTCCAACCGAAGTACGTATTCGCCGCGATCGAGGCGGGCTGCGCGGCGATCCGGGTGAATCCCGGCAACATCAAGCGGTTCGACGACCGGGTGAAAGAGATCGCGGCCGCTGCCAAGGATCATGGGACGCCGATCCGCATCGGCGTGAACGCCGGCTCGCTCGACAAGCGGCTGCTGCAGAAGTACGGAAAGGCGACACCGGAGGCGCTCGTCGATTCAGCCCTGTGGGAGGCCTCGCTGTTCGCCGAGCATGACTTCCACGATCTGAAGATCTCGGTCAAGCACCACGATCCGCTGACCATGGTCCGTGCCTACGAGCTGCTGGCCGCTCAGTCCGACTACCCACTGCATCTCGGTGTCACCGAGGCCGGTCCGCAGTTCCAGGGCACGATCAAGTCAGCGGTGGCCTTCAGCGCCCTGCTGTCAAAGGGCATCGGCGACACCATCCGGGTCTCGCTGTCCGCGCCGCCGGTCGAAGAGGTCAAGGTCGCAAACGAGATCCTGCGCAGCCTGCAACTGCGCCCGCGCAAGCTCGAGATCGTGTCGTGCCCGTCGTGCGGCCGCGCGCAAGTCAACGTCTACAAGCTCGCCGAGGAGGTCTCGGCCGGGCTGGAGGGAATGCCGGTGCCGCTGCGGGTCGCCGTGATGGGCTGCGTCGTCAACGGCCCGGGCGAGGCCCGAGAGGCCGACCTCGGCGTCGCGTCCGGCAACGGCAAGGGACAGATCTTCGTCAAGGGTGAGGTCGTCAAGACCGTCCCCGAGTCGCAGATCGTCCAGACGCTCATCGCTGAGGCGATGCGGCTGGCTGAGGACATGCCGGTCGACTCGGACGTCGAGGGCGGTGTATCGGTGACGGCCTACGGTGACGGGCCGTCCGGGCAGGATCGCGGCGCGCGGCCGCAACTGCCCGTGCTCAGCCGCTCGGCGGTGCAGGTATGAGGGCGTCGACGGGGACGAAGCGGGTCGTGCTGGCCAAGCCGCGTGGGTTCTGCGCCGGCGTGGAACGGGCCGTGAAGACGGTGGAATCCGCGCTGGCGCAGCACGGTGCGCCGGTGTACGTCCGCAAGCAAATCGTGCACAACACCCAGGTGGTCGACCGCCTGGCCCGCCTCGGCGCCGTATTCGTGGACGAGGTGGATGAGGTGCCGGTCGGCGGTGTGGTGGTCTTCTCGGCCCACGGTGTCGCACCGGTCATCCACAGCGACGCCGCCGACCGGGAGCTGCGCACGATCGACGCGACCTGCCCGCTGGTGTCGAAGGTGCACAACGAGGCCCGGCGGCTCGCGGCTCGCGGCTTCGACATCCTGCTCATCGGCCACCGCGATCACGAGGAGGTCGTCGGGACGTCCGGTGAGGCGCCGATGCACGTCCAGCTCGTGCAGGATGTCGAAGCGGTCGAGACGGTGCAGGTGCGTGATCCTGAGCGGGTCGCCTGGCTGTCGCAGACGACCCTGTCGGTGTCCGAAACGCAGTTGATGGTCGCCGCGCTGCGCAAGCGGTTCCCGAAGCTGCTCGACCCGCCGTCGGACGACATCTGCTACGCCACGCAGAACCGGCAGACCGCGGTGCGCCAGATCGTCGAGGACGTCGACCTGATGATCGTGGTCGGCTCGACGAACTCGTCCAACTCGCAGCGGCTTGTCGACGTCGCCTACGAGTCCGGAGCAGGCGCGGCACATCTGGTCGACGACGCGTCGCAGGTGCGTCCGGAGTGGTTCCACGGGGTCGCGACAGTCGGGGTGTCGAGCGGCGCATCCGTCCCGGAGGAGCTGGTGCAGGGCGTGATCGACCTGCTCGCGACGCACTGCTACAACGACGTGGCCGAAGTCGAGGCGGTGCGGGAGCAAATCACGTTCGTGCTGCCCCCGGAGGTCCGCGGGCTGCGCGAGAGCGTCTGATCCTTACCGCGCAAGTCGATCCTCCAGTGGACTCGACGCTCGTGCTGAGGGACTGTTGAGCTGGCTTGCGGCGAGCGACGGTTCCGTACTTGCTCTGGGCGACCGCGCCGGCCTGGGGTTGGTCAGGCACGGCCTAGGACGCGGCCGTCGGGCAGGGTGCGGCCGCTCAGCAACGCCACCAGGCGCCCGCTGTCGGCGCGCACGATCTCGCCCGTTCCCCAGCTCCAGTCGGTGTCGGCGGCCTCGAGTCGGACGTCGGTCAGGTCGACCCCGAATCGTGCGCCGTTCGTTGCGCTGAGTTGGTCGAGGACGGCTATCACGGCATCACGCGGCGCGACGGCCGGCTGGTCGAGCGCGACCGTGATGTCAAGGGAGTGGATCACGGCATGGCAGAGCGCACCGGCCGCGCCGCCACCCGGCGGCTGCCAGCCGTGCAGCATCGGCGACCGGAGGTAGGCCAGGTGTTCGGCCGCGGGCAGGAAGGCGTCACGGGCGGCCACGGCGTTGGACAACACATCGAAGTCACCGCCGGCCGCAGCCATCTCCGCGCCGAACTGCTCGGGTGTCAGGCGCGCCGACATCGTCACGTGGGCGATCACGTGCCGCAGCTGCCACCCTTGGCAGAGCGACGGAGCATCCCAGGTCTCCGATGCAGCTGACGAGAGCAGGTCGGCGAGCCTCTCGCATGTCGGCGCCACCCAGGACTGGAACTCGGTCATGGTCTGTTCCCTTCAACGCGTTGGGCAAGGTATTCCTCGAGCTTGTCGAGGGAGGTGAGGAAGCCGGCGCGAGCCTCGGGCGAGCGCATCGCTTCGGGCACATGCCGCTGGTGGATGACTACCTCGGTGCTGCCGTCGCCGAGGTCGATGAGCGTGCTGGTCGTGTGCATCCCGCTCGCCGGCTCGAGCCAGGCGAGCCGTTCCGGCGGAAGGACCTCGGTGAAGGTCGCCACCATCCGGTGGCTGCCGTCCTCGCCGACCATCGCGGTCTCGAACCGGCCACCGAGGTACAGCTCGACTACGATTCCCTCCCGCGGGGTGCTCATGCCACGAGGGCCCCAGAACTGCGCGAGCTCGGTGGGCTCGGTGAGGCACCGCCACACCAGCTCCCGAGGGGCGCGAATGACTCTGCGATGGACAAGCTCGTCGTTCACTGATCCTCCCCGGCCTGCAAGCGCGCCAAGTGCTTCTCGAACCGGTCCATCCGCTCGGCCCACACGCGCCGGCTCTCTTCGATCCACGAGGCCGCGGTCTCGAGCGCTACCGGTTCCAGCCGGCACGGTCTGGTCTGCCGGTGGCGCCCGCGACTGACCAGACCGCAACGCTCGAGCACCCGGATGTGTTGCGACACGGCCTGCAGGCTCATGGCGTAAGGCGCAGCGAGTTCGTTGACCGTCGCCTCGCCCTGGCTGAGCCGGGTCACGATGTCGCGCC
Source organism: Jatrophihabitans sp. (assembly GCA_051000605.1). Lineage (GTDB taxonomy): Bacteria > Actinomycetota > Actinomycetes > Mycobacteriales > Jatrophihabitantaceae > Jatrophihabitans. The sequence continues at coordinate 20,874 of JBPCOE010000057.1, forward strand.
GGGTGCGGTCCGCGAGCGCCGCGAACATAGCGTCGAGCCGCTCGTCATTGATAGTGCCCGTCATGACGATATTCAAGCATGTGCTTGATCAAGCGTCAACTAGAGCAACGCGGGTCGTCAAGCAGCCATCGGTCGAGATCGGCGAGAGAAGTTGCTCGATGACAGGTCGAATAAGAAGGCGCTGGACATCGTTTGCCGCGGATGACCGTCCTCGCAAGCGAAGTGTGTCGAGCAGGTTGGTCAGGACATGCAGGCAAGCCTAGATGTGGGCCGAGCTCAGCTCGCCGCTCGTCGTTCCGAGCACATTCTGTTCGCGTGTGGTGATGGCCTCGATTCGGCGCCGTCCGGCCGGGGTGAGTTCGATGAGCGGGGACCGTTTGTGTCGTGGGTTGGGCACGGCGCGGGCCAAGGCTTGTTCGGTGGCTTCGTCGACCATGCGCTGGATGAATTGCCTGCTCAGCTCGAGTCCTCGAACGCGACAACGGCGGCCAGAACGGCGGCCGGGTCCCCGCACGGCCACCACGATGAAGTCGCCCTACGGGTACCTCGCGTTCCTGCTACGCCAGCTCGACCCGGCCGACCCGGCCGACCCGGCCGACCCGGCCGACCCGGCCGACCCGGCCGAGCCGGCCGACCCGGCCGAGCCGGCCGACCTTGCCGCCGGCCAGGCCTACGAGGCTGCGCAGCGGGCCGCCGAGGCCTACCAGCGCCAGCTCATTTACGACACCCCGTGCCCCCACGGCCAGCCCGCCGGCGACGTCCCCTCGCCAACCAAGGGCATCCGCGCCTGCCCACTATGCCGCCGACGCCAAGCATCATTAGACCTGTCATGAGCGCCGCCACAGTGACGGCGCCGCCGTGCTCCACGAGCTGGGGTGGAGCCACGTCGAGCGCGCGGGCGGTCCGTGTTGTCCGGTCAGGGCGGCGCCATCGGATCGGGAACGCGCACATTCTGATCGCGATGGCCAACGCGCCGTCGCCAACGTTGGTCGAGACCGAAGACGGGCCGCAGTTGCACTTCGTCGGCGCGGACGGCCGGGGCGTCGATGCACGTTGTCGCGGTCCCGGACAACCGCCGCGATGGCGGGCTGGCTGTCATCCACGCCATGCCGACCAGCTACACCGACCGAGAAGGAGAAGGCTGAATGAGCATCGACCCGAGCCGATACACGGTCGGCCGCGACAGCACCATCGAAGACGTTGACCTCGAGGAGGAGGACGTGCGGCTGTTGGACGGGCGCCGGCTAACCGACGAACTCGCGGACAAGATCGCCCGCGACGCCGTCTCCGAGGCCGGACGCCGCAACCTCATCCCCGGCGGCAAGTCCCTGGCCGGCGACGGCAGCCACTCACCCAGGGGTCCAGTTCCGGGTACCGGAGTCCCTGCGCGCCGCGGCCGAAGCGAAAGCGGCAGCCGAGGGCAGTGCCGGGTAGCTGCTCGAGCGCCGCGACACGATCAACGACCACGGTGGTGGCTGCTGGGTACCAGGAGACCAGCGGGGCGGCAGGCACGAGTTCGGCGGACATAACCTCAGTGTCGCCGCGGGGTGTGACAGGGCGCCGCTACACACGTGCCCGGGTGCACCGCCAACGTGTTGTCACCAGCCGCAATGGCGACCTGCAGGCCTACTGCTGCTACCTCGCTGTCATGGGTGGTTCAGACGATCTGGATGGCGAAGCGTCTGGGTAGGTGCTCGGCCCGGGTGGCGAAGTCGTCGGGGTCGGAGGTCAGCACGGTCGCCTGTCGTACCGCAGCGATGAGGGCGACGTGGGCATCCACGATGTCAGACAAGCCAGCGCGGGCGAGTAGAGCACCGACGTCGTGGGCTTGGTCGGCGGTGAAGGCGACGACGTCGCAGCCGTGCAGCAGGCGCCATAGTTGTACCTGACGTGAGGTGCGGCTGGTTTGGGCGATCACCGGGGCGGTCGTGATCGGGATGACGCCCATCTCCAGGCGGACCGGGTGCTCGGCCCACAGGCGGCGATCGTTGCGTTCGGCTGCCATGAGCGCGCCAGCGTCGTAGACGACGCTCACGCCGATCGGGGCTGCCCGGCGGCGGGCAGCTCGTCACCGATCCGGCGGCGGGCCGTGCTCAGCTCGGCCGCGGTAAACGCGCCGTGCTCCTGCTCCCACTGCGCCACGCCGGCCAACCCGTCACGGATACGCAGGGCGCGCCGCGCCGCGCCGGTCATCCACGCGGACACGCTGACTCCCTCGGCGGCTGCGGCGGCCAGAACGCCGGCGTGAACGTCCGGGTCGACACTGATGGCCAGCTTAGGGGACGGGTTACCGCGCGGCATCCTCCAATCCCTACCACCTAACTAATGTAGAATATTTCAGCTCGGACGGCGCCGGTACCGGTAGATAATGTCTTTTATCTACCGGTGACGTGGTCGTGGTCCGAGACGTCTTCAGCGACCGAAGTGGTGGCTATGCGGCTGTGACACCTGACCAAGCAGGACAAGGCCGCCGCGGCGTTCCCGGACCTGCTCAAGCGAGACTTCACCGCCACCGGGCCGAACCTCAGGTGGTGCGGCGACATCACCGAGATCCCGACGGCGAGGGCAAGCTCTACCTATACCGGCACCTGGCACCACGCGAACCACAATCGGTTACCGCCGCTCCCTAGTAGGGGTGGCGGGTTTGCTGATGGGGCCGACGACGGAGTCGGTTGAGTGAAGTGGTCTCGTTGTAGCTGATCATAACTGTCGACAAGGCGCCATGACGAGGCTCACCTGACAGCAACGACGATCATGATCAGGCCGCCAATCGTAGCGATTACGGCGAGCCAAAGCCCGTGCCGAAAAAAAGCGAGCGACCTTTGTTGATGGCGTTTTCCTCGGACATCTGATTGAGCGCGCGCCTTGGCAGTACGAAAGTCGCCCATCGCCTGGAAGATTCCTGCGCGACTTAAGAAATTTTGAACCGCCCAAGAGATAGCCCAGCTTCCCCCAGCCACAAAGAATATAAGACCAGCGACGCGCATTGAGTCTGGACATTCCTATCTATGCAGAGGCGGCTATTAACGCGATCCGGCTAAGTACCGCCGGGTCCACTACCCGTTACTGATGGTTTCATAGCCACCGAAAATCGAAGGTCCTCCGATAGCGCCGCCCGCGGCGATGTCAGCACCTCCGACGATTGCCTCAGCTGCCCCGGCCGCTGCAGCAATCTCGCCGACTCCCGTTGCGAAGGCGGCGACCCCGACCACAACTCCAACCGCTATAAGTACTCCACCGAAGATGTCCCCGAAGATCGATCGTCCCGTGGGGTCGGTGACGTTGGTGGGGTTGCTGGCGGCGTAGGTGTAGGGGTTGGCGTCTTGGTGGGCGGGGTCGGTTTGGGTGAATCGGGCGAGGGTGGGGTTGTAGTAGCGGGTGCCGAGTTTGATGAGGCCGGTGGGGTCGGTGTGGGCTGCCCCGCAAATTTCGGACATGTAATTAGTGGGTGTTTCTATGCTGCTGATTGGCCGAGTTGGTTGTTGATGTAGTCGCTGTAGGCTTCGTGTGGTGTTCGATAGGCTAGCGCGGAGTGAAGCCTGCGACGATTGTAACGGAATTCGATGTACCGTGCAATATCACGACGGGCGTGTTCGAGCGTCGGGTACTGGGTGCGATTGACGCGTTCCACTTTCAGCGCGGCATTAAACGATTCGGCTAACGCATTGTCATAGCAGACACCGGTTCTGCCGACCGAGCGTCGCAGGTCAAGTTTCGCGGTGTGTTTAGCGAACTGGTCGGACATGTATTGCGTTCCGTGGTCGGAGTGGAATATGCACTTAGCGGCGAGGTCGTAGTTGCGGGCGGCCATGTCCAGCGCGTCGCAGACCAGGTCGGCACGCATGTGGTCGGCGACCGCCCAGCCGATGCAGGCCTTGGTGTGACAGTCGATGACCGTCGCCAGGTACGCCCAGCCACGCCAGGTCGGGATGTAGGTGATGTCGCCGACCAGCTTGGTGCCCGGCGCGTCGGCGGTGAAGTCCCGGTGCACTAGGTCCGGCACCGCGGCGACGTCGCCCGGGATGGTCGTGGTGGGCCGGAACGGCTTGGGTTGGCACGGGTACAGGCCCAGATCGCGCATCACGTCACGGACCAGCTCTGGGCCACACGCGACCTGCCCGCGGGCCAGTTCGGCGTGCACCCGCCGGTAGCCGTACGTGCCGTCCGAGCCGGCGAAGATGCTCGTGATCAGGACCTGCAGCTCGCGCCGGCGGGCCGCGGTCGCCGAGGCCGGGCGTGAGCACCAGTCGTAGAACCCGGACCGGGACACCGCCAACCACAGGCACATCAACACGATCGGGTAGAACGCCTTCTGCGCATCGATGAACTCGTACTTGCTGATCACCGATACTCCTGGGCGAAGAAGGCCGCCGCTTTTCCCAGGAACTCGCTCTTCATCCGCAGTTCCCGAACCTCCCGCTCCAATTCACGCAGCCGGCCCCGCTCGGATAGTGTCAGCAGCGGCTCGTCATCGACATGCTCGACCCGATAATTGGCGACCCAATTCCCTAACGTCCCCTCATTCACTCCGATCTCGCGGGCCACCTCAGCGGTCGGCCGCGAGGACTCGATCACCATCTTCACTGCTTCTTCTTTGAACTCAGGTGAATACTTCTTACGCCGTTCTGGCATTCTCGATCCTCCATTCCGGATCGGACCCTATAAGGGCCCGTGTCCGAAATCTGGGAGGCAGGCCACCCGAGGCAGTGTCGGTGGTGATGGCCGAGTTGGCCGGTGATGTGCAGGAGGGCCTGCTGGCCATGGCCGTTGGGACCGGGCTGCAGGTGATGGCCGCGATGATGAGCGCCGACGTCGAGGCAGTGTGCGGGCCGCGGGGCAAGCACGACCCAGCCCGGACGGCGACCCGGCACGGCAGCGAGAACGGCTCGGTCACCCTCGGTGGGCGGCGGGTGCCCGTGCAGCGCCCGCGGATGCGAGCCACCGACGGCTCCGGGGAGTTGCCGGTCGCCTCCTATGAGCTGTTCACCTCAACCGAGGTGCTGGGCCGGATGGCGATGCAGCGCATGCTGGCCGGGCTGTCCACCCGCCGCTATCCGGTCGGGCTGGAACCGGTCGGTCGCAAGGTCGAGGCCTCAGCTCGGTCGACGAGCAAGTCCGCGGTGTCGCGTCGGTTCGTCGCGGCGACCGAGACCGCGCTGGCTGAGCTGCTGTCCGCGGACCTGTCCGGGCTGGACCTGGTGGCGTTGATGATCGACGGTGTGCACTTTGGTGATCATCTGTGCGTGGTCGCCCTGGGTATCGGCATCGACGGCGTCAAGCACCCCCTCGGGCTGGCCGAAGGCTCCACGGAGAACACCAGCGTGGTCACCGACCTGCTGACCGGGTTGCGCGAGCGTGGGCTGGACACCACCCGTCCGATCTTCATCGGCATCGACGGCGGCAAAGCCCTGCACGCGGCTGTGGTAAGGGTCTTCGACCACCCAGTGATCCAGAGGTGTCAGATCCACAAGCTGCGCAACGTGGCTGACAAGTTGCCCGACCACCTGGCCGCCACCGTCACCAAGCGGATGCGGGCGGCCTACCACGCAGACTCGGCGCTGGTCGCCCAAGCGCAGCTCGAGGCGCTGGCCAAGGAACTGGAGCGCACCCACCCCGGCGCCGCCGGCAGCCTGCGCGAGGGTCTGGCCGAGACGCTGACCGTGCTACGCCTGAACGTGCCGCCGACGCTGGCACGAACGCTACGAAGCACCAACGGCATCGAATCGATGATCTCCATCGCACGCAACCACTCCACGAACGTGAAGAACTGGCAGAACGGCACCATGGCACTGCGCTGGTGCGCCGCAGGCATGATCGAAGCCCGCGGCCAGTTCCGCCGAGTCAACGGCCACCTGCAACTGCCGGCACTGCGCATCGCCCTCGATGCGCATGTCGCCGCCGAAACTGTCGGTTCCGTGCGCCATGATGACAACGTGATCGCCGCCTGACGATCACGCCGACCGCCACCGAAGTTCAACGGGGAGCGGGACAACCTCTGTCGGCGATGACGATGCAGAAACTGCTGGGGCTGGGCTCCTACCAGACGGCGTGGACGATGCTGCACCGCTACCGGACCGCGATGGTGCGTCCCGGCCGGGAGGTCCTCACCGGACGTGTCGAGGTCGATGAGAGTTTCCTCGGCGGCGAGCAGCCCGGCGTACGGGGGCGCGGCGCACTGGGCAAGACGCTGGTGGTGATCGCGGTAGAACTGCGCGAGCCGCGCGGCTACGGGCGGGCCAGGATGAGCGTCATCGACGACGCCTCCGCGGCGACGCTGCGCAAGTTCCTGGTCAGCACGGTGGAGCCCGGCTCCACCGTCGTCACCGACGGCTGGGCCTCCTACCCGAAGGCGTGCCGGGACTGGTTCGTCCACGAGCCGCACCCGGTCTCGGGGTCCGGGCACGACGCGCACGAGCTGCTGCCCGCGGTGCACCGTGTCGCGTCGCTGTGCAAGCGGTGGCTGCTGGGCACCCACCAAGGCGGTGTGCTCCCAGAGCACACGCAGTCCTACCTTGAGGAGTTCTGCTTCCGCTTCAACAGGCGCCACTCCGCGCTCGCGGGCTGCTGTTCTACCGGCTCATGCAGTACGCGGCCGGCGCGCCGCCGCTGACCTACCGGCAACTCGTGGCGAACCCACGCCCGAAAGCGATCAAGCCACCCGGCCTGACCGGGCCGCGGTCCCGGCCCAGCAGCCTCGCCCAACCGCCCGAAGATCGGCCCTGGCGCGCCACGGAGAGCCTGGAGTGACCCGTGCAAGGTGGCAGTGAAATGGATAGCCCACATTGACAATTGCTCAACACGGAGCCGCCTCCACTACGCCGCACCGGACATCGCTGAGGAAGGCGGGGAGACTGATCATCGTGTTCGGTCTTGGACTGGAGGCGGGGACGATCTCCGCGACCCGATGTGGCGGCTCGGCGGCCGGCATCTCGGCGAGCTGACGGTGCGGTTCTATGACCGGTCCGGAGTCTGAGGTTTCGTCGATGCCGCCCGGGTGCTTCCCGAGATGACCAGTGCCCGCCCCGGACCGTCGCCAGTTGCTCCACCTCAACGGCAACCCGCGCCACCGCCGCAGTGTTCACCAACACGAGGCCGCTGTCCGTCCCACGCATCGCGTGTCAAGATCGTCTTGTGCGAGGACCACGCGTGCTGAGGGCCGAGCACGCCGGAGCGGTGCTGACGCTGCAACGGGCGGCGTACGTCACCGAAGCGCAGACCCACCGCGATGTGGACCTTCCACCACTGCGGCAGCTGCTGTCGGAGCTGACGGGGGATCCCAGTGACCCGGAAGTGCTCGACGCCGGCTGGCGAGATGAGGCCGGCCGTCTCGTGGCCACCGTTCGTTCGCGTGCGGGTCCGCCCGAGCGCGCCGACCGTGGCGGAGGTAGGTCGGCTCACGTTCCTGTCCGGCAGGGCCAAGGGCTCGGGAGTAGCCTGCTCACGGCCGTCGAGTGGCAGCTGCCGGCGAGTGTCACCGAGGTCCGGCTGTTCACCGGTGAGCGGGGCGTGGGCAACCTGCGGCTGTATGAGCGGCTCGGTTACAGCGAGACCCATCGTCAAGCGACACCCGCCGGCTACGCCCTGGTCCACTTCACCAGGTACCGCGACCGGCAGCTCGCCTCATCCTGACCAAGGCCGCAACCGGACGCTCCTCACTGGCTTGCGGGACAGGGGACTGCGTATTGCTCGTGTTGATCGGTGCCCGAGGGCAGGACCCGTTGATGGTGATGAGGTGCTGCTCGAGCGGTCGTCACCCGCGTGCGACACCGGAGACGACCGTCGCCGCCACCTGTTGAACGGCGACAAGCTGCGGCCGAGGGACCTTGACATACGGAGATGTGATGTTTAGTTTCTACTAATCGGCTATGCCTCTTTACTAGGTGACGTCGACTTATCACTGAATAGGTTGTCGCACTGTGTGACGCGAAAAGGAAGGTGCTGCGTGTCTGGCTTCCGTGAGGGTTCACACTTGGTCGCTGTGCGGCGCGGTGCTGTGGCGGCATTGGTGACGCTGTTGACGGTTGCGGTGGCGGGGTGTGCCGGATCGTCATCGAGGGCAGGCTCCGGGACGGTAACCATTGGCCTGCCGGTGGTCGCTACCGGCCTGACGCCCGGCGATGAGGGCGCGACGGCGCTGCAGAAAGTGATCTACGACCCGCTGACCTATCTCGACCCGCAGACCAACACGGTGAGCAATCTGGCCGCAGCGTCGATCACGAGTCATGACCAGCGGGTCTGGACGATAGGCGTAGCAAGGGGGCGCACATTCTCTAACGGAGATCCGGTGACTGCTCAGTCCTTCGCGGACTCCTGGAACCGCGTGGCTTACGCGCCTAATAGGCTCACCGACAACCAGTCGATGAACGTCATTGAAGGCTACGTAGCGCTGAACCCACCATCTGGGCAGCCCAGCGCGAAGTCGATGTCGGGCGTGCAGGTAGTGAACAGGTACACGTTGAGGGTGACGCTCACCGCACCACTGTCGTTGTTTCGCTACGTCTTGTCCTACGTCGCGTTCGCGCCGGTGCCGAGGGAAGCGGCGTCCGACCCGACGGCGTACACGAAGCATCCGATCGGCAACGGACCGTACGAGCTTGTCGGAGCCTTCGCGCCAAACCAGTCGACGCCACTGACGGTCAAACGGTGGACCCACTACCTCGGCCCGAGACCGGGACACGTGCAGCAGATCCAGGCAAAGCTGTACAGCACCTTCGGCAGTGTCACCTACGCCGACTTCCGGGCCGGCAACCTAGACCTGCTCAGTGTGCCGCAGAGCAGCGGCGCCGATGCTCTGCGCGCCTATCCGCAGCGCAGCGCGAAGACCACACTCGCCTCGTTGTTCTATCTGGGCTTTCCGTTGTGGGAGCGACGTTTCGCCGACGTGCGGGTCCGCGAGGCGTTCGCGTTATCCATCGATCGGTCCGCCATCGTGAAGTCCATCTTCCAGGGCATCGGTACCCCGGCCGCGGGCGTGGCTGCATCCAGCGCGGTCGGCGGCGGAGCCGCCACCTGCATGACGTGCACCACTGATCCGGCAAAGGCTCGCCAGTTGCTGGCATCGGCCGGTGGCTGGCACGGGTCCCTGACCCTGTGGACCTACCAGGACCCGACGAACATGCAGGTGTTGCAAGCCATCGCCAACCAGTTGAAGACAAACCTGGGCATCGGAGGTATCACCATCAAGGCGCAACCGGTCAGCCAGCTCTACCCCAGCCTGGCTGCACATACGATCGACGGCCCGTTCTACTTGTACTGGGGTGCCGCATATCCCCACGTCTACGCCCTCGCCAACTCCTTGTTCAGCGCGAGCGCGCAGGGCAATACCACCGGGTACCGCAGCGCGAGATTCCAGTCACTGATCGCGAAAGCGGCGGGCGCAGCGGCCCCGGCCGATACCGTCTCCTTCGCCCGCCAGGCGGTCACCGCCGCACTCAACGACGTCCCGCTCACGCCAATCGGCGAACCCGGCGTCGTCACGGTGTGGTCCAAACGCGTTGGCAACGTGCACGTCGCCACGCTCGGGGGCGCCGACTTGCGCGCTGTCACCCTCACCTGACACCACGCATGAGGTACCCGCCGACGCGTACGGTCGAACAGGTCGAGTCGATACACGGAACCGCGGTACGCAACCCATTCCAGTGGCTGGAACGGCACCCGGATCGAGAGGTCGACCGCTGGGTCGATCAACAGGACGCGTTCGCCCGTAGCTGGATCGAATGTAACGCGCCCGGCCACTGGTTCGCCGATCGGCTTGCCGCGCGGCTGCATGTGCCCTGGCGGGGTTCACCGTGTTGGCGGGGCGAGCGGGAGTTCCAGCTACGTCGAGGCGCGAACGATGAGCATCAGTCCTTGTGGCTGACGGTCGCACGCAGCGAGCACTGCCTGGTCGGGCCGGACGATCTGGCGGCGGTGGGGGCGACAGCATTGGCAGCAGCCGTGCCGAGCCCGGACGGTTCGCTGCTTGCCTGGCTGGCAATGGCGAACGGTTCGGACTGGCTCACGCTGCGCGTGCGCGACGTCGAGTCGGGCCGCGACCTCGACGACACCGTACGCTGGCTGAAATCGCGCATCGTGGCCTGGCTGCCTGATTCAACCGGTTTTTTCTACCTGCGCTTCCGCGCACCGCTGTTGGGTGCCGAACTGACCGCAGAAGTGGAGGAGACCGATATCGCCTTGCACGTGCTGGGCAGCGACCCGCACTCGGACCTCAGCGTGCATCGAGACCGCAGCTCACTCTGGATGATGCCGCACGTCGCCGTCGATGGCGGATGGCTTCTGGTGCAGCAACGAACCGGCACCGCGTTTACCGGGATAGTCGCGCATCGCCTCGCCGCGGGCGGACTCGACCCCGCCGACGGGTGGCGCACCGTCGCCGATCGGTCATCTGTCAATCTGCTTCTCGGCGCCACGGCCGACACGGCGTACCTCGTCACCTTCCGCGACGCCCCCCACGGGCGCCTGGTTGCGGTCTGTCTGCCGCACGGCACGTTGGGCGACTGCCGAACGGTCCTGGCTGAATCGGACACCGTCTTCGACGCCACACGCGGTGTGCTCGGCGAGAGTTACTTGCTGCGCGAGCACCTCGTCGCGATCACGTCGGTTGGCGCGCGGTCGCGAGTACGCGTCATCTCACTCGATGGCGCTGAGCCCTACGACGTGCATCTGCCGGGCCTCAGCACCGTTCGCCGACTCGAGGCTCGCGCCGATGGGCATGAGCTGTTCCTGGAGGTGGCCCAAGTAGCTGGGCCTACGGTGCTGCTGCGCCATGATGTGCGGGACGGATCGACGACCGAGTTGTTCCGTGCCCCGGCCCACCAGCGCAGCCGCGCCGCCTATATCCAGCAACATGAGGTTCAAGCTGGCGACGGTGAGCTGGTGCCGATGCTGTTGGTGGGCCAGTCGATGGTCACCCGTGATGGCGACCGGCCGGTGCTGTTGTGCGGCTACGGCGGCTTCGGCATCAACTATCTGCTCAAGGCCTACGAGCCCTGGCACGACGTGTGGCTCGACGCCGGCGGCATGCTCGCATTCGCCGCGGTACGCGGCGGCGGAGAACTCGGCGCAGTCTGGCACGAGCAGGGCCGCCGCCAGCACAAGCAAAACAGCTTCGAGGACCTGTTCTGCTGCGCTCGCTGGTTGATCGCTGACGGATGGACCCGGCCGGGACGGCTGGCCGTGGCTGGCTCCTCCAATGGCGGTCTGCTGGTCGCGGCGGCCATCACCCAGCAGCCGGACATGTTCGCCGCGGCAGTTTGTGACGTGCCGCTGGTTGACGTCCTGCGCTTTCACCGTTACACGGTCGGGGGGCCGTGGGTGAGCGAGTACGGCGACCCGGACGACCCGGATGACTTCCAGACGCTGCTGGGATACGCGCCGCTGGAACGGGTTCGGGCCGGCACCGGCTACCCGGCCGTGCTGGTGCTCACCGGCGACCACGACGACCGGGTGCCGCCGGGTGCGCACGCCTACAAGCTCGCGGCGGCGCTGCAAGCTGCCCAGGCTGCGGAGGCGCCGATCCTGCTGCGCGTCGAGCGCAACGGCGGGCACGGTCCGGGAACCGGTGCCACCACTGAGATTCGGCAGCGTGCGGACGTGCTCGCGTTTCTCGCCCGGGCGCTGAACATGGCAGTGGCAGCAACGGCACCTGAGCGGCAGAAGGGACGCCACGCACGATGAGGGGCTACCTCAGCCGCCGAGCGCTGCTCACGGTCCCGGTCCTGCTTGGCACTACGTTCGTGATCTACTTTGCTGTCTTTCAGCTGCCCGGCGACCCGATCCAGGCGCTGGTGGGGCCCGGGCAGAGCATCTCACCGTCGGTCGCGCGCGAGCTGCGGGCCCGCTACCACCTCAATGAGCCGCTGCTGAGCCAGTACGCCCATTACCTGGACGGCATCGCCCACGGCGACTTCGGGGTCAGCCTGCACGGCGAGCCGGTCTCGCACATCATCGCGACCAGTTGGCCGGTCACGCTCAAGCTGGGGCTGACCGCGTGGATGTTCGAGGCTATCCTCGGCCCGCTGCTCGGAACCATCGCCGCCGTACGTCGCGGGAAGCTCACCGACGTCGCCATCCTGAGCACGACGGTACTGGTTGTCGGCATCCCCTACTTCGTCATCGCCTACGTCGCCCAGATCGTCTTCGGTCTCGAGCTGGGCTGGTTCCCGGTCTCCGGGACCAGCGCAGGGTGGCCGGCCAGCTATGTCCTGCCCGGTTTCGTGCTTGCCCTGCTCGGCCTAGCCCCCCTGACCCGCCTGACCCGCGCTAGCGTCCTGGAGAATCTTCGAGCCGACTACATCGACACCGCTGTCACGAAGGGCCTGTCCCCGCTGCGGATCGTGGGCAAGCACGTACTGCGCAACTCACTGATCCCCGTCCTCACCGTCCTGGGTGTCGACCTTGGTTACCTGCTCGGAGGGACCGTGCTCATCGAAGGGATCTTCAACCTGCCCGGGATCGGATACCAGGTGTTCGTCGGCATCCAGCAGCACGACGGGCCGGTAGTCGTGGGGATAAGCACTCTGATGGTGCTCATCTTCGTCATCGTCAACCTGCTGGTCGACCTGCTCTACGGTGTCCTGGATCCGAGAGTGCGTTCATGATCGGCACCCAGGCCGCCGCGGACCTCACCGCCAACGCGGCATCACGCGGCCCGGCGGGGACGGAGCGCGAGCGCCGCTCGTGGCGCTCGTGGCGCGCTCGGCCGGCGATGCTCGCGGCTGGCTTCTTCGTCCTGATGTTCTGCGTCATGGCCGCCGTCCCCCAACTGTTCGCCGGATGGTTCGGCCACGGCGATCCCCGGGCCTGCAACCTCACCCACAGTGGGCTGGGCCCGGCGTCAGGACATCCCTTCGGCTACGACATCCAGGGCTGCGACCTGTACAGCAACGTCGTCTACGGTGCGCGGAACTCCATCAGCATCGGTTTTCTGGTCACCGCGTCGTGCCTGCTCGTCTCGCTCGTGCTCGGGTCGCTGGCCGGATACTTCGGCGGCCGGGTGGACGCGCTGATCAGCCGGCTCATGGACGTCTTCTTCGGCTTCCCGTCGTTGGTGGCGATGATCGTGCTGCTCGACGCCCTCAACAACCACACCGTGCTCACCGTCGCGCTGGTATTGAGCCTGTTCTCGTGGCCAGTGCTTACCCGCGTCATGCGCTCGTCGGCGCTGAGCGTGCGGCGCCGCGACTACATCACCGCAGAACGCGGCCTCGGCGCCACCCACCTACGGATCCTGGTCCGGCACGTGGCGCCGAACGCTGTTGGACCGGTACTGGCGCTGACGGGGTTCACCGTGGCCGGCGTGATCAGCTCCGAGGCCGCGCTCACCTACCTCGGTGTCGGACTGACCAGTCCGTCGATCTCCTGGGGAGTGCAGCTCAACGCCAGCCAGCAGTACTTCACCGACCACCTCAACCTACTGATCTTTCCGGCCGCCTTCCTGTCCGCGACAGTGCTGAGCTTCGTCGTCTTCAGTGACCGCGTCCGCGACGCACTCGACCCAGCAGGGCAGTCATGACTAGACACCTAACCTCACCCAGCCCGCTGCATCGGCTACCCGGCTTCGACCCGCAGGCGCCCCTGCTCGTCATCGAGGACCTGCACGTGCACTTCGACGCTAAAGACCACACGGTGCGCGCAGTGAACGGCGTGAGCCTGGCTCTGGAACCCGGCCAGACCCTCGGGCTGCTCGGCGAGTCCGGTTGCGGCAAGAGCGTGACCGCACGCGCCGTGCTCGGCCTCATACGCCCACCGCGAGGTCGAATAACGCACGGGACGGTTCGGATGCACGGCGTCGATCTGGGCCAGCTGAGCTCGGCCCAACTACGCCGTACCCGCGGCCCGGTCGCAGCGATGGTCTTCCAGGACGCACTATCGGCATTGAACCCGGTCTTCACCGTCGGCAATCAGATCGCGGAGGCTTTCCGCGTGCATGCCGGAGCGTCACGCGCCGAGGCCCGTGAGCGCGCAGTACAGATGCTCGAACGGGTGGGCATACGCGATGCAGCGCGCCGCGCTCACGACTACCCGCACCAGTTCTCCGGCGGCATGCGCCAGCGGGCCATGATCGCCATGGCCGTCGCCTTGAACCCCCGGCTGCTCATCGCCGACGAACCCACCACCGCTCTGGACGTCTCCATCCAGGCGCGGATCATGCGCCTACTGGCAGACCTGCAACATGAACAGCACATGGCCCTGCTGCTCATCAGCCACGACATCGCCCTGCTGTCCGGCGAGGTCGACGAAATCGACGTGATGTACGCCGGTCGGATCGTCGAACGAGGCCCGGCAACCGAGGTATGCACGCGACCGGCCCACCCCTACACCAGGGCATTGCTCGACTCAATGCCCCGCAGTGGAAGTGGATCCCAGCGTCTGGTCGCGATACCGGGCGCGCCGCCAGACCCCGCGCACCAAGACACCGGTTGCGCGTTCGCGCCACGCTGCCCGCAGGCCTTCGCGCGGTGCCGCGTCGAACGACCCGAACTACTGTCGATCGACGCAGGGCACTCCAGCGCCTGCCACCTGAGCCAGCGGGACCCGCCATGACGCCCCCCGACAACCCCGAGATACCCGTCCTGCGGGTCACCGACCTGGTGAAGCACCACCCGGTCCGCTACCACCGCCACCGCGCCGGCGCTCACATCAGCGCCGTCGACGGGGTCAGTTTCACGCTGTCGCGCGGCCAGACAGTGGGCATCGTCGGCGAATCCGGCTGCGGCAAGTCAACGCTGGCCCGCCTACTGGCCGCCCTGGACCGCCCCACCTCCGGTGCCGTTGAGGTATGTGGTCAAGACCTGTTCGCGCTGCACGGCCGGGCGCTGCGCCGAGCACGACGTGGCATCCAGATGATCTTCCAGGACCCTCTCAGCTCGCTGAATCCACGAATGACCATCCGTGAGATCGTCGCCGAACCATTCGACATCCACCCCGACATCCTCGCGCGCAAGCACCGCAACCGGCGCGCCCTCGAACTGCTCGAACTCGTCGGGCTCAACCCCGACCGGGCCGAGCGACACCCGCACGAGTTCTCCGGCGGCCAGCGCCAACGGGTCGCCATCGCCCGAGCCCTGGCACTACACCCACAGGTGCTCGTCTGCGATGAACCAGTCTCGGCGCTCGATGTCTCGATCCGGGCGCAGGTGGTCAACCTGTTACAGGACCTACAAGACGAGTTCGGGCTCTCCTACGTGTTCATCGCCCACGATCTGTCCATCGTGCAACACATCGCCGACCGCACCCTGGTCATGTACCTCGGCAAGATCGTGGAGACCGGCGACGGCGACGATCTCTACAACCAGCCGCGGCACCCGTACACACAGACACTGCTGGCTGCCATGCCACGCATAGACCGCGCACCCGAAGCGCCTGTCCCCGATCCAATCGACGCCGACCTGCCCAGTCCTGCCGACCCACCGTCAGGATGCCGCTTCCGCACCCGATGCTGGAAAGCGCAGCACACCTGCGCCGAACACGAACCACCGCTCCAGACAGCACCGGGTTCCGCCGCACACGACACAGCCTGCCACTTCCCCAGCACCCGCCAGCCTGCTGAGCCCACAGGGGACTAGCCGAGGACTAGCTCGCTAGCCGTCCTCCTCACGAAGGGCCACCGAACAGACAGACGACACTGACGCTCATGACCACGCAGCTTGCCGCGCCTGGCTAGCGACTGGCTCCGCACTCTGGTAAAGGAAATCCTGTGACCGATGATGACCGAGCCGCCCTCGCAGCGCCAGCTGATGATCAATTCGTGGAAGACATGGTCAAGCAATACGACTTCTGGCCACCCATCGCCGCACGCATGTTCGCGGTCCTACTGCTGGCAGACGGCCAATACCAATCAAGCCGCCAGCTGATGGAACGGCTCCACGCCAGCTCAGGATCGATCTCCAACATGGGCCGACTCCTGATCGAACGCGGATACATCGAACGCGCCGTCGACCCCCGCACCAGACGCGACCTCTTCCGCTCCCGCCCCAACATATGGACGGAGTTCCAGCACGACTCCGTACGCCGCTTCGAACAACTGATCGCCCTGTGCGACAAAGCAATCGAAGAACGCGCGGAAGCAGGCGGACCCGTAGTCACCAATCTCCACAGCATGCGCGACTACTACTCGTTCCTAGCCAAGGAGCTACCTCTATTGATGTCACGGTACGAATCTTGGCAAACCGAATGCGAGTCAACCCCTGACCTCATCGAGAGCACGCCACCGGCCAAGCCTCCCAGTGAACAAGAGCCCAAGGATACGTACGCACGCAGCGGGCAGGCGAAGGGCCCTCACTCGGGGGTTGAAAGTTGTGCCGTAGACCGAGCCGCTTACGGCAGCGAGATCTAAGACGCCGGCTGTCCACGACGCGATCGAAATCCTCGCCGCAAGCCAGTGAGCGGTTACGACTCGCCTGAAGTCGGCGGGGCGGAGAACGGCCGAACCCCGGTCGATCCTCAGCGCTGCAGATCGCGATCGCTCCGCTGGCGGCTCAAGCTTCGCGCAGGTACTCGGGAGCGATCACGTTTGCCCGATCGCCGCCGACACATCGTGGCCAAAC
>JBPCOE010000074.1:0-27231 GCA_051000605.1 Jatrophihabitans sp.
GCTTGACCATTCGTTGCGTGTTCGGGCCGTACTCGCCGGTGCCGACGGGGAAGTACCCGCGCTTGTGCATCTGGTCCTGGAAGGTCTTGATGTGGCGGTTGGTCTCGCCGAAGGTGTACCAGTGCGAACCGCCCGGGAAGCTCGGGATCCCCGACGTGGAACCGCCGGACCTCGGGGCACCGGTCGAACCGCCGCCGGACCCGCGGCCGGGAATGTGGATGTCTCGCGTGTACCCGGAGCGGGCGTCCGAGTCCTCGCGGAGCCCGAGTATCGACGCGCACTGCCAGGGTTGCCAGCCGCGCTCGCGGTAGAGGATCAGTGCCCGCGCGTCCTGCTCGCCTTTCGAGGCCAGGTTCGGGTAGCCCGAGCCGCCCACGCTGCGCCAGGTGGACAGGTCGAACTGATAGGCGCCGTAGTGGTCGTTGCCGGTGTTGATCGAGTAGTTGTTGGACGATTCGCACGTCCGCAGGCGGTACCAGGTGTCCGCCGAGGGATCGGCCGAGGCCACGCCACCTGGGATCACGACGCCCGTCACGGCGACGCCGGCGAGGGTCACCGCCGCCGCCGCGATGCCCCAGTTCTTCGACGGTTTCTTCTCGCGGATTCGCTGCGCCAGGGATGGTCGGGTGGCGTTCTCGGCGGTCCAGTCCCGGAAAAAGGACGTAGCGGACCCACGCGTCGGGTCGATGGTCATCGTCGACGAACCTTTCGGCAGCGGCCTCGTCCGGCGAGGTTCCGCGTAGCGGTCGCGGCTCGGTAACGGGCGGCGGGGTGCTGGCGAGATGTGCTTTCTCAACTGCACCAACCGTCACACACGCCACAGAGATACACAAGGTCTCGGGTGGAAAAGATGAGCCTGTGTCGGCGTGTCGGCGCCGGGATGTCCCGCCAGGGTGGTAGTCGCGCGGCGGCGGCAGCACGTTCCCTGGCTTTTTCGTCGACTCCCTGGACACCACGGCCGCGACCTCGACCAAGATGTCGGCCGCAGTGTTGGGCAAGCACGAGCGAATGCCGTGGGGATGTCGGATGGTCTTCGAAGCCTCCGCCGGTCGCCCGGTCGCGAACTTCAAACTGTCGGCTGCAATCCGCGGTCGAACGCGCTAACCGAGCGCCAGCTTGCGCTGATCCATCCGCCCAGCGCGTCCGCGGATCCGTCTACCGACGCCGGTCAGGCGGGGGAGTGTCGCCGTCCGGCTCGTCCTCACCGGACGCGTCGCGGGTGCGTCGACGCTGTTCGTCGGCGCGAAGCTTCAAGGTGGCGAGGAACTCCTCGTCGTCGTCCGGGTTCGTCGGACGGGCGGGGCGTCGACGCGGCTGCCCGGTCATCGACGTGAGGCCGCCACCGCTGCCCGCGCCCGAACGCGCCATGGCCCGCTGGCTCCACGGCCGCCCGGCAAGCAGCCATGCGATAGAGCCGACATCGACGAAGAGGATGACCACGAGAATCCAGGCGAGCTTAGGCAGGTTGCGGACCTGGTCCCGGGGCGTGGTGACGGCGTCGATGATGCAGAAGATCCAGACAGCGAGCGCGACGAGACCGAACGCGCCACTGAAAAACACCATCAGCTCTCCCCGGGCCGGCCCATGATTGCGCACGGTACGCGGCGAACCTATGTGGCGGGGGGCGCCCATCTCGAGTCGAGCGTCGCCGGTCGGTTGCGCTGCTCATAGACCGCGTCGCGTTCTACGGTGTCAGCATCGTCTCGGCGCGGAGCAGGTCGGCTGTGAGATCCCGATCAGAGATCGACCGGTCCAGCTCCTCGGTTCGGGCTAGCCAGTGGGTCAGCTCCGCCGGTGCGAGGCTGCGCATCCGCAAACACCGGGCCGATGCGAGCAGTTCCCCTGCAAGCACA
This sequence comes from Jatrophihabitans sp., assembly GCA_051000605.1. GTDB lineage: Bacteria > Actinomycetota > Actinomycetes > Mycobacteriales > Jatrophihabitantaceae > Jatrophihabitans. Next base: position 1,854 of record JBPCOE010000074.1, read on the forward strand.
CTGCGATAGAGCGGAACCGAGTCCAGCGCTTGGCGGGCGGCGAGTGAGGCGAAGCTGGCGTCTTCCTCGACGCCGTGCGAGAGCGTCACCGTCTGCAGGCTGGCCGGCGTCGCCAGCGCGCGCAATGCGGACAGCGCGGACGCCACCACATACTCCACCGTCATCACCCCGGATGCGCCCGGTCGCCCATCGCCCAAGAAGGCCGGCAGGCCGGTCATTGTGGGGTCACACAACATGGACAGCCTCGACAACGACAGCTGCGCGGCCTGGGCCAACGCGATCCGTACCGCGTCGAGCGCCTGGGCCAAGTACGCGACGTGGAAACCACCGTGGTGGGCAACATCCTCGCTCGGCAGGAACACCGGATTTTCACTCGGCGAACTGACAAGACGCTCGATCACCATGTCGAGGTTCTGCAGTCCGTCGAGCAGGGGTCCGTGCACCTGCGGCAACGCCCGCAACGCGTACGGATCCTGGATGCGTGCGCCCGGCTGGCCGGTGTCGATGAGACCGCGCATCGTCCGGCACACCAACTGCGCGCCGGGGAACGGTGTGACCTGCTCCACGACCGGGCTGTACGCCTCTGCGTTGCCGTCGACACCGATGAACGACGCGGCCGCGATCTGCAGTGACTGGGCGGCGAGATCGCGCAACGCGACACTTGCCAGCGCGGCATCGGCGATGGTGGCCGCGTTGCTGGACAGCAGCGGTAACGCGTCCCCGATGCCGAACGCGACCGGCCCGGGCATTGGGCGCGACGTCGGCACCTCGCCCAGCAGCGCGAGCGCGGTAGTGGCCAGCGCCGCGAGATCGCCTGTGCCGACACCACCGAGTTCGCGCACCGGCGGCAGGGCATCTGTACTGATCATCGTCGCCAGCCCGTCGAGGACGCTCGGATCCACACCGCTGCCTCCGGCGGCAAGCTGGTTGAGACGGACCACCAACATCGCTCGCACCCGCGCGGGCGACCGCAGCCGGCCAAGAGAGGATGCGTGGCTGCGTAACAGGGCCAACGCGGGATCACCGGGCAGGTCGGGTTGCGGGTCCACGAGCGGGACGAGCCGGTTGCCGCCAACACCGGTTGAGCGCCCGTAGACCGGACGGCGTTCAGCAGCCTGATCGGCATACGCGCGCGCAGCCAACGCTCGGGCCATTGAGGTCACATGCACAGGCAGACCGCCGCTTGCCACCCTCGCGATGTCGCTGACCGTCAACGACGAACCATCAAGGAGGAGCACGAACGGCAACATAACCCGACCGGTCGACGCGGTAAGGCATCGGTTGCCAGTTCACGCCCCTTGACGGGCGGTAGGTTCGCGATCGTGCCCCGCCTTGCTGCTGTCCTGTCGGCGCTCGAGCAATGGTTCGACCCGCGCTGGGCCGAATCGTGGGACGCCGTGGGCTTGGTGTGCGGTGATCCGGACGAGCCGGTCGATCGGATCGTCCTGGCCATCGACGCCGTCCCGACCACGGTGACCGAGGCGATTGACGCCGGCGCCCAGCTGCTCGTGACCCATCATCCGCTGCTGCTGACCGGCGTGCACGGCGTCCCGGCCGACGACCCGAAGGGCGCGTTGGTGCACCGGATGATCCTCGCCGGCGTGGCGCACTACGTGGCGCACACGAACGCCGACGTCGCCGACCCCGGGGTGTCCGACGCGCTGGCCGACCGGCTCGGCCTGGTCGATGTGCGGCCTCTCGACGCGCAGGACGACGAACCACTCGACAAGCTCGTCGTCTTCGTCCCGCACGCCGATCGTGACGGGTTGATCGACGCCCTGGCGGGAGCGGGCGCGGGATCGATTGGCAACTACGACCGGTGCGCGTGGAGCACAACGGGCGTCGGGACGTTTCGCGCGCTCGACGGTGCGCAGCCGACCCTGGGTGCGATCGGTGAGATCGAGACGGTGGACGAGGCGCGGCTCGAAATGGTGCTGCCGCCGCAGCGTCGCAGCCAGGTAATCACTGCGCTGCGCGCGGCGCACCCCTACGAGGAGCCTGCGTTCGACCTCGTGGCGATGGCGCCGCTGCCGACGCGCCGCGGGACAGGCCGCATCGGCGAACTGGCCGCGGCCATGAGCCTCACCGAATTCACCGATCACGCCGCGGCCGTGCTACCCGAAACCGTCTGGGGCGTACGGGCCGCGGGCGATCCGCAGCGTCGGGTACGGACCGTGGCCGTCTGCGGGGGTTCGGGCGGCGGCATCGCCGACCAAGCGCGGGCGGTCGGTGCCGATGCCTTCCTGACGTCCGATCTCAAGCACCACCCGGTGATCGAAGCCGTCACCGAGGTCGGCGCGGACGTGATGGCCCTCGTCGACGCCGCCCACTGGGCCACCGAGGCGCCGTGGCTGGACGCCCTCGCCGATGCACTGCGCGCCCGGTTCGGCACTACGGTGGATGTCCGGGTGTCCCGACTGGTCACCGATCCCTGGACGGTGCACGCGCCGTCAATGTCCGCGCCGAGGAGCCAGAACCGCACGTGAACGCAGACCCCGCGACCCAACTGCGGCTGCTCGACCTACAGGCCGCCGACACTGCTTTGGGCCAGCTGGCCCACAAGCGACGCACGCTGCCCGAGATCGCCGCGATCGCCGACTGGGCCGCGCGCGCCGCCGCGGTGTACGTCGAGGTGATCGACGCCCAGACCGCCGTCGCCGACATCGAGTTGGAGCAACGTCGGCTGGAGAACGACGTCGACACCGTGCGTTCCAGGGCGACCAAGGATGACGGACGGCTCCAGGCCGGGGGCCTTCCGTCGCGCGAACTCGAGAGCCTGCAGCACGAGATCGCCTCCCTGGCGCGCCGGCAGTCGACGCTCGAGGACGAGCTGCTCGACGTCATGGAACGCGCCGAGCAAGCCGAGTCGGCGCTGACCGACGCAACCGCTCGGCGCGAGGCGATCGTCGCCGAACAGCAGAAACTCGAGACGAAACGCGACGCCGAGTTCGCCCAGATCGACGAGGCGATCGCCACGCGCACTCCCGAGCGGGTCGGTATCGCGGCCACGATCCCCGACGAACTGCTCGCGCTGTACGAGAAGGCGCGCGCACACAGCGGCTACGGCGCCGCGCTGCTGAAGCAGCGGCGCTGCCAGGGATGCCGGATCGAGCTGTCCGGGAGCGACGTGTCCGCACTCCGCAAGGCCGAGCCTGACGCGGTGGTCCGCTGCGACAACTGCCGCGCCATCCTGGTCCGGACGGCCGAATCCGGGCTATGACGGACCACGGAACGATCGAGCGGGTGATCGTCGAGGCCGACGGCGGCTCGCGCGGCAATCCTGGCCCAGCCGGCTACGGTGCGGTCGTATTCGACGCCGTCACCCGGGGCGTCCTCGCCGAGCGGTCCGAGGCAATCGGTGTCGACACGAACAACGTCGCGGAGTACAGCGGGCTCATCGCTGGGCTCACCGCGGCCCAAGACCTGGGCGCGCGACAGGTGAGGGTCCGCATGGATTCCAAACTCGTCGTCGAGCAGATGTCCGGCCGCTGGAGCATTAAGAACCCGGCCATGCGCACGCTGGCGCGCAGAGCCGGTTCGCTGCGCGACGCGTTCGAGAGCGTCACCTTCGAGTGGATCCCGCGGGAGAAGAACAAGCACGCCGACCGGCTCGCCAACGAGGCGATGGACCGCGCGGCCGGCAAGCCGCCGAAGGTTGCGCGGCCGGTACCGACGAGCGCGGTACCGGCTGCGTGGGTGCCGCCGGTGGGCCCACCCACCCGCCTCGTCCTGGTGCGGCACGGCTCGACCGTGCACTCGGCGCAGCGGAGGTTCTCCGGGCGGAACGACCTGCCGCTCGACGAGGGCGGACGGCGGCAGGCGGCCGCACTCGCTCGGCGCTCGTTCGGTGAAGTCGCGGCCGTGGTCAGCTCGCCCCTGCGCCGTGCAGTCGAGACCGCGGAGATGATCGCGGCGCCGCTCGGGCTCACCGTCACGGTCGTGGATGACCTGATCGAGACCGACTTCGGCGTCTGGGAAGGGCTGACGTTCGCTGAGGCCAGCGCCGGCCACCCGGACGAACTCGGCGCCTTCATGGCGTCCGTGGACGCCGCTGCACCGGGCGGGGAGTCGTTCGCTGCTGTGGGGCGACGCGTCCGTCGAGGGCGGGAGGAGGTTGTCGCCGCGCATCCGGACCAGACCGTCGTCGTGGTCACCCACGTGACCCCGATCAAGACCCTCATCCGCTTCGCGCTCGACGCCCCGCCGTCGGCGATGTTCCGGCTGCACCTGGACACCGCGTCCGTGTCGGTCGTCGACTACTTCGCCGATGCCAACTCCTCGGTCCGGCTGGTCAACGACATCAGCCATCTCGGGGTGTCAGTAAAAACGGATTGAACTCGCCCTCGGCTTATGGGTGCGTCGGCAGAACGCGGAGATCAGGAGCTGCTACTCGCCGGCCACCCCCGAGAGATGGCGACCCGAGCCACGACCGCCTGACTTGAGGCTCCGCCACGCAGTCTCGTGCTCGCCGATCTCACCGTGGCCGAAGTCGTCGGACTTCCCGTGACTCGACGGGGACGCTGAGCGGCACTGCCACCGACACCCCATCTCGTGACCGCGCGGTAACGCTCATACCCCGATCGCGCGGACGCCGAGCCACAACCCGGCCGTGGCCAGCACGATCAGCAGCGGGACGGTGAGGATCCCGAGCAGATGGAATTCGCGCGCGCTCGGTTTGTCCGACGCGGGCAGCAGCCGGCGCCACAACAGCGTGGCCAGCGAGCCCGGGTACGTCGCGTTCGGGCCGATGTTCACCCCGATCAGTACCGCGAGCACCCACGCGGGTTGCGCGTGGACGAGAGGCACGAGCGCGAGGGTGGCGGGCAGGTTGTTCACCACGTTCGCGAGCACCCCGGCCACGGCGGCCAGACCGAGCAACGCCAGGAACGACGTGCTGGACGGGACGACGTGCTGCAGGGCGTCCTTGAGGCCGTGACGCGTCACGCCGTCGACGATCACGGCGAGGGCCAGCACAAACACGCAGAAGCCGAGCGACGCCGCGGTGACAAGACGCCTCGATTGCATCTCGCGCCGCCGGACTACCGGCACGAGCAGCGCCACGCAGCCGGTGAGCGCGGCCCACGCAGGGGCAATGTCCGCCGCCGAGGTCAGTACGAACAGTGCGACGGTGACGGCGAGGACGACGAGGGCATAGCGCGGGGCGGACGGTAGCTCGCCGGCGGGGGCGACGTCGCCGGTCCGTAGATCACGCCGGAAGAAGATCCGCAGCCCGAGGTACTCGACGACGCACACGAGCACCCAGGGCAGGACCATCAGGCCAGTGAAGCGTCCGAACGACAGCCCGGACGCGGTGAAGGCCAACAGGTTGGTCAGGTTCGACACCGGCAGCAACAGCGATCCGCTGTTCGCAAGGCGGGTGCAGGCGTAGGCGTACGGACGGGCCGGCACCCGCAGCCGCGTCGTCGTCGCCAACACGACCGGGGTGAGCAGCACGACGGTCGCGTCCAGGGTCAGCGTGGCCGTGATCGCGGCGGCCAGGCCGACGACGAGCCCGAGCAGCCGACGCGGGTCGCTGCGGCTCGCGCGGGCGGCAACGCTACCCAGGTAGGTGAAGACGCCCGCGTCCGCGCAGAGGTGGCCGAAGACGAGAATGGCGGCGAGGAAGCCCACCGTCGGGCCGATCGCGCCCAGCCTGTTGAGGGCAGCGTGCGGCGCGACAATGCCCAGGGCGACCAGTAAGCCGGCAGCCGGGACGGCGACGACCGCCTCACTGAGTCCACGCGGTCGCAGCACGGCGCTCGCCAGCGTCAGGGCGAGCAGGACGACGGCGACGGCCTCGGCGGCCGCGCCGGTCAGAGCAGTTCCGTGCCTTCGAAGTGGCCGAGCACCTCGCGGTAGAGCTCGATGCCCATGCCGTTCGGGTCTCGGAAGTACAAACTGTCGTCCGCGCCGCGATCGGGCCCGAGGTAGTCGACGTCCGCCGCGTCCAGCTTCGCCTTGGCGTTGTCGAAGCTCCCGGGCGTCACCGAAATGGCCAGATGCTGCAGCGCGCCGATCGTCTCCCGGTAGGCGTCGTGGTCGTGACCGGGGAAGTCGAAGAAGCCGAGCAAGGTCCGGTTGCCGACGTCGAAGAAGAAGTGGCTCGAGCCGGCGTAGTCGCGGTTCTCGACCAGCTCGACGAGCGGGAAGCCGAGGAAGTCCTGGTAGAAGCGAATCGTGTCCTCGACGTCGCTGCAGACGAACGCCGCGTGATGGATGCCGCGAGCGGTGCTGGGGGCCCGGTCGGACTTGGGGTGCAGGTACTTCTCGCGTAGCTGGTCGCGGCGGTCGCGAGCCGCGGCCAGGTCGTCACCGGTGGGTTGAGGCATGCCTGCGAGCGTATCCGCGTAGAATTGCAGCGCGGCGGACGAGCCGACCGGACGGCCGCGTCGCGAGTACTGCTCTCTCGCCAGAGGGGTGCGCGCGCCGAGGAAAGTCCGGACTTCACAGGGCAGGGTGGTTGCCAACAGCAACCCGGGGCGACCCGCGGGACAGTGCCACAGAAAACAGACCGCCGGCGTGCTGGTTCGCCAGCCGCCGGTAAGGGTGAAACGGCGGTGTAAGAGACCACCAGCGTTCCGGGTGACCGGAGCGGCTCGGCAAACCCCACCCGGAGCAAGGTCAAGAAGCACCGGCACGCCGGTGTGCGCAGACGTTCGAGGGCGGCCCGCCCAAGTCTGCGGGTAGACCGCTCGAGCCTGCCGGCAACGGCAGGCCTAGATGGATGGCCGTCACCCGGCGCGCAAGCGGCGGGCACAGAATCCGGCTTACAGGTCGACTCGTCCGTCGCCTGCAAGGACGCTGCGCGAACCCTCGGTCGTTTGAGCGCAGATTTGCCGCGAGGCAGCGATGTCCACGATCAGATGGCGCGCCGTTCCGTCGACGGCGCTCTTGATCCCGCGAGTATCGGCGGGCATGGTGGTGGTGCGCCACAACCGGGACGCCGGAGCCCGGTGGACGCAGGCGCAGGAGGTGCTATCGCGAACCCGCCAACGTGCCGACGCCTGACGACACGTCGGCCTCGAACTTTGTCGGGTTCCCTGAGGATGTGGCCCGCGCTCTCGGGCTGCGGGTCACGAACGCCTCGTGCCCCGGCGAGACGTCGGGAAGTCTCGTCTCGTCAACGACGCTGAGCTATGCCTGCAAGCTGACGCCGACGGGCACCAACGGGTATCGCACGCGCTTCCCGTTGCACGTGAGATATTCCGGGACCCAGCTCAGCTATGCCCGCGCCTACCTCACTCGTCATCACGACACCCGCCTGGTGACCCTGATGATCGGGGCGAACGACGGCTTCCTCTGTCAGGCCACGACCAGAGACAAGTGTGCCTCCGAGCTGCCGGGAGTGCTGGCCAAGGTCTCGACGAACGTCAGCAGAATCCTCCGAACGCTGCGCGAGCGTGCCCACTACCGGGGCCAGATCGTCATCGTGAACTACTACTCGACCGACTACCGGTCGCCCACGGCGAACGGCACCAGCCTCGCCCTGAACCAAGCCATGGACAGGGCGGCGGCGCGCCCTACGAGGTGTCGATCGCCGACGGCTACGGAATGTTCCGCAACGCTGCGGCGCAAGCCGGCGGGGACACCTGCGCGGCAGGACTGCTGACGACGTTGACCACAGGCGGGTGCGGCGTGCATCCGAGCGTCACAGGGCAGGCGCTGCTCGCTCAGGCGGTAGAAGAGGCGATTCGGCGCTGATCGACCCCGGTCAGCGCCGCGGCTGAACCCCGGACGCATGGAATGTGACGCCCCGTCCGGCGGTTCCAGCTACCAGGACGGATTCAACGAGGAGGACGCTCGATGACCACGGAACGAGCTGTACTGGCCGGTGGGTGTTTCTGGGGCATGCAAGACCTGATTCGCCGGCAACCGGGCGTCGTGTCCACCCGCGTCGGCTATACGGGGGGTGACGTACCGAACGCCACCTACGGCAATCATCACGGGCACGCTGAAGCCATCGAGGTCATGTTCGACCCGTCCGCGACGAACTATCGCGACCTGCTCGAGTTCTTGTTCCAGATCCATGACCCGACGACGCGTGACCGGCAGGGCAACGACATCGGGACGAGCTACCGGTCGGCGATCTTCTACGTCGACGACGAGCAGAAGGCCGTCGCTCTGGACACGATCGCCGATGTCGAGGCCTCCCGTCTGTGGCCGGGCAAGGTCGTCACCGAGGTGACGCCGGTCAGCGAGTTCTGGCCGGCCGAGGCCGACCATCAGGACTACCTGGAGCACTACCCGAACGGCTACACCTGCCACTTCCCGCGTCCGAGCTGGCGGTTGCCGCGCCGCCCGTCGGCCGCCCGCTGATCAGCCCGCGTGCCAGTTCGCTCGGTGCTCGTCGCGTGCGACAAGTTCAAGGGCACCGCGACGTCCACCGCGATCAACGCCGTGGTCGTCGCCGTCGCACGCGAGGTTGGTCTCGACGCCCAGGCCATAACGCTCTCGGACGGCGGTGACGGCCTGCTGGACGTCTTTGGCGGACCGAACCGGCGAACGCCGGTCACCGGCCCGCTAGGCGTCCCGGTCGCCGCGCCCTGGCGGCACGATAATGACGGTGCAGTGATCGAGAGCGCGCTCGCGTCCGGCCTGGAGTTGGTCGAGCGCAACGACCCGATCGCGGCAAGCTCGCGCGGGACGGGTGAGCTGCTCGAGGCCGCGATTCGCGAAGGCGCACGCCGGGTTATGGTCGGTCTCGGCGGGAGTGCCTGCACCGACGGAGGACTCGGGGCCGTCGATGCCCTGACCGATTCGACGATCCGCGCGCTGGCCGTCGACGTCGACCTCGTCGTCTGCTGCGACGTGACGACGCGTTACCTCGACGCCGCGACCGTCTTCGGACCGCAGAAGGGCGCGACGCCCGACGACATAGTCCTGCTCACCGACCGCCTTCGCGCGGCCGCGCGCACGTTGGGCGTGCGGTTCGGCGTCGACGTGACAGACATCGTCGGCGGCGGCGCGGCGGGAGGCCTCGGCGGAGCACTGGCCGCGCTCGGCGGCCGGCTGCGGCCAGGCTTCGACGTCGTCGCCAAGCGGGTCGGCCTCGCCGCGCTGATCGCCCGCGTCGACCTCGTAGTGACAGGCGAAGGGCGACTCGACGAATCGTCGTTCGCCGGCAAGGTGGTCGGCGGTGTCGCTCAGCGTGCGCGCGCGGCGGGGGTCCCGGTGATCGCGATTGTCGGCGACGCCGAGCCGGGGTTTCAAGGGCGGCTCGAGCTCGTTTCGTGCAGCGATCTGGTCGGCCGGGATCGAGCGATGGCCGACGTGCTCGGGTCGGTCGAGCGCGCCGCGCGCGAGGTACTCAGCCGACGTCGATCGGGGTGAGCACGTGGATCGCGGGCGCTCCGGCGAGCGCGTCGCCCGCGGTGGCGAAGGTGGCCTTGATGTGGTCGGACTGCATGTGGGCGTCCAGATCGCTCTGCGCGCGCCACGTCTCGATCGTCACGTAGGTACCGGCCTCGGTGCCCGACTCGTACAGTGCGTAGGCCAGGCAGCCGTCCTCCTGGCGCGTGGGCGGGACCAGCGCGGTGAGAGCGTCGCGGACGACGCTCTCCGATCCGGGCTTGGCCTTGATCAGGGCGACCACGGCGAGATCGGGCATGTGAGTTCCTCTCGAGGGACGACGGCCGGGTCAGGGGACGATCCGGTTCAACCAGGTAAGCAGGTCGGCGAAGACCTCGTGCCGGTTGATCTCATTGAAGACCTCGTGCCGGGCGCCTGCATAGACGTGCACCGTGACGTCCGTCAGCGCAGCCGTGTACCGCTCGACGAGTGGGCTGAGCAGCGAGAGTTGCGCGTTCACCGGGTCCTGGTCACCGACGGCGATGTACACCGGCAGGTCGGCGCGCATTGCCGCTACCCGTGCCGGGTCGGCCAGGGCGCGGGCCCCGACGAACATCTGCTTGCCGGCAGCACCGTCCAGGCCGAAACCGCACTGCGAGTCGGCGACGTACAGATCGACCTGGGCGTCGTCACGTGAGAGCCAGTCGTAGTCGGTGCGGGCCGGCGCGAACGGTGTGTTGAACATGGCCAGGTCGAGTGGTTGGTTGAGGTCGAGCGAGGGCTCGAGCAGATCCAGTACCGCCGTGCCCGTTAGCGCGAGAGCACTGATCTCGGAGCTGCAATCGAGCGCGTACTGCTGAGCTGCGAACGAGCCCATGCTGTGCCCGAGCAGGACGAGCGGCACGTAGGGATGATCGCCGCGGATGATGCGAGACAGCCGGCCGATGTCATCCATCAGGCCGGCCCACCCGGCGTCCCCGAGATGCCCGTGGTCAGCGGACGAGCCGGCTGTTGCGCCATGACCCCGATGATCCTGCCCGACGACTACGAAGCCCGCGCCGTTGAGGAACTCCGCCAGCGAGGCGTAGCGGCGAATGTGCTCGCCCATGCCGTGGGTCAGCTGCACGATGCCCCGCGGTCGCCCGCTCGGATCCCATCTACGGGCGGCGATCGTGATGCCGTCTGCGGAGGGATAGGTGAAGTCGGTCGGGGTCATCGCAGGCCCTCCTCGGCTATCGACGACGGGTCTCGTGCTGCCTGATCCTGTTGTCGTTCGCAGCGTCCGTCAACTTCGCAACGCCATACTACGAAGTATGTAGACGAGATTGCTCATTCCTGCAAGAAATGTCGAGCAACTCCTCGCTTGCCGACTCTCAACGCAGTTGCGATGATCGGGGACGTGAAAACCCTACGGCGTAAGCGATCTAGTGCGATCCTCTGGATCACGCTCGTTGCTATGTCAGTTGTGGCCTGGGCAGCGCACCGAAAACGAACGGCGCGCCGTGTTGACGCGGGCGCGTGGTCACCGTCAACTTGGTCCCAGCGACAGAGGAATCCGTCGACAGCATCCGCCGAGGAGGCAGACCGAATGACCGCACCTGCGAAGAAGGCACCGGCCAAAAGAGCCGCTGCGAAAAAGGCACCGGCCAAGAAGTCGGCGGCCAAGAAGACGCCGGCCACGAAGACGGTCGCGAAGAAGGTGACCGCGGCGAAGAAGACGGTCGCGAAGAAAGCGGGCGCGGCGAAGAAGACCGCAGCGAAGAAGTTGGCGCCGGCGAAGAAGTCCGCGGCGAAGAAAACCAGCGCGGCTAAGAAGTCCACGCCGGCGAAGAAGACGCCGGCGAAGAAGACGACGGCGAAGAAGACCAGCGCGGCTAAGAAGACCGCAGCGAAGAAGTCGCCGGCCACGAAGGCTTCGGCTCGCAAGGCGCCGACGCGGAAGGCTACGAGCTAGTCGCTCCGACCGATCGCCGAATCGACGATCATGACGCACCGAGTCGCCGGTGCACCTCTCGACTTCGCAGAACTCCGCGAAGCTGGAGGTGCCCGGCGATTTCGCGTCGCCGTGCGGGCCGACGCGGCGCAGCGTGCGCTAGCAGCCCGCGTCAGCGCAGTATCGCCGCGCCGAACGGGTCAGCTGTATTCGTGCTCGCGAGCCGGGTAGCTGCCGCTGCGGACCTCGTCGCCGAACTGACCGGCCGCCGCGCGCAGGACGCCGCCGACGTCGGCGAACTCCTTGACGAACTTGGCGGGCTTGCCGCCGCCGCGCAGGCCGGCCATGTCCTGCCACACCAGCACCTGCGCGTCGCACGCCGGGCCGGCGCCGATGCCGATGGTCGGAACGTGCAGAGCCCGCGTGAGCTGAGCCGCGACCTCCGAGGGGACGACCTCTATGACGACCGCAAACGCGCCCGCATGCTGCAACGCCTTCGCGTCCTGCAGCAGGCGGTGCGCGCCTTCGTCACCCCGGCCCTGGACGCGGTAGCCACCGAATGCGTTGACCGACTGCGGGGTGAGTCCGATGTGTGCCATCACCGGAATGCCGGCCGAGACCAGGGCCTCGACCTGCGGGGCGACCCGCGCGCCGCCCTCGAGCTTGACGGCCTGGGCGCCCCCGTCCTTCATGAAGCGGGCCGCACTGTCCAGCGCCTGCTGTGGCGAGGCCTGATAGGACCCGAACGGCAGATCGGCAACGACGAGCGCGCGGGATGTGCCGCGCACGACGCCGCGGACGAGCGGCAGCAGTTCGTCGATCGTCACCGGGACGGTGGTGTCGTAGCCGTAGACGACGTTGGCGGCCGAATCGCCGACGAGCAGGACCGGAATTTCGGCCTCGTCGAAAACCCGCGCGGTGGAGTAGTCGTAGGCGGTCAACATGGGCCAGCGCTCGCCACGGTCCTTGGCCAGCTGCAGGTCGCGGATGGTAATCCGCCGCGTGGAGATCCCGCCGTACAGGGTGGTTTCGGTCATCGCTTCGCCTCACTGATCCTCGAGGCCGGCCAGCCGGTCCCCGGGCGGGTAATGCGGACGGCACAATGCTGCTACGTACTGACCGGTAAGTCACCGATTCGACCCTGAGACGAGCGTCACCGGCGCGCGAAGCCGTACTCATGTGAAAGCGCTGCGAACGGTACGTGAAAGCGTTCTCCGTCCGGCAGACTCTGACCAAAACGGTTGGACCGGTTCGCCCTGAACACACCGAGGCGCAACTTTGTGACGATTCGATCTCGCACGCAACGTCGGGCGCCGCCGGAGCGTCCAACAAGAGTCGGCCGGGCGCACACAGCAGTTCGGGCAAGTGTGAGCCGATCGTGACGTGTGGCGGCGCATGGTTACAGCACCTTGAGTCACACTGGATCGGTCCGGTTGGGCTGCACGCGAAGCACGGATAGAGCAGCGCAGGACGAGCGAGAACGTTACGGAGGGTTCGATGCGGCGGGTTGGCATGGGTGGACACATGGATGGGCAGCGCAACGATCATCTGCGTGCGACCACGCGTCGGGTGGCCGTAGCGTCGTTGATGGCTGTGGTCGGATTGGCAGCAGCCTGCACGTCCAGCGCGAAGCAGGACGTCAAGTCGGCCAGCCCGTCCGGTTCGCACAGCTCTGTGCCCGCGGATTCGTCCGGCTCGCCGTCCAGCGCGAAGCCAGTGCCGGGCACCGCGGTCATCACCGCCGCCGCCGTCGGCGGGGCGACGCGGGCCAACCCCGCCAAGCCAGTGCTCGTGCACGTCACCGATGGCAAGCTGACCGCAGTCAAGCTGGTCAATGCGGCGGGCAAGCTTGTCACAGGCAACATCGCAGCCGATGGGTCCTCGTGGCAGACGACCGAGGCGCTCGGCTACTCGAAGACCTACAAGCTCACGGCATCCGCGCACGACCAGGCCGGTCGGGCCACGGTCAAGCAGGAGAGCATCACCACGCTGACGCCTGGCAACCAGACGATGCCGTACTTCCAAAACATCTCCGGCGATGCGATGAGCGCCGGCGCAACCTACGGCATCGGGATGGTCGTCAACGTCGATTTCGACGAGGCGATCCACGACAAGGCGGCGGCCGAGAAGGCCATGACAGTCACCACCACGCCGCATGTCAATGGTGCCTGGTACTGGCTCGACGACTCGCGCGCCCACTGGCGCCCCCAGAGCTACTACGCCCCCGGCACGAAGGTCACCGTCAACGCGAACGTCTACGGCGTCGATCTCGGCAACGGTCTCTACGGGCAGGACGACAAGAGCACGTCGTTCACCATCGGCCAGAAGCGGGTCTCCATCGCGAACGCCGCAACCCATCGGGTGAAGGTCTACTTCGACGACAAGCAGGTCCGGGACATGCCCACGTCGATGGGCCAGGGCGGCTACATCGAGAACGGCAAGATCGCGCTCTGGACGATGCCGGGCAACTACACCGTCATCACCCACGAGAACCCCGCGATCATGTCCTCCGACAGCTACGGCCTGCCGGCCAACTCACCCTACGGCTACCACGGCCTGGTCGTGCCCTGGGCGACCAAGATCAGCACCGACGGCATCTACCTGCATGAACTCGACTCGACCGTCGGCGTGCAGGGCTCCCAGAACGTCTCGCACGGTTGCCTGAACCTCAACTACACGAACGCGAAGTGGTACTACCAGCACTCGCGGGTGGGCGACGTCGTCCAAGTCGTCCACTCCGGCGGTCCCAAGATCAAGGACTGGCAGGGGGGCGACTGGAGCGTTCCTTGGTCCACCTGGATCGCAGGCGGCGCTCAGTAGTTCGGGGTGCTTCACCGGCGGCCGCTTCACCGGCGGCCACTGCGCCGAGGGGGACGATTCGACGCTGCGCTTCGCGCTTCTACGCTTTCGAACCGCCCACCCTCGGCTCCGCGTCCTCGCTCGGTTGCGAACGACGCTCGCCTTCGCGGCCGGCGGGTACGATCTCGACATCGGCTCGCTGGAATCGGGGAACGACAGCGACGTCACGGGCTGATGCTGGAACGCTACGACAACAGTGAGGGCGGCCGGGGAGGCGGGATGGGTCAACGGGAATTCGTCCTGCGCACCATCGAAGAGCGCAACATCCGATTCGTGCGTCTCTGGTTCACCGACGTCCTCGGCACGCTGAAGTCCGTGGCGGTCGCGCCCGCCGAGTTGGACGGCGCGTTCGAGGAAGGCATCGGTTTCGACGGCTCTGCCATCGAGGGTTTCAGCCGGGCCAGCGAGAGCGACATGCTCGCCCGTCCAGACCCCGGCACCTTCCAGATCCTGCCCGAGAACGACGGCCGGCCGACCGATTCGGCCCGCATGTTCTGCGATATCCAGATGCCCGACGGCTCCCCGTCATGGGCCGACCCGCGCTACGTCCTGCGCCGTGGTCTGTCCAAGGCGGCCGAGCGCGGGTTCACGTTCTACACGCATCCCGAGCTCGAGTTCTTCCTGCTCAAGAACCGGCCGAGTGACGGCAGTGAACCGCTGCCGATCGACAACGGCGGATACTTCGACATGACGAGCCATGATGTCGCGCACGATTTCCGGCGGGCTGCGGTCGGCGCACTTGAAGGTCTGGGCATCTCGGTCGAGTTCAGCCATCACGAGGTCGCGCCGGGCCAGCAGGAGATCGACCTGCGCTACGCCGACGCGCTGTCGATGGCCGACAACCTGATGACGTTCCGTCACGTCGTCAAAGAGGTCGCGATCGCTCACGGCGCGCACGCGACGTTCATGCCGAAACCGTTCAAGCACCAGCCGGGCAGCGGTATGCACACCCACCTGTCGCTGTTCGAGGGCGACCAGAACGCGTTCCACGACTCCAGCGACCCACTGAACCTGTCGAAGACGGCGCGTGCGTTCATCGCCGGGCTGCTCACGCACGCACGCGAAATCACCGCCGTCACCAACCAGTGGGTCAACTCCTACAAGCGGCTCTGGGGGTTCGCCTCGCCGGGCGCGATAGTCGAGGCGCCGACCTTCATCTGCTGGGGGCACGCCAACCGTTCGGCTCTTGTGCGGGTGCCGCGGTACAAGCCCGGCAAGGCGAACTCGACGCGGGTGGAGCTGCGCAGCCCGGACGCCGCGGCCAATCCGTACCTGGCGTTCGCGGTGATCCTCGCGGCGGGAATGAAGGGCATCGAGGCCGGCTATGAGCTGCCACCCGGCGCCGAGGACGACGTGTGGTCTCTGTCCGACGTCGAGCGCCGCGCGCTCGGCTACGACGAGCTGCCGCACAACCTGGCCGACGCGTTGTCGGCAATGGAGGGGTCCGAACTCGTCGCCGAAGCTCTCGGCGAACACGTTTTCGACTTCTTCCTGCGCAACAAGCGGGAGGAATGGGTCGACTACCGGGCCGAGGTCAGCCCGTTCGAGCTGCGCCGCTACCTTCCCATCCTCTGAGTCACTCCAGGCGCAGGATCTCGGCCGGCCTGGTGCGTTCGGCGAGCAGGTGCGTGGCCAGGGCGGCCAGGACGACGGCAAGGCCGGTCGTGGCCGCCGTCGCGCCGAGCACGGCCAAGGGCACTGTCGACGCAGGCCCCGGCGGCAGCGACGGATAAACGTCGAGCCGGCCGCGGATCAGCGCGAGTGCTCCGATTCCGAGAGCTGACCCGCCTGCCCAGCCCAGGCCGAGCACGACACCGAGCTCCCCGAGCAGCGAACGCAAGTGCGTGCCACGACGCAGTCCCATGCGGCGGCTCAGCACGTAGGACACACGTCGTGAGCGGGTGCGGGCGGCGAGACCGAATACCAGTCCAGCCAGCGCAACCACGCCGACCAGGATCGCGAGCGCCCGCAGGTAGCCGAATACCCACGTGACGGGCAGCAGCCCGGTCGTACTGATCAGGATCTGGGACGTCAACTCGTTGAGGATTGAATAGTGGCGGGCGTCGACGAAGCTCCGGGCTGCGGCCACGTGCGCGTCGTCGGTCCAGAACTGGTTGTCGCGTTCGATCGCGGGGTCGATCCGGGACAAGGACCGGACGTCGACAACGACCATCGGGGCCGACGGATAGCGCAGACCGGGAAACACCGCCGACGACGCGACCTCGTCGAGCCGTAGCGTGCTCGCACCGACGCGCAGCTCGCGCGGGTGGGCGTTGCCGTGGACGAGGATTGCCGGAACGGCTGCACCTGCACCGACCTCGTGCAGGTGCGCAACCGCTGCGCGTTGCGCGTCGGTCGTGAACGCGAAGTCGGCGAACCGGGACGGGTCGATGCCGATCACGACCGCGAATCCGCCGCCGTCGAGATCGGTGGCGGGGTCGTCGTAGACGACGACCTGCGTGCCGCGGTCTCCGAGGTCGAGCACCGAGCGGCCGACGCCGATGACTTGCAGGACGTGCGGCGCGCCGAGGTTGGTCTGGTACTTGGCGGTGACCTCGCGCCGGACGGTGTCGCGCACGCTGCTGCCGTACATCAACAGCACGCAGGGCAGCGCGGTACCGACAATCAGCCCGACGACGATCGTGCGGGACCGTGCGGCCCCGCGCAACGCCAGGTATGCGGCGGGCGGCAACCGGCGGGCAAGTCGCCCCAGTACCGGCAGCCCGGCGCCGAAGACCCTGGCGGCGAACAGCACGACCCCGGCCGCGCCCAGCACCGGGTAGAGGACCATCTCGGGTCTGATCGAGACGATCGTATGGTCCAGCGAGATCGCCGATTCGCCGGCGTAGAGAAGGTCGAGGACGACGGCGCCCGCGATGAGGCCGAGCTCCCAGGGGATCCGCGCAGGCCACCCTCGCCGGCGTCCGGTGGTGCGCTCGCGTCCGGCGCCGGCACCGATGATCGCGACCACCGCGAGGCCCACGGCCAGGGCAGCTGCGACGGCGGCGGCAGCGGTCGTGCGGGCATGGGCGTCGAAGACGCGCGCCGGGCCGACGGACCGCACAAGAAACGCGGCGAGGGCGTACCCGGCAGCTGCGCCGAGCATCGCCGGGCCGCCGGTCTCGAGCACCGCCTTGGCCGCGAGCGCTCCGGGCCCGACCCCCCTTGCGACGAGCAGCCTGATCTCGCGCCGTCGGGCCGACGCCCAGAATGCGCCGGCGCCGCCCACGAGCAGGATCGCGACGAGCACGCCGGCGACCTCGATGGGGGTGATGACTCCGGCCAGCCCACCCTTCGACGCGTGAGCGACGGCGCTGGCCGTCGCCAGGTCGCCGGCCGGCTCGGCGGTCGGTTCGACGTCCGCGGCCGCGGACTGGAGGCGCTGTTGCGCGGCGTCGAACTCGTCGAGCGTGTGCGTCTGCGTCGACATGGGGACGCTCCACAGTATGAATGCGCTGTCGTCGGCCACGCGCGACACCGTGCTCGTGTCGACGATCAACAGGGGCGCGGCCTGCTGCCAGCCCGGGCCACTCGCCGCCCCGCCGCCCGCAGTCGGGACGATCGCCTCGGACCACTTGCACCAGTAGGGCGGCAGGTTTACCTTCTCGAACGGGCTCGGCGCGAGGTCACGATAGACGCCGGCGACGCGGATTCGGGCGCCGCGCACCGTAGTGATCGTCGAACCCGGGCGGTAGCCGAGGCCACGGGCGAACGTGTCGGGGATCCACGCGCCGGCGCCGTTTCGCGCGGTCAGCCGCTGGACATGGTCGAGTGCGCCGGGCCGGGCGAACAGATGCACGCCGGTCGCCTGCACACGCGTCTCGCCGATCGCGGCCGAGTAGGCGTGCGGCAGACGGTGGCGAGCCAGGGCCGTCAGCCCGCTGCGCTGTGCCTTGCTCAGTACCGCGGTCGCGACGTCCGCGCTCATGGTCGGGGCCGCGTTCTCCGGGCAGGTGTGCTCGGCCTGCGCGTGCAGGCTCGCAATGCCGAGTGTCGACAGGAACAGCGGCCCTGAGGCAGCGGCGACGGCCAGTACCGCCGCCGCGCCGACGATGGCCAGGAACACCACCCGCTGCCGGAGCAGCAGCAGCGGGGCGCGCTGCCATGGGAGGCTGACCCAGGCGCCGCCACGGGCCGGGCGACGTCGGTGTGTCGTCACTCGAGGCGCAGGATCTCGGCCGGTCTGGTGCGTTCGGCGAGCGCCTGCGTCGCGAGCGAGGCCAGCACGATCACGACCGCGACGATGATCGCGGCGACGACGAGCGGGCCGGTCGGCACCGAGAAACTCGCGGGCGGCAGCAGGCTCGGGAAGACGTCGAGGCGGCGGAACACGAGACCGAACGAACCGAGGCCGAGCCCCGAGCCGGCGACCCAGCCCAGCCCCAGCACCGTGGTGAGCTCGAGCAAAAGCGAGTTGACGTGCGTGAGCTTCGACATCCCCATCCGCCGGCTCAGGACGTAGGACACCCGCCGGCTGCGGGTGCGCGCAGCCAGGCCGAACACCAGACCGGCGACGGCCACGATGCCGATGAGGATCGCGAGCGCGCGCAGGTAACCGAAGACCCAGGTCACGGGCAGCAGTCCGGTCGTGTCGATCACCACTTTGGACGTCAGCTCGAACAGCACCGAGTAGCGCTGCGCCGCGACGATCCGCCGCGCGGCGCCGTACTGCGCCTCGCTGGTCCAGATCTGGTTGGTTCGTTCGACGCCCTCGTCGACGTGGGCGAGGGCGCGGATGTCCACGACGATCAAGGTCTTGGTGCCGTCACGCAGGCCGGGGAAGACGGCGTCGTGCGCGATCGGACGGATCGTCAGGGCGGAACGGCTGATCCGCAGATCCGTCGCCGAGCGGCCCTGTTGGTTGACGACGATCGCGGGCACCTCGGACGAGCCGGGCGTCAGCCGGTGGACCTCGGCGCGCTGGTCATCGGAGACGTACGCGAAGTCGGCGAAGGTCAAGGTGTCGACGCCGAGCACGTGCACCTGATCGTTGCCGGCGGTGGCGTCCTCGTAGGCGGCGATCTGCGTGCCGTGCGGGCCGAGGGCGACGGCGCTGTTGTGCACGCCATACACCTGTAGGACGTGCGGTGCGCCGAGGTTGGTTTCGTACTTCTGGGTGACCTCGCGGCTCACGGTGTCGCGCACGGTGCTGCCGTACATGAGAAGGCAGCAGGGCAGCGCCGTCCCGACGACGAGCCCGACCGCGATGAGCCGAGATCGCGACATGCGGCGCAGGGCGAGGAACACCGCGTCCGGGCTGCGCCGCGCGCCTCGCCCCAGCGCGGGCAGGAACGCGCCGGCGAAGCGGCCGAGCAGCAAAAGTGCGCCCGTCGCGCCGAGCAGGGGGTAGAGGATCACGAGCGCGCTGATGCTGACGATGTTGAGCCGGACGCTGACCGCGGAGTCGTTCAGGCCGGCCGTCGCGATGATCACCGCGGCGGTGATGAGGGCGAGTTCCCAGGGCACCCGGGCCGCCCAGGAAACCGTGCGGCCGGTCGTGCGATCGCGTGCGGCTAGGCCGCCGATCGCGGCGATGAGGACGAGGCCGAGCGCCAGCGAGCCGGTGACGACGGCGGCCGCCCGCCACGGTGCGTCCGATTCGAGCACCCGCGACGGTCCGACCGCACGCACCAGCCACAGCGTGCCGGCGAAACCGACCGCCGCCCCGATCGCCGCCGGGACGAGGGTCTCGAGGACGGCCTTGACCGCGAGCGCGGACGGCCCGACCCCACGCGCGACGAGCATGCGGATCTCGCGTCGGCGGGCGTTGGCCCAGAACGCACCGGCGCCGCCCACGAGCAGCCCGGCGATGACGATCCCGGCGGCCTCGATCGGGACGATCGAACCGGTGAGCCCGGACCGGGAGACGTGCGCGCGATGGGTCAGCTGGCTCAGGTGGTCGTCGACCCGGGTGTGGGCGATGGTCGCGGCGGTCGCCAATCGTTTCGCGGCGGCGTCGAACTCGGCGAGCGGGTGCGTCGAGGTCGACAACGGCGAGTGCACACCGAGGCGGACGGTCCCGGAGACGGTGCGGGCCACGGTGGTCTGATCGGTGATAAGCAGATCGCCCTGGCGCAGGTCGGGGCGGGTGCTCGCAATGTCGGAGTCCTTGGCCACCGTGGCGACGATGATGTTCGTCCAGCTGCACCAGTACCGCGGCAGGTTGGACAGCGAGTAGGGGTCCGGGGCCAGGGCGCGGTAGATGCCGGCGACGCGGAGCGGCTTGCCGTCCGTCGTGGTGATCGTGGCACCGGGGCGCGCGCCCCCGATTGCCCTCGCGAAATTGTCCGGCAGCCAGACGCCCGGGCCGGCGCTCGTGGTCAGCTTGTGCACGTGATCGAGGGCCCCCGGCCCGGAGAACAGGTGCACGAGAGAATCCTGCACCTGCGTCTCACCGACCGCCGTCACGTTCGGCGCCGGCAGCCCCTGGCCACGCAACGCGGCGGCAGCGGACGCGGCTGTGGCGCCGGCCTGGGCGCCCGTCGCGCCGACCTCGAGACCGGGCTGGCTGTTCTCCGGGCAGGTCTGCCGGGCCTGCGCGCGCAGGCTCGCGCTGCCGATGGACGACAGGAACAGCGGTCCCGACGCCGACGCCATCGCCAGGATGGCCGAGGCGCCCACGATCGCCACGAACACGACCGGCCGGCGCAGCAGCAGGATCGGCGCGCGCAGCCAGGGCAGTGTCGAGAATGCCCCGCCGCGGAAGCGCTGGTGGGTCACGCCGCCGGCCCCAGGACTCCGTCGGCCATGTGCAGGATCGTGTCGGCGCGCTCGAGCGCCTGCCGGTGGTGGCTGACGAGCACGCACGCACCACCCTCGTCGGTGAATTCGCGCAGTAGATCCAGTACGACGTTGGCCCAGCCGTGGTCCTGGTGTGCAGTGGGCTCGTCGGCCAGCATGAGGCGCGGCTGCAACAGCGCAGCGCGGGCCACGGCGATGCGCTGCTGCTCACCGAGCGACATCTGGTCGGAGAACCGCGTCGCGAGATGATCGACGCCGAGGCGAGTCATCAGCGTCGTCGCCCGCTCGCGGTAGTCGTCCTCGCAGCCGGTGAGGCGGGCGGGCAGCAGCACGTTCTCCAGCGCAGGCAGGTCATCGAGCAGCCCGAGGGTCTGGGGCAGGAGCGCGAGGTCGGCCCACGGCACGTCGAGCGGCGGCAGCGTGCCGTCGCCGAATTCGACCGTGCCGCTGTCGGGGATCTCCCAGCCGCACAACACCGCGAGCAGGGTCGACTTGCCCGAGCCGGACGCACCGGAGATGCCGATGATCTGACCGGCCTGCACCAGCAGGTCGGTGCCGCGCAGCGCACGGACGGTTTCGGAGCCGCGCCGGAACGTCTTCACCAGATCGCTCGCCCGCACGACCGTCGACACTGCCGTGGCGATCACCGGTTCACCACGTTTCGACTGTGCGGCCGTGCTCCAGCCGCAGTAAGTGATCGGCGCGATCGATCACGCGGGGGTCGTGGGAGGCGAGGACGAACGAGGCTCCCGTGCGGCACAGCGCCCCGATGCCGTCGAGCACTCGGTCGGCCGAGACCGAGTCGAGCTCGGCGGTCGGCTCGTCGGCGACGACCAGCGTCGGACCGCCGATCATCGCGCACGCGACCGCCACCCGTTGCTGCTCGCCGCCGGAGAGCTGGTGCGGCTTGTGATGGCGGCGACCGTCCAGGCTGAGCGAGTCGAGCAGCCGGGTGATCTCGTCGCGGGACACCTTGGTGCCGCGCAGCCTGGCAGCCGTCGTCAACTGCTCCCCGGCGGTGAGGTACTCGACGAGGTTGTCGACCGGATCCTGGAAGATGTAGCCGATCCGCCGGCGCCGCAACCGGCGGCGGCGGCGGGTGCCGACCTCGGCCACCGACTCACCGCCGATCTGCAGATAGCCGGAATCGGGCCGCTCGATGCAGGCGAGGATGCGCAGCAGCGAGGACTTGCCAGAACCGGACGGGCCGGCGATGACGGTGAGCGCGCCGCGCACGAAGTCCTTGGCCACGCCGTCGAGCGCCCGGACGGACTTGCGGTCGACGCGGTACGTGCGCGTGATCGCGTAGGCGCTGGCGCTGACGTCCGAGTGCTCACCGCTCGGACGATCATTGCGCATGGCGAACACCGTATATGTCGGATCATGGCGCGGACGGCGTGTTATCGACCTGTTGTCATAGGGAGTCCTGGTCTGCGCGGGCGGCAGGCTTGGTGCCAAGAATCCTCGCCGGGTAGCACCGCTGCGCCGGGCGCGTCGTCCACCGCCCTGGATCGTCCATCAGGTGCCCAAGGACCGCAACTGACTCCGGACCGCCCTCGGTAGGGTTGGGACGTGGATCCGGCGCGCGTGGTGGTGCTCCAACTCGACCCCGCCGACCCGCCTGGCCGGCTTGCCGACTGGCTCACCGCCGGCGGTGTCGACGTCGGGGTCTGCGATCTCACCTGCGGCGCGCAGGTGCCGGACGACTTGTCGGCCTACGGCGGCATCGTCGTGCTCGGCGGTCCGATGAGCGCGCACGACGACGCGCAATATCCGTTCCTTGCCGATGTCAGGAACCTGCTGCGGGCCGCCGTCCGCGACGAGATCCCTACCCTCGCGATCTGCCTGGGCGCCCAGCTGCTGGCGGTCGCGACCGGAGGGCGGGTCGAACCGAACCCCGAAGGCCCCGAACTCGGCGCGCAGCTGATCGCCAAGCGCGCCGCGGCAGCCACCGACCCCCTGTTCGGGCCGATGCCGATCACCCCCGACGTCATCCAGTGGCACTACGACACGGTCAGCGTGCTGCCGCCCGCGGCCGTCCACCTCGCCACCTCGCCGAGCTGCGCGAACCAGGCCTTCCGGATCGGCCGGCTGGCCTGGGGGATCCAGTTCCACATCGAGAGCAACCAGCCGGTCGTCGAAGGATGGGCCCGGGCGGACGTCCAGCGACTGAACGGGTTCGACCTCGAGCTCATCGTGAGCCGTGCGGCGGCGGTCCAGGCCGACGTCGAGGAGGTTTGGGCTCCCTTCGTCAACGCCTTCGCGGCCGTGGTGCGCGATCCGGGCGCCGTCCCTGCGCCGCGGGGCGTCCGTACTTCGACCGCCGCGCCGGTTACCGATCCGGCCGCCATCCGGGCCGCGCTCGCCGCCGAGGCCGGCGCGTCCCGCACGTCGTCGCAGGGGCTGGGGTTGCCGACGCTCCGTCCGCCGACCGCTGGGCGGTCGCCGGGTGACTGAACCGGCGGACGCCCGGATCGCCGCCCGGCTGGCACGGTTCTCGTTCACCGACGCCGCCCGAGCGGCCGAACTGCTGACCGAACCACCGCTGTCGTGGTGGAACCCCACGACCAACGCCCCGACGAGTGACGAGGCGGCCGTTGCCGTCGCCGCCCTCGCCCGCACGGCCGACCCGGACGCCGCGCTGGCCGCCCTCGCGCAGATGGCGGCCTCGCCGGACGCCCGTGGCCTGCGCGAGGCACTGCAGCTGCTGCCCGAGCTGCGGGCCCGGTTGTTCGGACTGCTCGGAGTGTCGGCGGAGATCGCCGCCCACCTCATTGCCTACCCCGCACACTGGGAGGTCCTGCTCGACGACCTCGACCTCGGCGGCATCCCCGCGCGACTCTGCGCTGCGATCGGCGCCTACTCCGATGACCCCGTCACCGGGACGTGCGGCGCCCCGGCGAGCGGCACCGGCCCAGACGCGATCCTGGCGCTGCGCACCGCCTACCGCCGCGAGGTCGTAGCGATCGCCGGGCGCGACATCGCCGGTGACCTCGACGTGCAGGCCGTCACCGAGACGCTCGCCGACCTGGCCGGGCACACGTTGCAGGCCGGTCTCGCCTTGGCGGCGATCGCGCTGCCCGAGGGCGTGGCGCCGTGCCGGTTGGCCGTGATCGCAATGGGCAAGACCGGCTCGCGTGAGCTCAATTACGTGTCCGACGTCGACGTCGTGTTCGTCGGTGAGCCCGTCCGCGCCGAAGACGATGCCGGAGACGGTGCGGCGGACGACTCGGCGATCGACGCCGCCCTGCGTACCGCGACGCGCCTCGCCGCCGAGATGATGCGGGTGTGCCACTCTGCGGCCTGGGAGGTCGACGCGAATCTGCGGCCCGAGGGCAAGGACGGTCCGCTCGTGCGCACCCTGGCCAGCCACGAGGCGTACTACCAGCGCTGGGCCAAGACGTGGGAGTTCCAGGCGCTGCTAAAGGCGCGACACGTCGCGGGCGATGCCGCGGTGGGGGCTGCCTACCTCGACGCGATGTCGCCGAGGGTGTGGCAGGCCTCGACAAGGGAGCACTTCGTCGAGGACGTGCAGGCGATGCGGGCCCGGGTCGAGCAGTACGTGCCGGCCAGTGAATCTGAGCGGCAGTTGAAACTGGGCCCGGGCGGGCTGCGGGACGTCGAGTTCAGCACGCAGTTGCTACAGCTCGTCCACGGACGAACCGATGACCGGTTGCGGGACCGCAGCACGTTGTCCGCCATTGACTCATTGGTGCAAGGCGGCTACGTAGGGCGGCAGGCTGGCCACGAACTGGACCGGTGTTACCGGATTCTGCGGGTACTGGAGCACCGGATCCAGCTGTCCCGGATGCGGCGCACCCACCTGATGCCGATCGACCCGGAGCAACTGCGACCGCTCGGGCGCGCTCTGGGCGTGAAAGGCGACCCGGCCGAAGGGGTCGTCATGCTGTGGCGCACCACGGCGCGTGACGTTCGCCGGCTCTACGAACGCTTGTTCTTCCGTCCTCTGCTCTCCGCTGTCGCACGGCTCAGCGACGACGATGCGTGCCTCTCGCTGGACAGCGCTCAGGACCGGTTCGCGGCACTGGGGTATGCCGACCCGAAGGGCGCCATCGGTCATATTCAGGCGTTGACCAGCGGGGTCAGCAGGCGCGCCGCGATTCAGCGCACCCTGTTGCCGGTCATGCTGCAATGGTTCGCGCAGGAGGCAGATCCCGACCTCGGGCTGCTCGCATTCCGCAGGATCAGTGATCGGCTGGGCGGCACTCACTGGTACCTCAAGATGCTGCGTGACGAGGGTGGCGCGGCGCAGCTGTTGGCCCGCGTGCTGGCCAACAGCCGGTATGCCGGTTCGCTGATCGAGGGCGCGCCGTCCTCGGTGGCGTTCTTCGGCTCCTCGCAGGCCCGGATCCCGTTGAAGCGGGGGGCGATTCTTGAGGTGATGCGGGCGGCGATCGAGCGGCACGACGATGGTGCGAGCGCCGTCCGCGCGATCCGTGAGATCCGGCGCGCGGAGTTGATCCGGGTCGCTGTCGCGGATATCGCCGGTTCCCTGGACCTGAACGTGCTGGAAATCTCCCTCACCGATATCGCGGC